>CAIKMZ010000078.1 GCA_903828665.1 uncultured beta proteobacterium
GTTCATCGGCTCATGATTTACGCTCCGCGCTTCCTTCCCACACTCGGTCGCCCTCATGCAGTTGCGCTTCACTTCGCTCGCTGTGGTCAGCTTGCGGGAGGACTTGCACCTCCGGGAGTGCGCCCATGCTGGGCGCACAAAAAGAAGCCACCCGAAGGTGGCTTGGCAAACATCCCCAAAACGGGTGCACGATGGAAGCGTCAGTTGTGGGGGCTTGAAGCCTTTTGTTTGTTGACCCTGTCCAATCGCGCGATCACTGTGTGACAGCAGCTGGGGTAACTTTAGCCAGCCCGGAATCATTAGGCTATCCCCCAAAAGGGGGATATTGAGCCATTTTTTGCAAGAAAACCGCAGGTTTTTGCCGGTTTCAGGTCTTGCGCTCGGCCGCCAGCGGCAATTCCACAACAAAACAGGCGCCGCCCTCGGGCCGGTTCTGGCACGACACGTTGCCACCGTGGCGCAGCGTGATCGATTTCACCAGGGCCAGGCCCAAGCCGACACCGCCATCGCGCTCGGTGGCCCCGGGCAGACGGTAAAAGGGCTCGAAAATGCGCTCACGCAACGCCTCCGGAACGCCAGGCCCGTGATCACAGACCCGGATCACGGCGTACGCACCGGTCTTGTCGAGCGTCACGCTGATATCGCCCGCGGCATGGCGGCGCGCATTCTCCAGCAGGTTGCGCATCACCCGGCGCAGCAGCTTGGTCACGCCCTGCACGGGCAGGGACGCTGCGGCGGCGGATTGCCCATCCTGCGAAGCCTCGATGATCAGCTCGGCCCCGGCGCGCGCGCATTCCTCGGCCGCCAGCCCGATCAGATCAACCGACTCGATGGTGCCCAGATCGGCCTCGCGCGCGTCGAGCCGACTGGCGAGCAGGATTTCCTCGATCAACTGGTCAAGCTCGGCGATGTTGCGTGAAATTTCATTCTTGAAGGTGGGCGACGATGGCGAGCCCATCAGCTCCATCCCCATCCGGATCCGGGTCAGGGGCGAGCGCAGCTCGTGCGAGGCATTGGCGAGCAGCGACTTTTGCGAGGCCAAAAGGGTTTCGTGGGATTTGACGAGGTTTTCGACGCGCTCGGCAGCATGGTTGAAGCGCCGGGCCAGAAATGCGACTTCGTCCTGCCCGGTCTCGGCGACACGCACGGAAAGATCACCTTCGCCCCACTTTTCAACGCCGTTCTGCAAGAGCTCGAGGCGGCGGGTGAGCTTGCGGATGATCGGGTAGGTGGCCAGCGCCACCGCCACCGCCACCAGCGCCAGGGTCCAGAAGAACCCGAAAGGCGCAAGATTCCAGGGCGAGCGCGGCGGACGCGGCAGTTGCATGTGAACGATTTGACCGTCGCGCATCAGCACCACAAACTCGGGCCCGTAGCCGTTCGGGTCTTCCTGCAACCCGAACGATGGCGCCTGCGCCTGCGGCTCGCCCGAAGGCTGGACCGCGATGTTGGCGCCGGGCGGGCGCCGGCGCCGGCTATGGCCGTTGCCAATGATCTGCCCGGCCTCATTGCGGATGACCACGTCGCGCAGCGGCGGCTCGACCGTCAAGCGCCAGGCCCAGGCCACCAGAAAGGTGAGCACCGCCACCGCCAGCACAACGGCCAACCAGATGCGCGCATACAGGCGTTTGAGAAACATACCTGGGAACCTGTCAGTCTGGAAAAAAGGAGCGCGATCTCAGTCTTGCTGACGCGCAAAGACATAGCCGACGCCACGCACCGTGAGGATGCGCTTGGGCTCCTTGGGATCGGCCTCGATCGCGGCGCGAATGCGGCCCATGTGCACATCGATCGAGCGGTCGAAGGCATCGAGTTCACGACCCCGCACCGCTTCCATGATCTGGTCACGCGTCAGAACCCGGCCGGCGCGCTCGGCCAAGGCCACCAGCAGGTCAAACTGGTAGGACGTCAGGTCGCAGGGCTGGCCGGCAACGCTGACGACGCGCGCATCGCGGTCGATTTCGAGCGAGCCGAAGCGCAGCTGCTTGCCGATTTCCGGCGCACCCTCGACGCGCCGGCGCAAGACCGCCCGAATACGCGCCAGCAGCTCGCGCGGCTCGAACGGTTTGGGTAGGTAGTCGTCGGCACCGATTTCGAGCCCGATGATTCGGTCCATCGGATCACCCTTGGCGGTCAGCATCAGCACCGGCACCTGGGCCCGCGCACCCGACATCGCGCGGATGCGCCGGCAGACTTCAAGTCCGTCCATGTCGGGCAACATCAGGTCCAGGATCACCAGATCAGGCGGGGCGCTCTGCACGGCGCTCAGGCCGCTTTGCCCGTCACCGGCATGACTGACCTCGAAACCGGACTGGCCCAAATATTCGCCCACCATCTGCGCCAGGCGGGCGTCATCTTCAATCATCAACAAATGCTGGCTCATGGTGGCAGTCTACGGCAGCGCCTGCGCAAGCGCTTGCAGCGACTGTAAAGTTTGGTAAACGCGAGGGGAAACGAAAGCCGGACGGCCTACAACAAAGGCGGCGCGCGCAGCGGTTCGATGGCCCAGATCTCGCTGGCATATTCGCGGATCGCACGGTCCGAGGAGAAATGCCCCATGCCGGCAACATTCAGAATCGCACTGCGCGTCCAGGCCGAAGGCCGGCGGTAGAGCGCATCGACCCGGTCTTGGCATGCGGCGTAATCGGCGTAGTCGGCCAGCAGCTGGTAGTGATCGGAATCGAGCAGGGCATTGACCACGTCGCTGTAGCGGTTCGGTTCGCCGGGCGAGAAAGCGCCTTCGGCCAGGCGGTCAATGGCCGACTTGAGGTCGAAGTTCTCCTCGTAGATATGCCGCGGCTGGTAGCCGCAGGCCCGCAGCTCGGTGACTTTCTCGATCCGGTTGCCGAAGATGAAGATGTTGTCCGCCCCGACCTGTTCCGTGATCTCGATATTGGCGCCGTCCCAAGTGCCGATGGTCAGTGCGCCATTGAGCGCGAACTTCATGTTGCCGGTCCCCGAGGCTTCGGTACCGGCGGTCGAGATCTGCTCCGACAGGTCGGCGCCCGGAATGATGATCTCGGCCAGCGAGACCCGGTAATCGGGTATGAACGCCACCCGCAACTGGTTCCCGATGCGCGCATCGTTGTTGATTACGCGCGCCAGGTCGTGGATCAACCGGATCGTCAGCTTGGCCATGTAGTAGGCCGATGCCGCCTTGCCGGCGAAGATGACGGTGCGCGGCACCCAGTTGGCTTGCGGCTGGGCCAGTATGCGGTGGTAGCGCGTGATGACGTGCAGCACATTGAGCAGCTGGCGCTTGTACTCGTGCATGCGCTTGGCCTGCACATCGAACAGGCTCTGCGGATTGACGTTCACGCCCGTGCTGCGCGCAATCAGGTCGGCCAGGCGCGACTTGTTCTGCTGCTTGGCCAGCCGGAAGGCGCTTTGAAACTCGGACTCGTTGGCAAGTTCGCGCAGACGCGACAACTGCGTCAGGTCGCCGCGCCAGCCGCTCCCGATGCGGCTGTCGATCAGGTGCGCGAGCGGCCGGTTTGCCTGCAAGAGCCAGCGCCGCGGGCTGATGCCATTGGTCTTGTTGCAAAAGCGCTCCGGATAGAGCCGCGAAAAATCGGAGAACAGGGTCTGCGCCATCAACGCGCTGTGCAGGGCCGAGACGCCATTGACCTTGTGGCTGGCGAGCACCGACAGGTGCGCCATGCGCACGCGGCGCACACCGCGCTCCTCGATCAGCGATACGCGGCGCAGCAGGGTGTTGTCATCAGGAAAGCGTTGATGCACCTCGGTCAGGAAGCGGGCGTTGATGTCGTAGATGATGCCCAGATGCCGCGGCAGCACGCGCGCGAGCAATTCGACCGGCCAGGTCTCGAGCGCCTCTTCCATCAGCGTGTGGTTGGTGTAGGAAAAAATCCGCGTGCAAAGGCCCCAGGCGCTTTCCCAGTCGAGCTGGTGCTCGTCCACCAGCAGGCGCATCAACTCCGGAATCGCCAGCGCCGGATGCGTGTCATTGAGGTGGATCGCCACCTTGTCGGCCAATTCCATGAAGCCCAGGTGAGCGCGGGCATGGTGCTGCAGGATATCCTGCAGCGAGGCGCTGACGAAGAAGTACTCCTGGCGCAGGCGCAATTCGCGCCCGTGCTCGGTGTGGTCGTCCGGGTACAGCACGCGCGAGACGTTCTCCGACTGGTTTTTCGCCTCCACCGCATGGATGTAATCGCCCTGGTTGAATGCGGCCAGATTGACCCCGCCGCAAGCGCGCGCAGACCACAGGCGCAAGGTGACGACACTGCGCAGGGCGCCGCCTGGCACGGGGTTGTCGTAAGCGGTGGCGATCACATCCTCGGTGTCGAGCCATTGCGCGCGGCCGTCCTGCATGGCCAGACGCCCGCCGAAGTGCACAAGGTAGCTCGACTCCGGACGCATGAACTCCCACGGATAACCATTGGCCAGCCAGTAGTCCGGGGTTTCGACCTGCTGGCCGTCCACGATGCCCTGCCTGAACATGCCGAACTCATAGCGGATGCCGTAGCCGCGACCGGGCAGCCCCAGCGTCGCCATCGAGTCCAGGAAACAGGCGGCCAACCGGCCGAGGCCGCCATTGCCCAGACCAGCGTCGGGCTCGAGTTCGATCAGGGCATCGAAGTCGGCGCCGAGCAGGGTGCACGCCTGGCGCACGGGCTCAAAGATGTCGGCGGCCAGCATGGCATTGACCAGCGAACGCCCGATCAGGAACTCCAACGACAGGTAGTACACCTGCTTGGCGTCCTGCTCGTCGGTGCGGGCCAGCGATTCGCGCCAGCTGTTCATGAGGCGGTCGCGCACCGCATGCGTCACGGCGGACAGCCAGTCGTGCTGGCTTGCCGTGCGCAGGTCCTTGCCAACCGCATAGACCAGCCGGTTCGAGATCGACAGGCGCAGGGCTTCCACCGTGTTGCTGGGACGGTCGTATTCAAAGGGAACATTCAGGGGCATGCTCACTCCTTCACCAAACGGGGTCCGGCGCAGCACTGCGCGCTTCACAGCAAGCGCTGTCGCTCGTCTCGAGCGCCTTGAGCATGGCGCTGGTGACGAGCGTCACGCCGCCCGGACTGCGATAAAAGCGCCGGGCGTCGTCGACCGCGTCGAAACCGATGATCATGCCGTCGGGAATATGGCAGCCCTCGTCCACAACCACCTTGCGCAAGTGGCAGCGCTGGCCGATATCGGCCCTGGGCAGAACAACGCATTCTTCGACGCGGCTGAACGACTGGATGTGCGAGCCCGTGAACAGCACCGAGCGCCGCACCAACGAGCCCGACACGATGCAGCCACCCGCGACCAGCGAATCGACCGCCATGCCGCGCCGGCCATCGTCATCAAAGACAAATTTCGCCGGCGGCAAGGTGTCCTGGCAGGTCCAGATCGGCCAGTCCTGATCGTACAGGTCGAGCTCGGGAATCGTCGCCGTCAGGTCGATGTTGGTAGACCAGTAGGCGTCGACGGTGCCGACGTCGCGCCAATAAGCCGGTGCCTGCGGGCTGGTCTTCACGCAGGACAGTTCGAACGGATGGGCCACCGCCTCGCCGCGCGCCACTACGGCCGGAATCAGGTCCTTGCCGAAGTCGTGTTCCGAGGACACCGCGCCGAAATCGGCCTTGAGCGCGGCAAATAGATAGTCGGCGTTGAAAACATAAACGCCCATGCTGGCCAGCGCGAAACCCGGTTTGTCCGGCATCGGCTGCGGCTGGCCCGGCTTTTCCTCGAAGTCCGTGATGCGCCGAGCGGCATCCACCGTCATCACCCCAAAGGCATGCGCCTGCGCCAGCGGCACCTCGATGCAGGCCACGGTGCACTGGCCACCCTGGGCCACATGGTCTTCAATCAAATTGGCGAAATCCATCTTGTAGACATGGTCGCCGGCCAGAATGAGGACATATTTCGGCCGGTAGCTGCGCAGCAGGTCCAGATTCTGGAATACCGCGTCGGCCGTTCCGCGGTACCACAACTCGTCGTCGATGCGCTGCTGCGCCGGCAGCAGGTCGATGAACTCGTTGAACTCGTTGCGCAGGAACGACCAGCCATGCTGCAGGTGGCGCAGCAGACCGTGCGACTGGTACTGCGTCAACACGCCGATGCGGTGCAGGCCGGAATTCATGCAGTTCGACAGAACGAAATCGACAATGCGGAACTTGCCGCCGAAGTACACGGCGGGCTTGGCGCAATGCTCGGTCAGACCGTGCAGCCGGGCGCCGCGCCCGCCTGCCAGCACCAGTGCAATCGTCTGTCGCACCGGTTGACGCGAATCACCGTTGCGCATCGCACACCTCGGGAACAATTGAAAGGTCGAGCGCGGCACCGGACGGTGCCACGATCTGCACCAGCGCCAGCAGCGCGGGTGACGACACCTCGCAAGTCTCCCGGCAGAGCTCGGCCGACGCCCACTGGGCCAGCGGCAAGGCCAGTGCCGCCGCGCTGTCAAGCACGCGGCGCCAACTGCCCGGCGGCAGTTGGAACGTGCGGGCCGGACCGGTCGGATGAAACAGCAGCAACCAGCGCTCGGTCGGCGGTTGTGCCGCATCCGTCACCTCGATCAGGCAGGCCAGACCGCGCTCATCGGGATCGTCCCAGTCGTTCGTCGTCAGGGCGGAGCCATCGGGCTTGCGCCAGCGGATGCCTGTCGTCGCGGCCCCCTGCGGCGCGGCGACCTCAAACCAGCGCGCATGGCGCAACGCCGGATGCTCGTGGCGCAGACGGACCGCGCTGGCGACGAAATCGGTCAGCGCGTGATCGGCGCCGTCCCAATCGAGCCAGCTGAGCTCGCCGTCCTGGCAATAGGCATGATTGTTGCCACGCTGCGAATGGCCAAACTCATCGCCCGCCAGCAACTGCGGCATTCCCTGCGCGCACAGCAGGGTGGTCAGCAGCGCGCGCCGCCACTGACCGCGCAGCGCCAGCACATCGGCTCGGGTCGTCGGGCCTTCGACGCCGGCATTGGCGCTGAAGCTGTTGTCGCGTCCATCGCGCCGGCCGGCGCCCTTGTCGCGCGGGTGCTTGTGCCTGTGCGTGTAGGAGGTCAGGTCAGCCAGCGTCATGCCGTCGTGCGCTGTGATCAGGTTGACGCTGTCGAGCGGGCCGCGGCCATCATGATCGAAGAGGTCGCCGGACGCGGTGAAGCGGCGCGCGAATTCGCCGCGCGTGCAGTCGAAGCCGAGCCAGAAGGCGCGCGTGCTGTCGCGAAAGCGGTCGTTCCACTCGTGCCAGCCGGACGGAAACCGGCCAAGCTGGTAGCCATCGGGTCCCAGGTCCCAGGGCTCGGCGATGCACTTGACATGGGCCAGCACCGGGTCCAGCGCAATCGCGCGCAGCAGTTCGGAACTGGCCTCGAAGCGATGGGGCGCGCGCGCGCCGCGCCCGAGGGCGCTGGCCAGATCGAAACGAAAGCCATCGACACCAAAGGCCTGCACCCACCACCGCAGGCTCTCCAGCACCAGGGTGCGGGCGCAGGGCTGGCCCAGGTTGAAGCCGTTGCCGCAGCCGCTGAAATCGAGGTGCTGGCCGGCCTCGTCCAATGCGTACCAGCTCGCGTTGTCCAGGCCGCGCCAGCTCAGCGTCGGTCCGACAGCATCGCCTTCGGCGCTGTGGTTGTAAACCACATCGAGCACCACTTCAAGGCCGTTGCGGTGCAGCGTATCGACCATGTGGCGGAATTCGACGCGCGCATCGGCAAACTGGCCGCTGGCATAGCAGGGCTCGGGCACGAAGTAACCCAGTGTGTTGTTGCCCCAGTCATTGCTCGGGCCTCCGGCCAGCAGGTGCGCCTGAGTCACGTGGAGCTGCACCGGCAGCAGGCACAGGGTCGTGATGCCCAGGCGCCGGTAGTGCGCGAGCAGCGGCGCGCTGACCACCCCTGCGTAGCGGCCGCGCAGCGCTGGCGCCACATCGGGGTGGCGCTGTGTCAGGCCCTTGACGTGCGCCTCATAGAGCACGGTCTGCGACAGCGGCACCTGTGGTCCGGGCGCAATGGCTGCGCCCGCCCGGAGTTCCTGCGCCAGATTCAGAACCCGCGCTTTGGGAATGCGCGCCGCGTTGTCATGCGGGTCCGGCGCGGCATTGCGCAACAGCGGGTCGCGCGCCAGCGGCCCAACATAATCGCGCTCCAGCGCCAACTGGTCGGTCGACCCCTCGAGCGCGCGGGCAAATGGGTCGATCAGCAATTTGGCCGGATTGAAGCGCTGCCCGCTGGCCGGCCGGTAAGGGCCATGGGCGCGCAGCCCGTACAACTGCCCGCAGGTGATGCCGGGCACAAAGCCATGCCAGACCGCTCCGGTGCGCCCCGGCAGACTCCATCGGGCGACTTCCCGCAAGCCACTCTCGTCAAAGAGGCAGACTTCCACGCGTTCGGCATCGCTTGAATGAACGGCAAAGTTGACACCTTCACGTCCCTGCAACGTCAGGCAACTGGCGCCCAGCGGAGCGCCCTGCCCCGGCTCGCACACGGCCAGTGCCGGGTCGCGCGCGTTCATGCGCGGACCTCCAGCGCCAGCCTCAGCGCGCCTTGCGCTGCGCCGGACCAAGCCGGGACGTCGTTGGAAATGCTGGCGTCCTGCAACATGACACGGCCCGCCAGGTGGCGCTACAGCAGCGCCAGCGCAGAGACTGCGCTAGGTGTTCTTGTTCCTGGATGCCAGCCACACCAGCAGCAGCACCGGAACGCCCAGCAGGGCCGTTGCACAGAAGAAGTTTTGGTAACCGAACGCATCGACATAACGGCCCGAGTAACCCGCCAAAAATTTGGGGGCAAGTAGCATCACGGAACTGAATATGGCGTATTGGGTTGCCGAGTAGTTGAGATTTGTCAAGCTCGACAGATATGCGATGAACGCCGCCGAGGCAATGCCGCTGGAGAGGTTGTCCGCCGAGATCACGAAGATCAGCGAGCTCACATCGTGGCCGCGTGTGAAGAGCCAGGCAAACAGCAGATTGCTCGCCGCGCTGAGCACCGCGCCGAGCATCAGCACGCGCATCACGCCGAGCCGCAATGACATGGCGCCGCCGATGAAGGCGCCGGCCAGCGTCATGATGACACCGTAGATCTTGGTCACCGCCGCCACCTCGTCCTTGGTGTAGCCCATGTCGACATAGAACGGATTGGCCATGATGCCCATCACCACATCGCTGATGCGGTAGACCGCGATCAGGGCCAGGATCAGCACGGCCCGCCTGCCGTAGCGCCGCAGGAAGTCGGCAAACGGATCGATCAGGGCGCCGCGCAGCCACTCGGCCAGATTCCTCGCCTTGGGCATGGCACGCAGCCCCGGCTCTGGCGACAGCAGCACCGTCACCATGCCGAGCAGCATCGACGCCGCCATCACCAGGTAGGCGGTCTGCCAGGCGCTGTGCTGGTACACGGCGAGCCCGGCCACCTCGGAGCGCGCCGCCAGCCACAGCACGCCGGCGCCGGACCAGATCATGGCCAGCCGGTAGCCGGTCTGATACGCCGCGGCCAGCGCCGCCTGCCGGTCGGTGTTGGCCGATTCGATCCGAAAGGCATCAAGGGCAATGTCCTGCGTGGCAGAGCCAAAGGCGACCGAGAGCGCGCCCCAGACCACCGGTTGCAGCGCCACGCGCGGGTCGTTGAAGGACATTGCCACCAGGCCCGCCATGACCGCCAGTTGTGCCAGCAGCAGCCAGCTGCGCCGCCGGCCCAGCCAGCGCGTCAGCAGCGGGATCGGCAGCCAGTCCACCAGCGGCGCCCAGACCCACTTGAAGGCGTAGGCCAGCCCGACCCAGCTCAGGTAACCGATGGTGGTGCGGTCGATGCCGGCCTCGCGCAGCCAGAAGCTCAGCGTGCCCAGCACCAGCAGCAGCGGCAGCCCGGCGGAGAATCCCAACAGCAGCATGCGCAGGCTGGGCGGCTCCAGGTAAACCTTGAACGTGGCCAGCCACGTGGGCTTGATTTGTACGGTGTCGGAGGCACTTGGAGTCATGCGTCAATAATACGCGCTGCCTCCTCCTGTCCACGATGCCAAACCTGACCTACACCACCTTCCTGCGCCGCCTGCTGCTGGCGCTGGCGCTAGGCGCCGCTGCCTCATTGCCGGCCCTGGCGCGCGAGGGCGTTGACGTCGGTGGCAACTCGGCTTTCAGCAGGCTGGTGCCGGCCGAAAGCGTGGAGCGCTCGGCCACGCAGCAATATGCCCAGTTGCTGCAGCAGGCTGCAGCCCAGAACGCGCTGGGCCCGAAGGACAACGCGCAGGTCAGGCGCCTGCGCGCGATCGCCCAGCGCATCATTCCTTTCACCGGGGTCTGGAACCCGCGGGCGCGCGACTGGCAGTGGGAGGTCAACCTGATCGGCAGCCGGCAGGTTAATGCCTTTTGCATGCCGGGCGGCAAGATCGCCTTCTATACCGGCATCCTCAATCAGCTCAAGCTCAGCGACGACGAGGTGGCGATGGTGATGGGCCACGAGGTGGCGCACGCGCTGCGCGAGCATGCGCGCAAGCGCATGGGCAAGAGCGCCGTCACGCAAGGCGCGGCACGCCTCGGCGGCGCCGTGGTGGCCGGGGTCTTCGGCATTGACCCGCGCCTGACCGACGGCTTGGCGCGCGGCGGCGCCAATCTGCTGACCCTCGAATTCAGCCGCGAGGACGAATCGGAAGCCGATCTGGTCGGCATGGAGCTGGCCGCCCGCGCCGGCTACGACCCGCGTGCCGGTGTCAGCCTGTGGCAGAAGATGAGTACCGTCAGCAAAAACGCGCCACCGCAGTGGCTCTCCACTCACCCGTCCGGCAAATCGCGCATCGCCGAGATCGAAGCCAACCTGCCCAAGGTGCTGCCGCTGTACGAGCGGGCAAGGCGGGGGTGACGGTGCGGGAATATGCCGGCTGGTAGACTGCCGGCCATGCGATCGATCTTCTCTTTTTTGCTGCTCTGTCTGGCGCTGGCAACGCCGCCGGTCTTTGCCAAGACCCCTGGCGAGGTTGAAATCGGCGGCACGCTGCGCGAGGCCACGATGCTGGGCTTGTCGGGGCCGTCGCGCAAGCTCTCGGAGTTTCGCGGCAAGCCTTTGATCATCAACGTCTGGGCCAGCTGGTGCGGACCGTGCCGGCAGGAAATCGGCTCACTGGAACGCCTGGCGCGCAGCAAGCTCGGCAAGCAGTTCACCGTGATCGGCATCTCCACCGACGACTACCCGGAAGCGGCCAAGGCCTTCGTGAAGCGCTCGGGCACCACGTTTGCCCACTACATCGACCAGCGGCTGCTGCTGGAGAACATGTTGGGCGCCGAGCGCCTGCCGCTGACGCTGCTGGTCGACGCCCATGGCAAAGTGCTGGGCAAGTACTACGGCGCCGAGGAGTGGGACAGCCCGCAGGCCTTCGCGTTGGTGTCGAAGGCGTTTCGCATCCCGATGTGATGGCTGCGCAGCGGATCGCCGCCCGACCCAAGAACCAGCTCGCGGCGCACACGCCCTGCCCCTGCGGCAGCGGCCAGACCTACGTTGACTGCTGCGGCGCATGGCACGCGGGCTTGCGCGAAGGCCGGCACGCGCCGACACCCGAAGCCCTGATGCGCTCGCGCTACAGCGCCTATGTGCTCGGATTGATCGACTACCTGCTGGCCACCTGGCACCCGGCCACCGCGCCGGGCGAACTGGAACTCGCGCCGCTCAAGTGGCTCGGGCTGGAGGTGCGCCACGCCGAGCAGTCCGGCGATGCCGGCGTGGTGGAGTTCGTGGCGCGCTGCCGCGACAGCGGTCGCGCCCAGCGCATGCACGAGATCAGCCGCTTTGTGCGCGAGGACGGGCGCTGGTATTACATTGACGGGCAGATGCCCGAGTCCACATAACATTTGTTGCTCGCGCCGGCAACGCGCCGGTCCGGGCCGCCCCAAGCAAGCGACGGCCCCCTCGGAGGGTAGGGAGCCACACGAAGTGGGCGACCGTGGGGGCTCGTTATCTTCCGTAGCGCGCCGTGAACGTGGCCTTGCCCAAGCTGTTGGCGTTGATCATGAAGCCGGCCAGCGCAGCGGTGGCATCAAGCGGGATGTCGAGCACGTCTTTGAGCGCATGCACGGTGAAGATGTAGCGGTGCGGCGCGTCGCCGGGCGGCGGCGCCATGCCGCCCCAGGCCGCGACGCCGTAGTCGATGCGCACATGGCGCGCACCCTTGGGCAGATTGGCGCCGCCTTCGGCGCCGGCGTTGGATGCGAGTTCAGTCACATTGGCCGGGATGTTGATCACGACCCAGTGCCACCAGCCGGAGCCGGAGGGCGCATCGGGGTCGTAGACGGTGACGGCAAAAGCCTTGGTGCCCGCGGGCGCACCCTGCCACTTGAGCGCCGGCGATTTGTTCTCGCCGGAACAGCCGAAGCCGTTGTATTCAAAGCGTTGCTCCATCAAGGCATCGGCCTTGATCTCCGGGCTCGACAACGTGAAGCCAGCACTGGAAACGGTTTGCGTCATGGCACTCTCCTGTGTGAAGAATCGAGATGTTATGCCAAATGCTTGCCGACGATTCCGGCCAGCTCGAACATCGTGATCTGCGGCTTGCCGAAGATCGGCAACAGCTTGGCGTCGGCATTGATGGCACGCTTGTTGGCCGCATCCTGCAGGCCTTTGGCCTTGATGTAGTCCCACAGTTTCTTGATCACCTGCGGCCGTGCCACGGCCTCGGCGCCGATCACGGCGGCCAGCGCGGCGCTCGGCTGCAGGCCGTTGCCGGCCGTCGTCTTGCGCGGCACCTTGGCCTTGACGGTCTTGGCCGCTGCTTTCTTGGCGGCCACCTTGACGGCAGGCTTCTTGACAGCAGCCTTTTTCGCTGCCACCTTCACCGCAGCGCCGGCCTTCGCAGTGGCGCCGGCAAAGGTCTTCGCAGCGGTCTTGCGCGGCGGGAACTTGCTCGGCGCGAACTCGAAGTTGACCTTGCCGGCCTCGGCGTCCCAGGCCAGCATAGCCTTGAAGCCGCGCCGCGTGCGCATCGAGACGAACTTGTCCAGCATGTCGGTCTTGCCGGTCTGCAGCAGCTTGCTCATCTGTTCGCGCCCGATCGGCTGCTGCAGGATGATCTGGCCGCTCTTGAAGTCACAGCTCGGCGTGGGCTGCGCCAGCGTCGACACCGATTTCTCGCAGACGTAGCTCTTGCCGTGCTCGAACACGGCGGCGCCGCACTTGGGGCAGGCACCCAGGGATTGCTGCGCGCTGAAGTCGATCAGCTCGCCGCTTTCCTCGCCCTTCTTGTCGTCTCCGAAATCGAATTCGAGCTTGTAGTTCTTGGTCTCCTCGTCGAACTTGATGACCATCTCGGCCGTGAAAGGCCAGCCGGCCTTGGAGCGGAATCCGTCGAGCGGACCGATTTTGCGATCGCGCAGGAACTGCTCCACCTCGGCCACCTCGAAGGTACGCCCGGCCGGCGTCTTGCCGAACGAAAAGCCGCAGCCCTCTTCCGCGCCGGACTTGCCGGTGCAGGTGTAGCGCCGGTAGTTCTCCTTGACGATGCCGCCGCAGTTCGGGCACGGGGCCTGCAGCGTGGCGTAGTCGCCGGGGACGGTATCGCGGTCGTATTCCTTGGCTTTTCTGACCATGCGCTCGGTCATGGCGGCAATGTCGGCCATGAAGGACTCGCGGCTCAGTTTGCCGTGCTCCATCTGCGCGAGCTTGTACTCCCACTCGCCGGTCAATTCGGCCTTGGAGAGTTCCTCGACGCCCAGGCCGCGCAGCAGTGTCATCAACTGGAAAGCCTTGGCCGTGGGAATCAGCTCGCGACCCTCGCGCAGCATGTACTTTTCCGCGATCAGGCCTTCGATGATGCTCGATCGCGTGGCTGGCGTGCCCAGGCCCTTTTCCTGCATGGCCTCGCGCAGTTCGTCGTCTTCCACGGTCTTGCCCGCGCCTTCCATGGCGCCGAGCAGGGTGGCTTCCGAGTAGCGCGCGGGCGGGCGCGTTTTCAAACCCTTGGGGTCGACGGCCTCCGCCTTGACCTGTTCACCTGGCTTGACCGGCACCAGGTTGCCCGGGCTCTTCTCGTCGCCATCCTTGACCTCTTCGGCGGCTTCCTTGCCGTAGATTGCGAGCCAGCCGGGCTTGACCAGCACCTTGCCTTCGGTCTTGAAACTGTGCGGGGCAACTGTCGTGATGCGTGTGGTGATCTGGTACTCGGCACTCGGGAAGAACACCGCCATGAAGCGGCGCACGACCAGGTCGTAGATCTTCTGTTCCGCTTCGCTCAGGCCGTGCGGCGCCAGCAGCGTGGGAATGATGGCGAAGTGATCGCTGACCTTGGCGTTGTCGAAGATGCGCTTGCTCTTGCTGATGTAGTTTCCCTCGAGCGCCGTGCGCGCGTGCGGCGCCAGGTGCTTCATGCTGCTTGCGCTGATCATCTCGAAAGTCTGCTTCACCACCGGCACGTAGTCTTCGGGCAGGGCGCGCGAATCGGTACGCGGATAGGTCAGGGCCTTGTGGCGCTCGTACAGGCTTTGCGCGATCGACAGCGTGGTCTTGGCCGAAAAACCGAACTTGCCGTTGGCCTCGCGCTGCAGCGAGGTCAGGTCGAACAGCAGCGGCGAGGCCTGCGTGGTGGGCTTGCTCTCCTCGGTCACCGTGCCCTGCTTGCCGCGCACGGCGTCGGCAATGGCCTGGGCCTCGCGCTGGCTCCAGAGACGATCGGCCCGGAGCTCGGCGTCGATCTCCTCATTGCCGGCAGCGGCGTTGGCCGCGGCGCGCTTCCAAGCGGGGTCGAACCACTTGGCGTTGTAGTCGCCGGCCTGGGCGGCGAAGCTGGCGTGCACCTCCCAATAGTCGCGGCTGATGAATTTACGGATTTTTTCCTCGCGCTCCACCACCACCGACAGGGTCGGCGTCTGCACGCGGCCCACCGTGGTCAGGAAGAAGCCGCCGTCGCGCGAGTTGAAGGCGGTCATGGCGCGCGTGCCGTTGATGCCCACCAGCCAGTCGGCCTCGCTGCGGCAGCGCGCGGCATCGGCCAGCGGCAGCATCTGCTGGTCGCTGCGCAGGCTGGCAAAGCCGTCTCGAATGGCCTGCGGCGTCATCGACTGCAGCCACAGGCGCTGCACCGGCAGCTTGACCTTGCTGTACTGCTGGATCAGGCGAAAGATCAGCTCGCCCTCGCGCCCGGCATCGCAGGCATTGATGAAGGCGCCGACGTCCTTGCGCTTGGCCTGCTTGACGATGGCGTTGAGCCGCGTCTTGGTCTTGTCCATCGGCTTGACGTCGAAGTGCGGAGGGATCACCGGCAGGTGGGCAAAGCTCCACTTGCCGCGCTTGACATCGAATTCCTCGGGTGCCTGGATTTCCAGCAGGTGACCGACGGCGCTGGTGACAACGTATGTGTCGTTTTCGAAATGCTCGTCGTGCTTGTCGAACTTGCCGGCAATGGGCGTGAGCGCCCGCACAATGTCCTGGGCTACCGAAGGCTTCTCGGCTATGACCAATGTTTTCGTGACAACTGCGTTTTTCATCTGACTACAATCCCTGTTCTCGCGGGCGCACGGGCGCACGCACCTACACGTGAGCGCGCACACACGCGCCCATACGAGTTCACCATACCAAATTTTTCAGACGTGCCCAAAAAACCCGCCTCCGACAACGGTCGTCGCATTCAAACCCGCCGCTCCGGCGTGCACGGCAAGGGCGTGTTTGCGCTGCAGGACATTGCCGAAGGCGAGACCCTGATCGAGTACGTGGGCGAGGTCATCAGCTGGCCCGAAGCGCAGGAGCGCCATCCGCACGACGCGCAAGACCCGAACCACACCTTCTATTTTCACGTCAGCGAGACCCACGTCATCGATGCCCTGGTGGGAGGCAACTCGTCACGCTGGATCAACCACGCCTGCGAGCCCAACTGCGAAGCCGACGAACAGGACGGCCGCGTCTTCATCAAGGCCCTGCGCAACATCCGCGCCGGCGAGGAATTGAGCTACGACTATGGCCTGGTCATCGACGCGCGTTACACGCCCAAGCTCAAGGCCGAATACCCGTGCTGGTGCGGCGCAAAGAATTGTCGCGGCACCCTGCTCGCACCCAAGCGCGGCCATCGCTGAACGACCATGGGCATGCCGACACGATGGCCTGCTGAGACGATCCGGGAGGCTGTTGCCCCCCATCTGCCCGGCTTTGGCGTTGAAGTGCTGACCCAGATCGATTCGACCAACACCGAACTGATGCGCCGCACCCGCGCCGGCCGGCTCGAACCGGTGCTGCTGGTGGCCGAGCAGCAAACCGCGGGCCGTGGTCGCCTCGGACGCCAGTGGCTCAGCGGTGAGGCGGCGAGCGCGCTGACTTTTTCGCTGGGCCTGCCGCTGGCACCGCAAGACTGGTCGGGCTTGTCGCTGGCGGTCGGCGTCAGTATCGCGCAAAGCCTGCACCCCGATTTACGCCTGAAGTGGCCCAACGACATCTGGTGGCATGGACGCAAGCTGGCCGGAATCCTGATCGAAACCGCCAGCCTCGGCAGCAGCCGCTTTCTGGTGGTGGGCGTGGGCATCAACATCCAACAACCGCGGGGCACCGGGCTGACGACGCCAGCGGCCTGGCTGCAGGAACTGCTGCCCGCCATCGACGCGCCACAGACCTTGCAGCGTGTTGCCCCGTCACTGGTGCAGACGATCAAGGTGTTCGAGCAGCAGGGCTTCCGGCCCTTTCAGGCCTTGTTCAATGCACGCGATGCGTTGGGTGGCATGAACGTCATGCTCAGCGACAGCACCAGCGGCATCGCACAGGGGGTCGACGGCGGCGGCGCCTTGCGGGTGCTGACCGCGCAGGGGCCCAAAAATATCAGCAGTGCCGAGGTCAGCGTGCGCCCGAGCGCGCCAGCGCCTTGATCCAAGATCCTCAACCGACCCTGCCCATGCTGCGCTTGCTTGTCCTGATTCTGGTGCTGCTCAACAGCCTGTATTTCGCCTGGTCCCATGGCATGCTGGCCGGCCTGGGCCTGGCACCGGAACAGCAGACCGAGCCGCAGCGCCTGCAGCAACAGCTCAGCCCGGAAGAATTGCGCCTGCTATCGCCGCAGGAAGTGCAGCGGCTCGATCAGGCGCCTGCCAGCAGCCACGATTGAGAAGGCCCTGATCAGCCTGGCAACCGCCATCTGAATTGCCGCACGCTGCGGACTCAAACCGCATGCTTGCCGGCTTCGGCGACAAAACGCACATTGAACCGCGCACCCGGCGGTTGATGGCCGGGTCGGGTGTCTTCCACGGCGACGGTGGCGTCGTGCAGGTAGGCAATCTCCATCACGATGCGCAAGCCCAGGCCCGAGCCATCGACTTCGGTTCCCAGGGCGCGATAGAACGGCTGGAAGATCAGCTCGCGTTCGGCCACGGGGACACCAGGGCCGGAGTCTTCCACCTGCAGCACCAGCGTCTTGCCGAAGGGATCGGTCAGCACGCGCGCCGTGATCACGCCGGGCTTCTCGGCGCTTGATGGCGTGTAGTTGATGGCGTTGTCGACCAGGTTGCGGATCAACTCCTTGAGCAGCGTGGGGTTGCCGGCGAGCCGCCCGCCATCGGCGCCCGGCTGCGTGCCTTCGAAGCCCAGATCGATGTGCTTTTCGATCGCGCGCGGCACGCAATCGCGCACCACCGAGATGGTGAGCTCGGCCAGATCGCAGCTCACGCGCGGCATCGCCGAGCCGCTGCTCTCGGCGCGCGCCAATGCCAGCAACTGGTTGACCGTGTGCGTGGCCCGGATGCTGGAGCGCCCGATCTGGCGCAGCGATTGTTTGAGTTCTTCGGTATTGGCGCCCTCGCGCTGTGCCAGATCCGCCTGCATGCGCAGGCCGGCCAGCGGCGTCTTGAGCTGGTGCGCGGCGTCGGCCAGGAAGCGCTTCTGCGTGGCGATCGACTCCTTGAGCCGCATCAGAAGGTCATTGACCGAGGACACCAGCGGCACAACCTCGAGCGGAACCGCCTGCGCATCGATCGGACTCAGGTCATCGGGTTTACGTGCGCGAATCCGCTCTTCGAGCCGGTTCAGCGGTTTGATGGCCTGCACCAGGGCCAGCCACACCAGCAGCACCGCCAGCGGCAGGATGACGAACTGCGGCAGCATCACGCCCTTGACAATTTCCGTCGCCAACACGGAGCGTTTCTCCATGGTTTCGGCCACCTGCACCAGCGCCGGTCGGGCGTTGGGCAATGTCAGCTTGACCCAGGTGTAGGCGATCTTGACGTCGACGCCGTGGACTTCGGCATCGCGCAACCGGACTTCACCAAAGAAAGGCTCTTCCTCGACGGCCGGCAAGGGCAAATCATGCTCGCCGCTGAGAAACTCGCCCTGCGCGCCCAGCACCTGGTAATACACGGTATCGGAGTCATCGGCGCGCAGCAGCTCGCGCGCCGGCAGCGGCAGATTGAACTGGACCCGGTTGTTGCTGACGCTGACCAGCTGCGCCAGCGCGCTGGCGTTGTACTCAAGCGCCCGGTCAAACGGCTTGCCCGCGATGCTCTGCGCAACCAGCCAGGTCAGCACCAGGCTGATCGGCCATAGCAGCAGCATCGGCGTGAGCATCCAGTCCAGGATTTCCCCGAACAGCGAACGCTGCTCCTGGTGAAAGATGTTCACCCTGGGATTTTTTCCAGACAATAGCCCAGGCCGCGCACGGTGGCGATGCGCACCGGTCCTTTTTCGATCTTCTTGCGCAAGCGGTGGATGTAGACCTCGATCGCGTTGTTGCTGACCTCTTCACCCCATTCGCACAGGCGTTCCACCAACTGGTCCTTGCTGACCAGGCGCCCGGCGCGCTGCAGCAAGACCTCGAGCAGGCCCAGCTCGCGCGCCGAGAGTTCGATCATGACGCCGTCGATGGTGGCAACGCGACCCGACTGATCGTAGATCAGCGGCCCGTGCTTGATCGTGCTGCTGGCCGTTCCCATGCCGCGCCGGCCCAGGGCGCGCACGCGCGCTTCGAGCTCCTGCAGGCTGAACGGCTTGGCCATGTAATCGTCGGCGCCATAGTCCAGCCCTTTGACGCGCTCTTCGACGCTGTCGGCGGCGGTCAGGATCAGCACCGGCAGGGAGGAACCGCGCGCGCGCAGTTTTTTCAGCACCTCCAGGCCATGCATTTTGGGCAGTCCCAGATCCAGAATCACCAGATCGAACTCGGTGTTGGTCATGAGCGCGGCGTCGGCCTCGGTCCCGCTGGCCACGTGATCGACAGCGGCACCCGAACTGCGCAGCGTGCGCAGCAGGCCATCGGCGAGGACCTGGTCATCTTCAACAATCAGAATTCGCATGTCTGTCTCCAATCTGGGCGAAAGCCGGCGACGGCGCTCTTTTTTGGTCCATTCTAGGCGGCGCCTGTCGAATCAGCCCGGCGCCGGTGCCAACACGGTTCCTCAGGCAGCATACGCCTCCAGACCGATGGCCACCACGGTGGCCACCTCCGGTCCGACCGCGGCCTTGAACTCGGCCTCAGCCTGGGCCACGGCCTGGCCGAAGGCCTGCAACCAGCTCAATCCGACCGGGGTGAAGACGATGCGGCGCGCGCGTGCATCGTGGGCGTCGTCGGAGCGGCTTACCAGGCCCCAGGCCTCGCACTCCTGCACCAGTTTGCCCATGGCCTGCTTGCTGACATTGGCGCGCCGCGCCAGTTCCGTCAGGCGCGAGCCTCCGAGCGCCAGATGACGGGTGATGTGGATGTGCGAAGCCGTCAGCCGGCCGCGCGCGGCCAGATTGGACAGCGCCAGCGGCACCTCGTCGTTGCGCGCCATCAGGGCCAGGACCCGGGCATCGAAGCGCTGCTGGGCATGCCCTAGCCAGTAGCCCAGATGGGCCTCGCGCCAGCCCAACTTGCGGTCATTGGAGGTGTTTTCGGTCATGACGAAAATAGTAAACTAAATTGACTAAAAAAGTAGATTGTAGATTTCAATACTTCCACTAAACTACTGTCTAAGCATCCAGCCTGTTGTTAAAAACAGAACTTGCACCCAATCCAAACCATTGCCATTCAAGGAGAATTTCATGGACGCACCCGTCAAAACCCCAACCCCCGCCAACAGCGAAAAAGCCAAGGCCCTGCAGGTTGCCCTGGCGCAAATCGAGAAGCAGTTCGGCAAGGGCACCATCATGCGTCTGGGCGAGGGCGAGGTCATTGAAGACATCCAGGTCGTCTCGACCGGCTCGCTCGGCCTGGACATCGCCCTGGGCGTCGGCGGCCTGCCGCGCGGACGGGTGGTCGAGATCTACGGCCCGGAATCGTCGGGCAAGACCACGCTCACCTTGCAGGTGATTGCCGAGATGCAAAAAGTGGGTGGCCAATGCGCCTTCATCGACGCCGAGCACGCGCTGGACATCCAGTACGCGCAAAACCTTGGCGTCAACCTGCAGGACCTGCTGATCAGCCAGCCCGATACCGGCGAGCAGGCGCTGGAGATTGTGGACGGCTTGGTGCGCTCGGGCGCAGTCGATTTGATCGTGGTCGACTCGGTCGCCGCGCTGACGCCGAAGGCCGAACTCGAAGGCGAAATGGGCGACTCACTGCCGGGCCTGCAGGCGCGCCTCATGAGCCAGGCGCTGCGCAAGCTGACGGCCCACATCAAGAAGACCAACTGCATGGTCATCTTCATCAACCAGATCCGCATGAAGATCGGCGTCATGTTCGGCTCGCCCGAAACCACCACCGGCGGCAATGCGCTCAAGTTCTACGCCTCGGTGCGCCTGGACATCCGCCGCACCGGCACCATCAAGAAGGGCGACGAGGCGATCGGCAACGAAACCAAGGTCAAGGTCGTCAAGAACAAGGTCGCGCCTCCGTTCAAGACGGCCGAGTTCGACATCCTGTTCGGTGAGGGCATCAGCCGCCAGGGCGAAATCATCGACATGGGCGTGACGGCCAACATCCTGGACAAGTCGGGCGCCTGGTACGCCTACAACGGCGAGAAGATCGGCCAGGGTCGCGACAATGCGCGCGAGTTCCTGCGCGAAAACCCCGAGCTGTCGCATGAAATCGAAAACAAGGTGCGTGCATCTCTGGGCATTCCGCTGCTGCCGGAGGTCGAGGCGGCCG
Source organism: uncultured beta proteobacterium (assembly GCA_903828665.1). Lineage (GTDB taxonomy): Bacteria > Pseudomonadota > Gammaproteobacteria > Burkholderiales > Burkholderiaceae_C > Rhodoferax. The sequence continues at coordinate 20,958 of CAIKMZ010000078.1, forward strand.
AACCTGAGGTCAAGACCAAGGCCGCCAGCAAGAAGGCGGCCAAGGAAGTCGGACTCGATTGAACCCAACGCGCCGTGTCCTTCGCGCAACCCTCGCTCAAAGGCCGCGCCTTGCGTCTGCTCAGCGGCCGCGAGCACTCACGCGCTGAACTTGAGCGCAAGCTCAAATCGTTCGAGGAAGAGCCCGGCGCGCTGGCGCGCGCGCTCGACGAACTGCAGGCCAAGGGTTTCATCAGCGAGCAGCGGGTGATCGAGTCGGTGCTTCATCGCCGCGCCGCCAAGCTGGGCAGCACGCGCATCGAGCGGGAGTTGCAGGACAAGGGCCTGGAGCCCGACGCGATCAGCGCGGCGCTAGCGACGCTGAAAGCGACCGAACTGGAGCGGGCCCAGGCGGTCTGGCAAAAGAAATTCGGTGCGCCACCGGCCAATGCCCAGGAGGCCGCGCGTCAGATGCGCTTTCTGGCCACGCGCGGCTTTGGCGCCGACGTGATCCGGCGCGCGGTCAAAGGCCCAGCATCAGACTGAGGTTCTGCACGGCTGCACCACTGGCGCCCTTGCCCAGATTGTCAAGCCGCGCCACCAGCACGGCGTGATGAAAGCTGTCTGCGGCATCCTGATTGGAGAACACGCGCAGCTCCATCTTGTTGCTGCCCACCAGCGCGAGTGCATCGAGCTTGTTGTCGGCGGTGGCCGGCTCGACGCTGACCCAGGTGCTGCCCGCATAGTGCCTGCTCAGCGCATCGTGCAGATCCCGTGCGCTGGGATGCCCCGGCAACAGGTCCAGGTCCAGCGGCAGTTGCACCAGCATTCCCTGCCGGAAATTGCCAACGGCCGGAACAAATACAGGACGGCGCACCAGACCGCTGTACTTCATGATCTCGGGCAGGTGCTTGTGCTTCAGGCCCAGGCCATACAGTTCGAAGGCTGGGGCCTGACCCTGTTCATAGGCTTCGATCATGGTCCGCCCACCGCCCGAGTACCCGCTGACGGCCGGCAGGGTGAGCGGAAAGTTCGGCGGGATCAAGCCGGCATCGACCAAGGGACGGATCAGCGCGATGGCGCCGGTCGCGTAGCAGCCGGGGTTGGCCACGCGGCGCGATGCGGCGACCCGTTGCTGCTGCCCGGCAACCAGTTCGGGGAAACCGAAGACCCAGCCCGGCGCGGTGCGATGCGCCGTCGATGCGTCGATGATCTTGGGACCGGCCTGACCGGTTTCCCGTGCCATGGCGTCGATCGCTGCCACCGATTCGATCGCGGCCTCGTCATGCAGGCAGAGCACGACCAGATCGACCTGCGCCATCAACTGCCGTTTGGCAGCGGCGTCCTTGCGCAGCTCCGGGGCGATGCTGACCAGTTCAATGCCAGGCATCATCTGCAGGCGTTCCCGAATCTGCAAACCGGTGGTTCCCGCCTCGCCGTCAATGAATATTTTGTGCATGGTTAATCTCTGTCAAACACCTCGAATCTGCGGCGTAAGACTGGTAAAAGTTTGGTGCGTTGCAGCATGATACAGTTCAAGGCTGTGTTGTCCAGTGCCTGCCCCGGGCGGTCAAGCTTCGAGGCCGGAGAAAAAACCATTCACTCCTGAGAGCGTCCTCATGAAGATTCACGAATACCAAGGCAAGGAAATCTTGCGTCAATTCGGTGTGCCAGTGCCACGCGGCATCCCGGCCTTCACCGTCCAAGAGGCGGTGGAAGCCGCTCAAAAGCTCGGCGGGCCGGTCTGGGTCGTCAAGGCGCAAATTCATGCAGGTGGCCGCGGCAAGGGCGGCGGCGTCAAGCTGGCGCGCTCCATTGAAGAGGTCAAGAAACTTGCCAGTGAAATCCTGGGCATGCAATTGATCACCCATCAAACCGGGCCGATGGGCCAGAAGGTGCGCCGCCTGCTGATCGAAGACGGCGCCGACATCAAGAAGGAATACTACGTCTCGGCCGTGACGGATCGCGCCTCGCAACGCGTGGCGATGATCGCTTCCAGCGAAGGCGGCATGGACATCGAAGGCGTCGCGCACGATACGCCCGAGAAGATCATCACCGAGATCGTCGATCCGGCCACCGGCCTGACCGATGCGCAGGCCAAGAAGCTCGCGGACGCCATCGGCGTTCCGGCAGCTTCCACGGCGCAAGCGGTAGACGTGCTGCAAAAGGTCTACAAGGTGTACATGGAGACCGACGCCTCGCTGGTCGAGATCAACCCCCTGATCCTGGAAGGCAACGGCAACATCAAGGCGCTGGACGCGAAGTTCAACTTTGACGCCAATGCCTTGTACCGCCATCCCGAGATCGTGGCCTACCGCGACCTCGACGAGGAAGATCCGGCCGAAGTCGAAGCCAGCAAGTTCGACCTGGCCTACATCAGCCTGGACGGCGACATCGGCTGCCTGGTCAACGGTGCCGGCCTGGCGATGGCGACGATGGACACCATCAAGCTGTTCGGCGCCGAACCGGCCAACTTCCTGGACGTGGGTGGCGGCGCCACCCCCGAGAAGGTGACCGAAGCGTTCAAGATCATGCTCAAGAACAAGAAGGTCAAGGCCATCCTGGTCAACATCTTTGGCGGCATCATGAAGTGCGACACCATCGCCATGGGCGTGATCACGGCCTGCAAGGCGACCAACCTGAGCGTGCCGCTGGTGGTGCGCATGAAGGGCACCAACGAAGAACTGGGCAAGAAACTGCTGGCCGAGTCCGGTCTGCCCATCATCAGCGCCGACACCATGGCCGATGCGGCCCGAAAAGTGGTGGCTGCGGTCAAATCGTAATACTTTGTTGGACCGAGAACCGCTGCACACAGCCAGCCAACTCTGCCCTGAACTGAAAGTGAATCATGTCCATTCTCATCAATAAAGACACCAAGGTCATCACCCAAGGCATCACCGGCAAGACCGGTCAGTTCCACACCGAGAAGTGCCAGGAATATGCCAATGGCAAGAACTGTTTCGTTGCCGGCGTGAACCCGAAGAAGGCCGGCGAGTCGATCTTCAACATCCCGATCTTTGCCTCGGTCAAGGACGCGGCCAAGGAAACCGGCGCCACGGTTTCGGTCATCTACGTGCCGCCGGCGGGCGCTGCGGCCGCCATCTGGGAAGCAGTCGAGGCCGACCTGGACCTGGCGATCTGCATCACCGAAGGCATTCCAGTGCGCGACATGCTCGAAGTGCGCAACAAAATGCGCGCCAAGGAAGCGGCCGGCGGCAAGAAGACCCTGCTGCTCGGTCCGAACTGCCCGGGTGTGATCACGCCCGACGAGATCAAGATCGGCATCATGCCCGGCCACATCCACCGCAAGGGCCGCATCGGTGTCGTCTCGCGCTCGGGCACGCTGACCTATGAAGCCGTGGCGCAGCTGACCGAAATCGGCCTGGGCCAGTCCACTGCGGTGGGCATTGGCGGCGACCCGATCAACGGCCTCAAGCACATCGACATCATGCGTGCCTTCAACGACGACCCCGACACCGATGCCGTCATCATGATCGGCGAGATCGGCGGACCGGACGAAGCCGAAGCAGCGCGCTGGTGCAAGCTCAACATGAAGAAGCCCATCGTCGGCTTCATCGCCGGCGTGACCGCGCCGGCCGGCAAGCGCATGGGTCATGCCGGCGCCCTGATCTCGGGCGGCGCCGACACCGCGGATGCGAAGCTGGCCGTGATGGAAGAGTGCGGCTTCAAGATCACGCGTGATCCGTCCGAAATGGCGAAACTGCTCAAAGCCCTGCTGTAAACAAGACGGCCAACTGTCCGGCCCGCCACGCCGCTGGACAACCCGGAAAAAGGCGCTCCAAACCATGTGTTTTGAGCGCTTTTTTCATTACTGAACCAGGAGAATGCCGATGCAATGGCTGCAGAGTCTGGATTTCTGGATTGGTCTGCTCAAGATCGTCTGGATCAACATCATCCTGTCGGGTGACAACGCCGTGGTGATTGCGCTGGCGGCCCGCTCCCTGCCGGCACAGCAACAAAAGAAAGCCATCGTCTGGGGCTCCGGCGCCGCAGTGATCCTGCGCATTGCCTTGACCGTGGTGGCCGCCAAACTGCTGGAATTGTCTTTCCTGCAGATCGCCGGTGGTCTGCTGCTGCTGTGGATCGGCGCGCAATTGCTCAGCGATGAGGATGAGGGCGAGGGACACAGCAGGGAACACGGCAGTCTCATGGCGGCGGTGCGGACCATCCTGGTTGCCGATCTGATCATGAGCATGGACAACGTCATTGCTGTGGCCGCCGCCGCCAAGGGCAATCTGACCTTGCTGATTCTGGGGCTGGCGATCAGCATCCCGCTGGTGATCTTCGGCAGCACGCTGATGATCAAGCTGATGGAGCGCTTCCCCCTGATCGTGACCGTGGGCGCCGGACTGATCGGCTGGGTCGGGGGCGAGACCATCGTCAGTGACGTGGCGCTCAAGGGCGTTCTGGCAGCAAACCCCTGGCTGCATTACGCCGGTGCGGCGGCGGGTGCCGCGCTGGTCCTGGGTTGGGGGCGCCTGATGCACAGTCGGCACAAGACAGACCCGCAATCCACTGCCTGAACTTTCGCAATCCCGGCAATGCGCGAAGCACTTGACTTGATGCGGCGCGGCCTTTGAGTTGGCGGCGGCATGATCGGTCAACACGGCCGTCGACTTGGCGCTACAGTCCCATACACGATGAATTACACATTTTGCTCACGAACCCACCCAGGACGGGTCCGCGAGAACAACGAAGACTCGGTGGCGATTGACGAGGTGGCGCAATTGGCCGTCCTCGCCGACGGCATGGGCGGCTACAACGCCGGCGAGGTTGCCAGCGCAATGGCCACCGGCTTGATCCAGGTCGAGTTGAGCCAGGCGCTGTCGCAGGCCGATGAGCAAACCCCCATCGCCACCATCAGCCGCGCGGTGCAGGCCTGCGTCAGTCACGCCAATCGGGCGATTTTCGACGCTGCCCGCGCCAACGCTCACTACACCGGCATGGGAACCACGCTGGTGCTGGTGGTCTTTCGAGCACAGCGCCTGCTGGTGGGTCATATCGGCGACTCCCGCTGCTACCGCCTGCGCGACGGCGAGCTCCGGCAGATCACCCGGGACCATTCCTTGTTGCAGGATCAGATTGATGCCGGCTGGCTGACGCCGTCGCAGGCCGCCAGTTCGCCCATCCGCAATCTCGTGACCCGGGCCATGGGCGTGGAGGACAACGTCCTGCTCGATCTGCGCGAACTTCCGGTGCAGCCCGGAGACCTCTATTTGCTGTGCTCGGACGGGCTTTCCGACATGCTCGAGGATGGGGCAATGGCGAAGATCTTGCGCCAGAATGCGACATTGGCTCAGATGGCGGATGAGCTGGTGACCATGGCCAATGAAAATGGCGGACGCGACAACATATCTGTCGTGTTGGCACGTGCTGGTGGTCAACCCGAAAAGCCGCGGTTAATATCGCGTTGGCTTGGAAAACAATAATCTGATGAAATCTGCAATGGCAAATCTCAGCAACAGGAGTCGGTCATGCCGAAAATGATTGTGTCGATCGACGGGGTTGTGATCAGGGAAGTCCAGTTGACGAAAGACCGGACCACCCTGGGTCGACGCCCGTACAACGACATCGTGATTGACAATCTGGCGGTCAGCGGCGAGCACGCCCTGCTGCAAATGTCGGGCAATCAGGTCCATCTGGAAGACCTCAACAGCACCAATGGCACGTACGTCAATGGCAAGGTCATCAAGAAGCAGCTGCTGCAAAACGGAGACACCATTGAGGTCGGCAAGTACCAGATCAAGTTCATCGACGGGCCGGTGAGCACAAGCCCGGAGCAAAAGGAAGCGGTCAAAGCCGATTCGAACGCAGCGGCAGAGTCTGCTGCGTCGGACATGCAGACGAACTTCGCGACCATACCCGGCGAGCCCGATGCCTTGCAGGCCTCGATCAGGGTCTTGTCCGGTGTCGCCGCCGGCCGCGAAGTGGCATTGACCAAGGTGGTGACCACCATCGGCAAACCCGGCATCGCCATTGCCGCCATCACGCGCCGCGACAACGGGTTTGTCATTCACCATGTCGAAGGAGCAGATATTCCGGTACTCAACGGTAACCTGATCGGCGCGGAACCCGTGATCCTGAGAAACGGTGATCTGATCGGACTGGCAGGCATCCAGATGCAATTTGTCACCGCCTGAGCGGCAGGCCGGTTCACAGTCGCCGCTTGCAGATGCATCAGGAGTCCTTCTTATGAATGAAGTGCTGAAACCGCCGCCGTCGGAGAGGTCGACAGGGCCTGCCCCTCTGGAGGCCCGGCCGGAGCATCATGCCAAGCCGGACATGACCTTCGAGGCGCTGTTCTACCGGCAACTGCAGCAGGTCACGGCCCGTATTCACGAAACTGAGAACCTCGAGCAGATCATGCTGGAGGCCAGCGAGGACATCTGCAAACTCTTCAACGCCGACCGGCTGACGCTGTATGCGGTCAACGAGGACCACAGCGCTATCGTCTCCAAGGTCAAGACCGGCCTCAAGAGCAACCGGGAACTCAAGTTGCCGATCACGCCGCAGAGCATCGCCGGCTATGTCGCGTTCAGCAAGCGCTTGCTCAATCTAGCCGATGTCTACGACGACGAGGCGCTCAAGAAGATCCATCCGGCCCTGGCCTTCCTGAAGGAAGTCGACAAGCGCTCAGGATACCGGACGCGGCAGATGCTGGTGGCACCGATTCTTGAAGGCGACATCCTGCATGGCGTGCTGCAAATCATCAACAACAAGAGCAACCAGCCGTTCGGCGACCTGGAAGTTGACGGCGTTTCCCAGCTCTGCAAGACATTGGCCATCGCCATCCGGCAACGCGTGCAAAAGGCCACTGAAAACGCCCGGCGCAAGGCCACCAAGTATGACGGACTGGTCACCGAAGGCCTGATCAGCCCGGACCAGTTGGCGCAATGCCTTGAAGTGGCGCGGCTGGAGGCCAAACCGATCGAGGCTTTGCTGCTGGACCGCTACAAAGTTGCGCCAGCCCACATTGGCGCTTCTCTGTCAAAGTTTTTTGGCGTGCCCTACGAGCCTTTTAATGCCGGACGCATTCGCTCGGAAATGCTGCACGGCGCGCTCAAGCGCGAGTTCATCGAAGCGCAGGGCTGGCTGCCGCTGGAGGAATCGCCCGACGGGCTGGTCATCATGTGCATCGATCCGGAAGCGGTGCGCAACTCGCGCGTCGTGCCGCAGGTGTTCCCCCGCACCACCCGCTTCGCCTATCGCGTCACGACACAGACCGAATTTGCCGAAACCCTCAAGCAGATCTTCGGCGCGGGCGCTGAAGGCGGATCGATCGACGAATTGCTGGCCGACATGGACAGCGGCCCGATCGACGACGGCAGCAACGACGATTCGCTGGAGTCAGCGGCAGCCGACAACGAACTCGTCAAGTTCGTTAACAAGGTGATCATCGACGCCTACTACCAGAAGGCATCGGACATCCACATCGAACCGATGCCGGGCAAGCTCAAGACCGGCATCAGGTTTCGCATCGACGGCACACTGATGCCCTACGTCGAAGTGCCTGCCCACTTCCGCCAGGCCATGGTGACGCGCCTGAAGATCATGTGCGACCTCGACATCTCCGAGCGACGCAAGCCGCAAGACGGCAAGATCAAGTTCAAGAAATACGGCCCGCTCGACATCGAGTTGCGCGTGGCCACCATTCCGTCCGCCGGCGGTGTGGAAGACGTGGTGATGCGCATCCTGGCCGCCGGCGAGCCGATCCCGCTGGACAAACTGGGGCTGACGCCGCACAACAGGGAGCGGGTCATCAAGACCATCGAGCGGCCCTACGGGCTGTTCTATGTCTGCGGGCCGACCGGCTCCGGCAAGACCACCACGTTGCACTCGATCCTCAAGCACCTCAATACGCCCGACACCAAGATCTGGACCGCCGAAGACCCGGTCGAAATCACGCAAAAGGGCCTGCGCCAGGTGCAGATTAACCGCAAGGCGGGCATCGACTTCGCGCTCGTCATGCGCGCCTTCCTGCGCGCCGACCCCGACATCATCATGGTTGGCGAGTCGCGCGACAAGGAGACCGTGGCCATGGGCATCGAGGCCTCGCTCACGGGGCACCTGGTGTTCTCGACCCTGCACACCAACTCGGCGCCCGAGTCGATCACGCGATTGCTCGACATGGGCATGGACCCGTTCAATTTTGCCGATGCGCTGCTGGGCATTCTGGCGCAGCGTCTGGCCAAGAAACTGTGCGACTGCAAGGAGTCGTATGTGCCCGATGAGCAGGAGCTCGGCCTGTTTGCCGCCGAATACGCCGACGAGCTCCGCCACACCAGCGCCTGGATGGCTGACTACGACGGCGAAACCCGCAAACTGATCGACGGCTGGCGCAAGACCTACGGACAGAACGGCCAGATCCACCTCTACCGCCATGTCGGCTGCGACAAGTGCAACCTGACGGGCTACAAAGGCCGCATCGGCCTGCACGAACTGCTGATTGCCACGGACGACATCAAGCAACTGATCCAGGAACGCGCCCGCGTCTCGCTGATCTTTGCCGCCGCCGTGGAAGGCGGCATGCGCACGCTGAAGATGGACGGCCTCGAAAAGATCATGATGGGCCTGACCGACCTCAAGATGGTCCGGTCGGTCTGTATCAAGTAGCGGCCGCTCGGAGCCGCAGGGGCCTCAGGCCCGCATCAACGCCTCGATCTCCGCCACCCCCACCGGCACGCCGCGGCTGATCAGTTCGCACCCTGAGTCGGTCACGATGGCATCGTCCTCGATGCGGATGCCGATGTTGTGGAACTGCTCGGGCACGCCTTCGGCGGCACGGACGTAGATGCCGGGTTCGATCGTGAGCACCATGCCGGCGCGCAGGATGCGCGCCGGGCGGTCCTTGATGATTTCGCCGCTCAGCGGGTCCTTGCGCTCGCTCACCGTGCCGATCTCGGACGGCTCGACGTAGCCGCCGCAATCGTGCACGTCCATGCCCAGCCAGTGGCCGGTGCGGTGCATGTAGAACTGGAAGTAGGCGCGCTTTTCGATCACATCCTGCAGCGTGCCGACCTTGTTGGCGTCGAGCAGTCCCAGGTCCAGCATGCCCTGCGCGAGCACCTTGACGGTGGCCTCGTGCGGATCGGTGAAGCGCGCGCCGGCACGGGTTGCCGCGATGGCGGCTTCCTGCGAGGCCAGCACCAGTTCGTACAGCGCGCGTTGCGGTGCGCTGAATTGGCCGTTGGCCGGGAAGGTGCGCGTGATGTCGCTGGCATAGCCGTCGAGCTCGCAGCCGGCGTCGATCAGCACCAGGTCGCCGCTGCGAATCTCGCCGACATCGGCCCGGTAGTGCAACACGCAGGCATTGGCTCCGCCGGCGACGATGGAGCCATAGGCCGGGTACTGCGAGCCGTGCCGCCGGAATTCGTGCAGCAGTTCGGCGTCGAGGTGGTATTCGCGCACCGGCTGGCCTTCGCGCAGCATGCGCGCGCTCAACTGCATGGCGCGGATGTGGGCGTCGGCGCTGATCTGCGCGGCACGGCGCATGACGTCCTGCTCGTGGGTGTCCTTGAACAAACGCATCTCGTCGAGCAGGCCGCACAGGTCGCGCTGCTGCTCGGGGCATAGCGCGCCGTAGCGGATGCGAGCGCGCAGGCTGCCCAGCCAGCCGTCGATGCGTGTCTCCAGCGCCTTGTGGGTGGCAAACGGGTACCAGACGGCATCGCGGCCGTCGAGCAGAGCGGGCATCTGCTGGTCGATGTCGGCGCAGGAGAACGCCGCATCGACGCCGAGCTGCGCGGGCGCCGCATCGGGCCCGAGCCGGAATCCATCCCAGATCTCGCGCTCCAGATCCTTCGGCTGGCAAAACAGCGTGCTCTTGCCGTCGCCGGTGATCACCAGCCAGGCCTTCGGTTCGGCAAAGCCGGTCAGGTAGTAGAAGTAGCTGTCGTGCCGGTACAGGAAATCCGAATCGCGGTTGCGCTGCTGCTCCGGCGCGGTGGGCACGATGGCAATGCCCTTCGGGCCGAGCAGGGCCGCGAGCCGGGCGCGGCGCTGGGCGTAGTTGGCGGTGGAGGATGAGTTCATGCAACGTCCATAGAGGTCGGGTGATTGAGTTGCGCCAGCCGCGCGGGCGTGCCGACATCGGTCCAGGCGCCGGCGTACAGTTCGGCCGATACCCGGCCATTGTCCATCGCCTTGCGCATCAGCGGCGCCAGTGGGGCCTTGACGCCGAGCGGATTGCCCGCCGCGATGTCGCACCAGGGCGCCTCGAACAAGGCCTTGCGATACAGGCCCATGGTGGAATAGGTGTAGCGCGGCTGCGCATCATCGGCCGGCAGGTTCAGCGCCAGGCGGATGCCCGCAGCCGACGCCGCCGACAGGCCGAAGTCACCGCGCGGCACATGCGCCGGGTTGGGCACGAGCCAGATATGGGCCAGCATGTCACTGGCGGCAAAGCGCGCCACCGCTGCCGGGCTGAAGACGAAGTCCGGCGCAAACACGTCGCCGGCCAGCACCCAAAAGATACCGGCGCTGCTGGCGGGGCCGTCGGGCGGGAGCAGCAGCGGCAAAGCCCTGGCGATGCCGCCCGCCGTTTCCAGCGCGCCACCAAAATCGCGCCCTTCCCGCGAATAGCCGATCGGCAACGGCGCCTGCGCGTCTGCTGGCGCAAAGGCACTGCCGAACGCCGCCTCGATCTGCTCGCCGAGCCAGGCCGTGTTGATCACGGCACGGCTCACGCCGCCCTGCGCCAGGGCTTGCAGCAGCCACTGCAGCAGCGGACGACCGCGCACCTGCAGCAGCGGTTTCGGCGTGGTGTCCGTCAGCGGCCGCATACGCTCGCCGCGACCGGCAGCCATCAGCATGGCGGGGATCTTCATTGTTCAGCGCATCCCGACCGTCACCTTGCCAAACGCCGCCTGCGCCTCGCGTGGCAGGCAGCGCCAGTAGACCGGATTGGCGTCGACCGTGCCGCCCAGCGCAGCAGCCGCCTGCCAGCCCCAGCGCGGCTGGTACAGAAAGGCGCGCGCCAGCGCGATCAGGTCGGCGTCGCCGGCCTGCAGAACGGCTTCGGCCTGCTGCGCCTCGGTGATCAGGCCGACGGCCGTGGTCAGCATGCCGCTGGCCTGACGGATCTCGCGCGCGAACGGCACCTGGTAGAGCGGGCCGATCGCAATCTTCTGCGCCGGCGACACACCGCCCGATGAGACATGGATGAAGTCGCAGCCGAGCGCCTTCAGGCGTTTGGCGAATTCCGCGCTCTGCGTCACGTCCCAACCGCCCTCGACCCAGTCCGAGGCCGAGATTCGCAGACCGAGCACGCCGTCATAGGCCTGGCGCACCGCGGCAAAGACTTCCAGCGGAAAGCGGATGCGGTTCTCGAAGCTGCCGCCGTATTCGTCGCTGCGCGTATTCGCCAGCGGCGACAGGAACTCGTGCAGCAGATAGCCGTGGGCGTTGTGGATCTCGATGGCGTCGACGCCGATGCTCAGCGCGCGCTGCGCCGCCGCCACGAAGGCGTCACGAACCTGCGCCAGTTTCTCCCGTGTCATCGCCGTGGGCGGCTTCTCGCTGGGCAGATAGGCCTCGGCCGACGGTGCAAAGGTCTCCCAACCGCCTTGTGCCGGCGTCAGCAGCTGCCCGCCTTGCCAGGGCAGGGCGCTCGAAGCCTTGCGCCCGGCGTGCGCCAGCTGCAGGCAGACCGCCAGCGGCGGCGCCAGCTTGCGCGCGCGATGCAAGGTCTCGCCCATGGCGCGCGTGGTGCGCTCATCCCACAGGCCCAGGCAGTTCGGCGTGATGCGGCCTTCGGGCAGCACCGCCGTGGCCTCGATCGTGAACATAGCCGCACCGCTGTTGAACAGGTTGCCCCAGTGCATCAGGTGCCAGTCGCTGGTGGCTCCGTCCTGCGCCTGGTACTGGCACATCGGCGCCACCACGATGCGGTTGGGCAGCGTCAGGCCGCCTCGGGGAGACGGCAGGGTCAAGGGGGAAAACAACAGGCTCATGGCAGGGGGTCTCGATTGGAACAGCGCGAAAAATGCAAGCATAGCCCAAGACCTCAGAGCGACGGCGGCCGGCCCCGGTAAAATGCGGTGTTTACCCTTACCCACAGAACCCGCGGAGTTGGCACAGATGGCTGATACACAACAAGCAGAACAATCCCGCAGCGCAAGCCGCTCCGACATGGCCAACGCGATTCGCGCGCTGGCCATGGACGCGGTGCAGGCTGCCAACTCGGGCCACCCCGGCGCGCCCATGGGCATGGCCGACATGGCCGTCGGCCTGTGGGGACAGCTCAAGCACAACCCGACCAACCCGCACTGGTTCGACCGCGACCGCTTCGTGCTCTCCAACGGCCACGCCTCGATGCTGCTGTACGCCGTGCTGCACCTGACCGGCTACAAGCTGCCGATCGGCGAGCTCAAGAAATTCCGCCAGCTGCACAGCAAAACGCCGGGCCACCCCGAAACGGGCTTGACGCCCGGCGTGGAAACCACCACCGGCCCGCTGGGCCAGGGCATTGCCAATGCCGTCGGCATGGCGCTGTCGGAAAAGCTGCTGGCCAAGGAATTCAACCGCGACGGCCACACGGTGGTCGATCACCACACCTTTGCCTTCATGGGCGACGGTTGCATGATGGAAGGCATCAGCCACGAGGCCGCCGCCCTGGCCGGTGCCTGGAAGCTCAACAAGCTCATTGCACTGTACGACGACAACGGCATCTCGATCGACGGCGCGGTCGCGCCCTGGTTCATCGACAACACCGCGCAGCGCTTCGTCGCCTACGGGTGGAACGTGCTGGGCCCGATCGACGGCCACGACGCCGACCTGGTGGCACGCACCATCGCCGAAGCCAAGCAGTCCATCGACGGGCCGACGCTGATCATCTGCAAGACCTCGATCGGCAAGGGCAGCCCGAACCGCGCCAACACCGCCAAGGCGCACGGCGAGCCGCTCGGCGCCGAGGAGATCAAGCTCAGCCGCGAAGCACTGGGCTGGCCCTATGCCCCGTTCTTCATTCCGCAAGAAATCTACGCCGCCTGGGATGCCAAGGCCGCCGGTGCCGCCGCCGAACTGGCCTGGAGCGACAAGTTCACTGCGTACAAGGCCGCCTACCCGGACCTCGCGAAGGAATTCCAGCGCCGCATGAAGGGCGAACTGCCGAAGAACTTCAACCAGGTCGCCGTCGACACCGCCGTGGCCGCGCACACCAAGGCCGAGACCGTGGCCTCGCGCAAGGCATCGCAACTCGCGCTCGAAGCCTTCACCGCCGCGCTGCCGGAACTGCTGGGCGGCTCGGCCGACCTCACCGGCTCGAACCTGACCAACACCAAGAGCACGCCCAACCTGCGCTTTGACTTCACCGGCCAGTCCAATGGCGGGCGCCACATCAATTACGGCGTGCGCGAGTTCGGCATGGCCGCCATCATGAACGGCATCGCGCTGCATGGCGGCTTCGTGCCTTACGGCGGCACCTTCCTGACCTTCAGCGACTACAGCCGCAACGCCATCCGCATGGCTGCGCTGATGAAGCTGCGCGTGGTCCACGTCTTCACGCACGACTCGATCGGCCTGGGCGAAGACGGCCCGACGCACCAGTCGATCGAACACGCGGCCTCGCTGCGCCTGATCCCGAATCTGGACGTCTGGCGTCCGGGCGACACGGCCGAGACCGCCGTCGCCTGGAGCGTGGCGCTGCAGAACAAGAGCAAACCGACAGCCTTGCTGCTGTCGCGCCAGAACATCCACTACGCACCGAAGGCCAGCCTGGGCGACATCAGCAAGGGCGCCTACGTGCTGGCGGAGCCGAGCGAAGTCGGCCTGAAAAAGAAGACCCAGGCCGTCATCATCGCCACCGGCTCCGAAGTGCAACTGGCGCTGCAGGCGCAGGAACTGCTCGCCAAGCGCAAGATTGCGGTGCGGGTGGTCTCGATGCCCAGCACCACGACCTTCGACAAGCAAAATGAGGCCTACAAGAGCGCCGTGCTGCCGGCCGGCGTGCCGCGTGTCGCGGTCGAGATGGGTGTCTCGGACGGCTGGTGGAAATACGGTTGCGCGGCCGTCGTCGGCATCGATAGCTTTGGCGAATCGGCGCCGGCGCCGGTCCTGTTCAAGCTGTTCGGCTTCACGCCTGAGAACGTGGCCGACACGGTCGAAAAAGTTTTGCGGAAATAAGTTTTTAACCTTGGAGAAATCATGACGATCAAGATTGGTATCAACGGCTTTGGCCGCATCGGGCGCATCGTGTTTCGCGCGGCCACCCAGAGCTTCCAGGACATTGAAATTGTCGGCATCAACGACCTGCTCGAGCCCGAGTACCTGGCCTACATGCTGCAGTTCGACTCGGTGCATGGCCGCTTCAAGGGCGAGGTTTCGGTCGAGGGCAACAACCTGATCGTCAACGGCAAGAAGATCCGCCTGACTGCCGTCAAGGATCCGGCCGAGCTCAAGTGGAACGAAGTCGGCGCTGACATCGTGATCGATGCCACCGGCCTGTTCCTGACCAAGGAAGCCGCGCAGAAACACATCACCGCCGGCGCCAAGAAGGTCATCATGTCGGCCCCGAGCAAGGACGACACGCCGATGTTCGTCTTCGGCGTCAACGACAACACCTACGCCGGCCAGGCCATCATCTCGAACGCCTCCTGCACCACCAACTGCTTGGCACCCGTGGCCAAGGTGCTCAACGACAACTGGGGCATCAAGCGCGGCCTGATGACCACGGTGCACGCTGCCACCGCCACGCAGAAGACCGTGGACGGCCCGTCCAACAAGGACTGGCGCGGCGGCCGCGGCATTCTGGAAAACATCATCCCGTCGAGCACCGGCGCGGCCAAGGCCGTCGGCGTGGTGATTCCCGCGCTCAACAAGAAACTCACCGGCATGTCGTTCCGCGTGCCGACCAGCGATGTGTCGGTGGTTGACCTGACCGTCGAACTCGACAAGGCCGCCACCTACGCCGAAATCTGCGCCGCCATGAAGGCCGCCAGCGAAGGCGCCATGAAGGGCGTGCTGGGCTACACCACCGCCAAGGTGGTGTCGACCGACTTCCGTGGCGAAAGCTGCACCAGCGTGTTCGACGCCGACGCCGGCATCGCGCTGGACGGCACCTTCGTCAAGGTCGTCGCCTGGTACGACAACGAATGGGGCTATTCAAGCAAGTGCCTGGAAATGGCACGCCTGATCAGCAAGTAAGTCAGAGTGCTCATCCGTGCCTGCGGGCGCGGATGACCGCATTCGCTCAGCGTTGCTTGGCGACAAAGCCAATCATCAGCCCCTCCTGCGTGACCGTAACAGGGCCGGGCTGCAGGCCCATGGCATCGGCCAAGGCCAGATCCTGCGCCCGCAACTGGTGTAGAACCACCTCCAGCATCGACTGCTCGGCCAGCGCCGGCCCATAGGCATTGAGCCACTCGGAAGCTGCCGGCTGCAGGTCCGGGAAGCGCAGGTTCCGAAAGCGCAGGCCCATGGCGCGCAGCGTGCGGTCGCTGGCCTCGTAACGCAGCGCAAAGTCCACATCAAAGCTGCCCTGTTGGCGGCGCGGCAGTGCCGGACCGCTGGCTTCGACCCGCATCTGCGCGCTGAGCCGATTCTGCTCAGGCAGCATATGCAGGCGCGGGGCCTGCAGCGCCAGATCAAGCAGACCCGCCACCGGATAACGCAACGGAAAATGCTGCGTCAGCATCCATTCCAAATGCGCCGCGGAAACGGTGTATCGAGGCCCGACCTCAGCATCCGGCAAGGCCGCCCGCGCCGCGCCAGCCAGCGCCAGGCAGGGCATTGCGGTCAAAAAGAATCTGCGATCCATCGATGTTCTCCACTGCTGGCCCGATTGTGCGCTGGAGAGCCAGGGACACCGCCACAGGGGTCATGGGGATCAAACGATCAGGCGTCGATCACCAAGCCCCTGCGCTGCTCGGGATGCAGAGCCGGCCACTATGGGGTGCCGGGGAAGGCGGAGAGCTTGGGCAGAGGCGTTGCTTGAGACGCAAGCGGGCGATCAACGCGCCAATTCGCGCACTCTGGCTGAAAAGCTATTGACCCACCACCGACCAACCCGCGTGCAAGTTAACCTTGTTGTTCTCGTACTCCCACTCGGTAGCGCAGCGTTCACAGCGGTACTTGGTGATGGTGACCTGCCCGTGGCTGCGCGGTTCTTTGCGGTTGACACCTTGCATCAACTCGGCATGACCGGGGGCGCCGCGCCAGTTGCGCTGGATGCCAGCGCACGAATCGCACAGCGCCGTCGTCTTTACTTCATTCGGTTGATTCAAATTCTGGGGCATGTTGCGGCTCTCGATGTTGCGGGCAGATGGCTTCCGGCTGGTCGATTGTCACCCCTCCGGCGCCAAGGCTGAATCACCGGCAGCACACGCGGAAGACCATGCAAGCCAAAGCCAAGTCAGGCTCCATGCGGCGATCTCATCGGAGGCGCGCATGAACACTGCGCAAGCGTTGCTCGAAAAGCACCGGCCTGAGCTTCGGTCAAACAGGCCAAGGCGGCACGCCTTACTTGACTGGACGGTGCAGCGCGCAGAGCTTGTTGCCGTCGGGGTCGCGCAGATACGCGAGGTAGAGCTTGCCGGCTGCGCCTTCGCGCCAGCCGGGCGGGTCTTCGCAGGTGGTGCCACCATTGGCAACGCCCGCCGCATGGAAGGCGTCGGCTTGCTCCGGCGACTGCATGGCGAACCCGAGGGTGCTGCCATTGCCGTGGGTCGCGGGCTCGCCATTGATGGGCGTGGTGATGCCGAAGGTGCCGCCGGGACTGCGGTAGAAATAGCGGTTCTTGTTGACTACGCCAGGGCCAATGCCCAAGGTGCCGAGCAGCGCATCGTAAAACTTTCTTGAAACCTCAAGGTCATTCACACCGACCATCACATGACTGAACATCGTTTTCTCCGTTAGGGCCCGGTATTGGGCGAAGTTGAATCGTGAGGATGGTAAGCGACACAGCCGCCGACGCAGCGTGATGGCCCGGCCCGGATCTTTTGGGCGAGCCCTGCGCAAGCACCAGACCGGAACAGCACAAGAACTCAGTACTGCTACCACGCATCAATCGCCAAGGCATTTGCCATTGGCAGCGCGCGCTGCGTCTGCAGGCCGCCGACCAGCCACGCGCGCGTCTGCGCCGGGTCGATCACGGCGTCGATCTCCAGCGTGGCCGCCATGTTGATGGCGCTGCCTTTCTCGTACTGCTGCGCCACCAGCTGGTCGTACAGCGCGTCGCGTGACGCGCCTTCGGACACGGCTTCGAGTTCCTTGCGGAAACCCAGGCGCACTGCGCCTTCCAGGCCCATGGCGCCGAACTCGGCGCTCGGCCAGGCCACCGTGAACAGTGGTGAATGGAATCCGCCCGCTGTCATGGCCATCGCGCCCAGGCCGTAGCCCTTGCGCAGCACCACGCTGAAGTAAGGCACGCGCAGGTGCGCGGCCGCGATGAACATCCGGCTGACATGGCGAACCTGCGCCTGTGTCTCGATGTCGGGGCCGACCATGAAGCCGGGCGTATCGACCAGGCTGACCAGCGGCAATCCGTGCGCGTTGCACAGCTGCATGAAGCGCGCCGCCTTGTCCGCGGCGTCGGCGTCGATCGCGCCGCCCAGGTGCAGCGGGTTGTTCGCCAGCAGGCCGACGGGACGGCCCTCGATGCGCGCCAGCGCCGTATGGATGCCCTTGCCGAAGCCGCTGCGCAGCTCCAGCAGGCTGCCCTGATCGGCGATGCCGTCCATGGCGGCGCGCGTGTCGTAGACGCGCAGGCGGTTTTCTGGCACCACATCGCGCAGGGCGGCGGCCTCCGGCGCTTGCCAGTGCGTCACGCGGCCCTGGAAGAACGACAGGTAGTGCCGCGCGGCAGCGACCGCGGCCGCTTCGTCCGCGACCAGGATATCGATGACGCCGTTGCCATGCTGCACGTCGCTCGGGCCGATCTGCTCGGGCTTGAAGACGCCGAGACCGCCGCCCTCGACCATGGCCGGACCGCCCATACCGATGTTGCTAGCCTGCGTGGCGATGATGACGTCGCAGCAGCCGACCAGGGCCGCGTTGCCGGCAAAGCAGCGACCCGCCACGATGCCCAGCACCGGCACCTGGCCGTTGAGCCGCGCAAAGCTGGCAAAGGTCGCCACGTGCAGGCCGGCGACGATCGGCATGTCGACGTCACCGGGGCGGCCGCCGCCGCCCTCGGCAAACAGCACGACCGGCAGCTTCTGCTGCAAGGCGATGCCCAGCATGCGGTCGGTCTTCTGGTGGTTGCGCATGCCCTGCGTGCCGGCCAGCACGCTGGCGTCGTAGGCCATGACGACGGCGCGGCTGTGCTCGGGCTCGAACAGTTTCCCGTTGATGTTGCCGATGCCGGTCACCATGCCGTCGGCCGGCGTGTTCTTGATCAGGTCTTCTTCACTGCGCCGCGTGCGCTGCGCCGCCACCGCGAGCGCGCCGTATTCGAGGAAGCTGTCGGCGTCACACAGGTCGGCGATGTTCTCCCGCGCCGTGCGCTGGCCCAGCGCGTGGCGCTTGGCCACGGCCTCGGGTCGATTGGCGTCGAACGTTGGCGCGTGGCGCGCCAGCACGCGCTGCAGGTCGGCGCGCAGCGCCGCCGTGCCGGGCACAGCCGCTGCCACAGCAGCGACCGGCACCGCGGCATCCGCCGGGCTGTGGGTCACCAGTTTCAGTGTGGCCAGGACCTCGCCTTCGCCCACGAGGGCGCCATCGGCGTAGAACAACTCGCCGAGCACGCCGTCATGCTCGGCGCGCAGCTCGTGCTCCATCTTCATGGCCTCGACCACCAGCAGCAAGTCACCGGCGCGCACGCTGGCGCCGCTCTGCACATGCCACTGGACAATCTGCGCCTGCAGCGGGGAACGGATTTCAGTCATTGTGGGGTGCCTTCGTCTTTCAGCATGCGGCGCAGCACCTTGCCGGCGCCCGTGGTCGGCAGCGCGGCGATCAGCGCCACCTCGCGCGGCGCCTTGTAAGCCGCCATGTTCTCGCGCGACCAGGCCACGATGTCGGCGGCGCTCACACTCTGGCCCGCCTTAAGCACGACAAAGGCCTTCACCACCTCGCCCTTGTCCGGATCGGGCACGCCGATCACGGCCGCCTGCGCAACGGCCGGGTGCTTGACCAGAATGCTCTCCACCTCTTCCGGGAACACGCTGTAGCCCGAGACCTTGATCATCTCCTTGAAGCGGCCGATGAAGTTGAGGTAGCCGTCGGCGTCGAGCTTGCCCATGTCGCCGGTGTAGACCCAGCCATCGCGCAAGGTCTTGGCGGTCGCATCAGGCTTGTTCCAGTAGCCCTTGAAGACGCCGACGCTGCGCATCACGATCTCGCCGACCTCGCCGACGGGGCATTCGCGACCCGTATCGGGATCGAGGATGCGGATCTCGTTGCCCGGAATCGCCTTGCCCTGCGTGCCCCAGCGCACCGCGTCGGACGGCATGTAGGTATCGACCGTGTGCGTTTCACTCAGACCGTAAGCGGCTTCGAATGATTTGCAATTGACGGCGAAGGTCTGCCACTGTTTGGCCAGGGCTTCGGTGAAGACAATGCCGAAGCTCGTGACAGGGTTCATGCGCAGGCAGGAGAGATCGAAGTCCTTTGCGCCAGGCACCTGCATCGCAAACACGTTCATCGGTGCGATGCTGTACCACCAGCTCACGCGGTGCCGCGCGATCGCCTGCAGCACCGCCAGCGGATCGAAGCGGAACAGCAACACCGAGGTGGCGCCGGTGAAGACGGTGACGTTGATGCCCATGACCATGCCGGCGATGTGGTACAGCGGCGCCACGGCCAGCAGCACGTCATCCTTTGTGACGCCGTTGCAGTTGGCGGCGGCAGCCGATTTGTAGAGCGCATTGCCGTAGCTCAGCATGGCGCCCTTGGGCAGACCGGTCGTGCCCGAGGTGTAGGTCATCAGCGCCACATCGTCCATGGACAGCGCCGGCTGCGGCGGCTTGGCATCGCCCTGGCATGCCGCCAGAAAGTCCTGCACTTCGGCCGGCAGGGGATGGGCCGCCTTCTGCATCGCCAGCAGTTCGGCCGGCACATCCACGCTGGGCTGCGGCGGCAGAAGGTCAAAGTAGCGCACGGCAAACACGTGTTCCAGCGCGGTCTTGGCGCGCACCTGCGCCACCACGGGCAGGAGGTTGTCGGCCGCGATGATGACGCGCGCCTTCAGATCGTCGAGCTGGTACAGCAGCTCATGCTCCTTATTCAGCGGACCGCACGGGCAGACGATGGCGCCGAGCTTCTGGATCGCGAAATGCGCCATCACGTACTGCGGGCAGTTGTTCAGGAACAGGGCCACCGGATCGCCCTTGACCACCCCCAGCGCCGCCAGGCGCGCGGCGAAGGCGTCGCTGGCGCGGTCCAGCTCGGCGTAGCTGATCGCATGGCCGTACCAGAGGTAGGCGGTCTTGGCCGGCTGCTGCCGGGCATGTGCACGCAGGTACTCGTGCAGGGGCGCGTCCATTGCTGTCATCTCGCTTGTCTCCATGGCGTCACTTTCAGGGTAAGTACGTAATGCCGGAACGCTCCGGATGCCTCCCAATATATACCAGTGGGTAGAATATTTCTACCGATTGGTAGAACACAGGTGACAGTCCCGACATGAGCGAGCCTTCACAGCAAAAACGAACCCGCCAGCGCGCCGTCACCGCCGGCACGGACGAAAAACGCGAGCGCATCCTGCGGGTGGCCGAACGCCTGTTCGCGAGCCAGGGCTACACCAACACGACGATGGCGCAGATCGTGCGCGAGCTCAGCGTGAGCAAGCCTTTTGTCTACTACTACTTCCGCGACAAGCAGGAGATCTTTGAAACGCTCTCCTGGCTGCCGGCGGTCGACTGCTTCACCAGCATGGACTTCGCGCCGGACGACGCGCGCCCAGCGCACGTCAAGGTCGCCGAAGGCCTGGAGCGCCTGATCCGCGCCACCATCAACCACTACCCGGCGGCCTTCTTTCCCTACCGCGAACCGCAGGTCTACCGAACCGAGTACCTGGCTGCGCAGAAGAAGCTGGCCAACCATTTCTATGAGCGCCTGTGCGCGCTGCTCGAGCAGGGGCGCGCCGAGGGCTGTTTCGATTTCTCCGAGACCCGCATCACGGCGCAGGCGGCCTGCAGCCTGCCCGGTTTTCTCTACAACTGGTACCGCCCCGACGGCC
Organism: uncultured beta proteobacterium; assembly: GCA_903828665.1. Taxonomy (GTDB): domain Bacteria; phylum Pseudomonadota; class Gammaproteobacteria; order Burkholderiales; family Burkholderiaceae_C; genus Rhodoferax. Next base: position 42,069 of record CAIKMZ010000078.1, read on the forward strand.
GGCTGCCGCCCGAGGCCATGGTGCGCGAACTCTCCAGGCTGGCCTGGCGCGTCATCGGCCTGCGTCAAACTTTTTCCACCCCGTCAAATAACAGGAGACCTTGATGAAAAAAATCTTCACCCCGCTGGCCTTGGCAGTCGGCCTGCTCGCCGGCACGGCGCAGGCGCAGCAGACCTTCAAGATCGCCTACATCGATCCCCTGAGCGGCCCGTTTGCCAGCGTCGGCGAGCTGATGCTCAACCATGTCCAGTTCGGCGTCGGCGAGATCAACGCCAAGGGCGGCGTGCTCAAGGGCACCAAGCTGGAGCTGCTGAAGTTCGACAGCAAGCTCTCGGCACAGGAAAGCCAGACCGCGCTGCAGGCGGCGATTGACCAGGGCGCGCGCGTCATCGTCACCGGCGGCTCGGGCTCGTCGGTGGTGGCCGCGCTGGTGGACGCCGCGTCCAAGTTCAACGAGCGCAACCCCGACAAGGCCGTGATCGTGATGAACCATTCGTCGATCGACCCCGACCTGACCGGCAAGCGCTGCAACTTCTGGCATTTCCAGCTCGAAGCCAATACCGCGATGAAGATGAAGGCCCTGTCCAACTACATCAAGAAGCAATCCGACATCAAGAACGTCTACCTGCTCAACCAGGATTACGCGCACGGGCGGCAATGGGCCTCCTACGGCAAGGAGATGGTGGCGCTGGCGCGACCCGACATCAAGTTTGTCGGCGAGGATTTCCATGCCATCGGCCGCGTCAAGGATTTCGCGCCCTACATCGCCAAGGTCAAGGCGGCTGGTGCCGATACCCTGATCACGGGCAACTGGGGCCAAGACATGACGCTGCTGCTCAAGGCCGCAGGCGATGCCGGCGCCAACCTGCGCTATTTCAACCACAGCGCGGGCTCGATACCGGGCACGGTGCAAGCGGTTGCCCAGGCCAAGATCGGGCGCCTGACCTGGGTCGCGGAGTGGCACCCGGGGCAGGCGGATTCACCCCGGGTCGAGGCCCTGGCCAAGGCCTACAAGAGCAAGACCGGCGCCGAGTTTCTGGCACCACGCATCGAGTTCACCCCGCTGCTGCTGGCCGCCGCCATCAACAAGGCGCAGTCACTTGACACGATCAAGATCGCCCGCGCCCTCGAAGACCTGAACTTCGACTCGGTGGTGGGACCGGTGCGCATGCGCGCCGAAGACCACCAGTTGTTGCTGCCGCAAGTGGTCAACACGATTGCGCCGGTGGACGGCAAGACGGTCAAGGTCGGCTGGGAAGGCACCAACTACGGCTTTCGCACCGACGCCGTTTACAGCGGCAATGAACTGGCACAGGGGACCGACTGCAAGATGGTGCGACCGCAGTAGGCAACCAATCTTCCGAAGGGCCGCCTGGAAGAAGATCAGCCCCTTCGGGGGCAAGGAGCCGCACGAAGCGGGCGACCGTGGGGGCAATGATCTTAGCTTTCGTAGCGCCCGAGCTTGTGCGCCAGCTCGATCGCAGAGGTCACTTCCATCTTCTTGAAGATGTTGGCGCGGTGGAACTCCACCGTGCGCTGCGTGATGCCGAGGTGCTCGGCGATGTTCTTGTTGTAATGGCCCTTGAGCAGCTCGTCGAGCACTTCGCGCTCGCGCGTGCTCAGGCTGCTCAAGGCCGAACGCAGGCGGTGCGCTTGGCGCCGGTCATCGCTGATGCTCGAGGCCGCCGCCAGCGCCTGCTCCACCTTGTCGACCAGCACATTGTTCTGGAACGGCTTTTCCAGAAAATCCCAGGCTCCGTTCTTGACCGCCGCCACCGCCATGCTGACGTCGCCGTGCCCGGTCAGGAACAGGATCGGCCACGGGCAGCCCAGCGCCTTGAGTTCCTCGAAAGTGGCCAGGCCCGAAAGCGGCTCCATGCGGATATCGAGCAGCACCACGGCCGGCCCCCAATAGGGCACACGCGCGCGCACCGCTTCCAGAAAGGCGTCGCCGCCGGCCCAGGTCTGGGCCTTGTGCCCACGCGAATCGAACAGCCAGGCTAGGCCCTCGCGAAAATCCGCGTCGTCGTCGACGATGTGAATGGCGCTGTTCATGCCCCATTGTCCTGCGCCGGCGCGCCGTCTGCACGGAAATCCGACCGCGGCAGCCACAGCGTGAAGCGCGCGCCGCCCAGAACCGGGTCGCGCGCCACGTCGATGCGGCCGTGATGGGCTTCGAGCACCGAGCGGCAGATCGCCAGCCCCATGCCCATGCCGTCCGCAGAGGCGCTGAAGAAGGCGCCGAAGATCTGCTCCTTGTGCTCCTCGCTGACGCCGGGTCCGTTATCGCAGACCACAATGCCGGCCATGCCCTCGGCCATCTCCACGTGCACCTGCACGCGGCCCGGGCGGCCGGCCAATGGCGCCCAGTGCAGCGCATTGGCGACGACGTTTTGCACGGCGTGCTCGAGCAGCAGGGCATCGGCCTCGACCCACAACGGGCCGCCCGCCAGCGTCAGTTCCACGCTGACCCGACGCTGCATCTGGTGCTGCAGCAGCGTACGGCGCAGAAAGGCCGCCAGATCCAGGCGCTCGCGCGACATCTCGCGCCGGCGTGCAAACGCATTGACGCGCTTGATGATGTGCCCGGCCTTGTCGGCGAGCCGCTCCATGCGCTCCACCACCGGCGCCACTTCTTCGAGTGCGATGCGCCCGCTGCGCAGCCGGTTCAGCAGCCCGTTGGCGAAGCTGCTCAGCGCGCCCAGCGGCTGGTTGAGTTCATGCGCCAGCGTCGAGGCGACCTCGCCGACCGCCACCAGTCGGCCCGAGGCCTGCAACCGCTCCTGCTGGCGCGCCGCCATGCGTTCGGCGCGTTTGCGCTCGCTGATGTCGAGCACCGAGCTCATCCAGCCGACCTGCTCGCCGCTGGCGGTGTGCAGGGGCGCCTCATGAATCAGCACGTCGAGCAGGTGCCCGTCGCGATGCTGAAACTGAACCTCGACGCCGTCCTCCTGCGTGCCCTGCTCGATGATGTCGCGGTGCACCAGATGCAGTTCGTCGGCCTGGTCCGCCGGCCAGTACGGCAGGGGCATGGACTGGCCCACCAGTTCGTCGGCCCGGTAGCCCACCATGTTGCAGAAGGATTCGTTGACGTACAGGATCCTGCCCTGGCGGTCCCAGGCGCGCAGCCCTGTGGTGACCGAGTTCTCCATCGCCGTGCGCAGCGCCACCTGGGCCTGGAACAGCGCCTGCACCTGCTGGCGCTTGACGAAGTCGCGCCGCAGCGCCCACAGGCTCACCAGCATGCCCGAGAGGAACAGCAGCGCCACGAGCAGGAAGATGCGCGGCACGGTGGCCGGTTGCGCGCCCAGCGGCGTCACCGCAAGGAACAGGTCGGTGCCGGGCAGGTTCATCGACGCGCGGAAAAGCTTGCTGCCCGCCATCTCGCCGACCGGCCCGTTCAGCTCGTCGGTCGCCAGATGAACCTGGTGGTTTTGCGCAAACCAGGTCGGCACCATGGCCGCCGTGGCGCGCTCCAGCGACAGCGCGGCCAGGTAATTGCCGATGAACTGGCCGCGGTCAAAGAACGGCACCGCCAGCCAGACCACATCGGTCAGCGCGCCATTGCCCTGCTGCATCAAGCCGGCATACGCCGCACGGCGCAGGCCGCGCGTCGTGGCCTGCATGGTGTCCATCGCCTGCGCGTTGGCGGGCTGCGCCGACCGGTCCTGCTGCCAGCGCTCGGGCGCGCGCGCCTCGTCCGAACCCGGACCCGCCGCCAGCCAGCCATGCGCGATCACGACGCCCGGCTCGCGCCACAACAGCCCGCCCTGCAGGGGCGCCGCAACGCCCGGGTCGGCGCCGCGCACGGCTCGCCGCGCCAGCAGCAGCAGGTCGTCTTCGAGCCGTCGGAAGTGGAACTGCACGCTCTGCTCGAGCCACTGCGCGTCGGCGGCGCGGCTGCGCGACTCCTCATCTGCCTCGAAGTTGTTCAGGTACAGGACCAGCGCGACGACCGAGGCCAGCAACAGCAACAGCAGGCCCAGCAGCCACAGCAGCGTGCGCCGGTTGCGGCTGGCGTGACTCGGCATCGTCTGCTGCAGCAGCGCGAAGTCGAGGGCCTGATCGGCGGGTTTGGTATCAAGCATGATGATTCGGATACCCCCGCATAATAGCCACCATGTCAGCGCCCGACCTGTCTGCCCTGCTGCGTCGCCGCCAATGCCTGCGCGGCGCAGCGGCCTGCGCACTGGCGGCGTCGGTCGCAGGCGGATCGGCCCTGGCGGCCCCGGGCCAGCAGATCACGCTGCGCTTTTCGCACGTCGTGGCCGAGGAGACACCCAAGGGCCTGGCGGCGCTGCGCCTCAAGACGCTGGTCGAGCAGCGCTCGGGCGGGCGCATCCGCGTACTGATCTACCCGGACGGCCAACTCTACGGAGACCAGGACGAAATACAGGCGCTGCAACTCGGCGCGGTCGACATGCTGGCGCCCTCGCTTTCCAAGTTCGGCCGCATCGGCTTTCCGGAATTCGAACTGTTCGATCTGCCCTTCCTTTTTGGCAAGGTGGCCGATGTGCGGCGCATCACGCAGGGTCCGCTGGGCCGGCGCCTGCTCGACCGCCTGAGCCACCAGGGGTTGATCGGCCTAGGCTACTTTGACAACGGCTTCAAGCAAATGAGCGCAAACCGGCCGCTGCTGGCGCCGGCTGATTTTGCGGGTCTGCGCATGCGCGTGCAGGCCTCGCGCGTAATCGCGGCGCAGATGCGCGCGCTGGGCGCGCAACCCGTGACCCTGGCTTTCAGCGAAACGCGCCGCGCACTGGAGACCGGCGTCGTCGACGGCACCGAGAACCCGATTTCGAACTTCTGGACGCAAGGCATGCACGAGGTGCAGACCGATCTCAGCCTGACCGAGCACGGCTACCTCGGCTACGCGGTGGTGGTGAACCAGCGCTTCTGGCAAAGCCTGGCAGGCGCCGACCGCGCACTGGTCGGCGAGGCCATGCGTGAAGCGCTGGACTACGGCAATGCCATCGCCGACGCGCAAAACGACAAGGCTTTGGCGGCGCTGCGACAAGCTGGCACGACCCGCATCCACAACCTGAGCGAAGCCCAGCGTTCACGGCTGCGCCAGACCGTGGAACCAGTGCACGCTGCGCTGGCAAACCGCATCGGTCTGTCCTGGATGGACGCCATGCACGGTGCGCTGAAACAAAATTCGGGTTAACCCTAGCTGTTGAAGGCCACAGTTGTCGCGTCGCGCAATTGCCTCTAACCTGCGCCCGTTAGATTGACAACTCTTGTTTTGGAGACCCCTATGAAAATCAAATGTTTGCTTGCCAGTGTGATGCTGGCGCTGGGCCTGAGTGCGAACGCGCAGATCGTCATCAAATTCAGTCACGTGGTGGCCACCGATACGCCCAAGGGCCAGGCGTCAGAGTTTTTTGCCAAGCGCGCCGGCGAACTGACCAAGGGCAAGGTGAAGGTCGATGTCTACGCCAACAGCCAGCTCTACAAGGACAAGGAAGAAATGGAGGCACTGCAAATGGGTGCCGTGCAGATGCTGGCGCCATCGCTCGCCAAGTTCGGGCCGCTCGGTGTCAAGGAATTCGAAGTCTTTGACTTCCCTTTCCTCTTCGACAACACGGCCGAGTTGCACAAGGTCACACAAGGAACGGTCGGCGCCAATCTGTTGGCCAAACTTGAGCCCAAAGGCGTCAAGGGTCTGGCCTATTGGGACAATGGATTCAAGTCGTTCTCGGCCAACTCGCCGTTGAAGAACGTGGCCGACTACAAGGGCAAGAAGTTCCGTATCCAGTCCTCCAAAGTGCTGGAAGAACAAATCCGAGCCCTGGGCGGCATTCCGCAGGTCATGGCTTTCTCCGAGGTATACCAGGCGCTGCAGACCGGCGTCGTTGATGGCACGGAAAATCCGATCTCCAACCTGTACAGCCAGAAGATGCACGAGGTGCAAAAGCACTTGACCCTGACTGAACACGGTTACCTCGGCTATGCCGTGATCGTCAACAAGAAATTCTGGGACGGCCTGCCACCTGACATCCGCGCTCAGCTGGAGCAGGCCATGAAGGAAGCAACGGCACTGGCCAACAAGGTGGCCCAGAAGGACAACGACGACGCCCTCGAAGGCGTGAAGAAGGCCGGCAAGACCACCGTCTATACGCCGACCAAGGACGAGCGCATGGCGCTGAAGAAGGCGCTGGTGCCGGTGCATGCCAAGATGGCCGACCGGGTCGGCAAGGACCTGCTGGAAGCGATCTACAAGGAAACCGGCTTCGATCCCAAGAAACTGTAATCGGCCACTTCGCCAGGAGTACCCACCATGAAATTGCTTGACCACCTGGAGGAATGGATCATCTCCTTCCTCATGGGGGGGGCGACGCTGCTGATCTTTATTTCCGTGCTGCATCGCTACCTTGCCAGTGCGCCAATCCCCTATCTTCAGGACTGGATGCTCTCGCTCAACCTCAGCTGGGCACAGGAACTGTGCATCATCATGTTCGTCTGGATGGCCAAGTTCGGCGCCGCCTATGGTGTGCGCACCGGCATCCACGTCGGCGTTGATGTGGTGGTCAACCGACTGGAAGAAAAGACCCGCGCCAAGTTTGTGCTGTTTGCCCTGCTGGCAGGCGCGCTGTTTACCGGCTCCATTGCCTACCTCGGCGCTCATTTCGTATGGGAAAACGGCGGCCACCATGACATCCTGAAATGGCTCGGCATAGATTTCGGCGACATCCCCGAAGGCCCCACCACGCCGGATCTGGAGTGGCCGACCTGGATGGTGTACTGCGCCATTCCCTTTGGCTCCTCACTGATGTCGTTTCGCTTTCTGCAGGTGGCATGGAACTTTATGAAGACCGGCGAACTGCCGCACCACGACCATGCTCATGTGGAAGGGGTTGAGGACGAAGCGCCGCTGGTCGGCGAAGTGCTGGCCGAAGGCGAGGAAATCACCCATGCCCACTTGGGCCAGGGTGACAAGGAATGGGCCAATAGCCATCCGAAAAACGGAGGCAACAAGCCATGAACGCTTCCATTCTTTTTGGGCTCTTGATCGCGCTCATGCTCACGGGCATGCCGATCTCGATCTCGCTCGGGCTGACGGTACTGACCTTTATCCTGACCTTCACGCAGGTTCCGCTGGAAGCGGTGGCGCTCAAGCTGTTTACCGGCATCGAGAAATGGGAAATCATGGCGATTCCCTTCTTCATCCTGGCCGGCAATTTCCTGACCCATGGCGGCGTGGCGCGGCGCATGATCAACTTTGCCACATCTGTGGTCGGGCACATGCATGGCGGCTTGGCACTGGCTTCGATTCTGGCCTGCGCCATGTTCGCCCTGGTCTGCGGCTCCAGCGTGGCCACCGTCGTGGCGATTGGCTCGATCGTGCTGCCAGCGATGGTGGCGCACGGTTACCCGATGGCCTTTGGTGCCGGCGTCATGATCACTGCCGGTTCACTCGGCATCCTGATGCTGCCCAGCATTCCGAAGGTGATCTACGCGATTTCGACCAACACATCGATTGGCGCCCTGTTCGTCGCCGGTCTGCTGCCCGGCATCATGCTGGCTTTGATGCTCGGATTTGTAACTTGGTATATCGCCAAGAAAAACAACTACCCGCGCATGAAGAAGGCCACCTGGATGGAGCGCCTCAAGTTCTTCAAGGACAGCGTGTGGGGTCTGATGCTGGTGGTGATCATCGTCGGCGGCATCTACTCGGGCATCTTCACCGCAACCGAAGCGGCGGCCATGGCAGCGGTGTATTCCTTCTTTGTCTCGATCTTTGTCTACAAGGACATGGGCATGAAGGACGTGCCCAAGGTGTTGCGCGACTCGGCCAATATGTCGGCCATGCTGCTCTACATCATCACCAATGCAGCGCTGTTCTCCTTCGTGCTGGCCAACGAGAATCTGCCGCACCGCCTGGCAGACTGGATCCTGAGCATGCACCTGGGACAAACCGGCTTCCTGTTTGTCGTCAATCTGATCTTGCTGGCAGCCGGCAACTTCATGGAGCCGTCGTCGATCATCCTGATCATGGCGCCGATCTTCTTCCCGGCCGCCATGCAGTTGGGCATCAACCCGGTGCACTTCGGTATCCTGATTGACGTCAACATGGAAGTCGGACTGTGCCACCCACCGGTGGGGCTGAACCTCTATGTGGCCTCCGGCATCTCGCGCCTGGGTATTACCGAACTGACGAAGGCGGTGTTGCCCTGGTTGGGGACCATGATCGTGTTCCTGGTCATCGTCACCTACTGGCCATGGCTGACACTGGTACTGCCACGGGCGCTGGGCATGCTGTAATCCATTGGACGTGCCAGTCCGAAACCCAAGCCCGGCTCCGGCCGGGCTTTTTTATCGATGCCGCAATGTTGTCCACCCTGATCTTCGTCTTTATCTTTTGCGTCGTTGCCGTGCTGGTCTACATGGGCCGCTACAGCGGTCGTGTGCGACTGGAACAAACACGGCTGATCGATGCGCCGCTGGCGGCGGTCTACGCGATGGTTGCCGATTTGCACCAGTGGCAACTATGGAACCCCTGGCTCGCAGCAGAGTCAGGCGCTACGTCAACGTTCTATGGCAATGCCGATGGCAAGGGCAGCCGTTGTGCCTGGGACAGTGCGACGATGGGGACCGGAACGATTGAACAGATTCGCCTGCAAGCACCTGAACGCATCGAGCAGCTTGTGCGCTTGCGCCATCCGTTCACGGTGTCTGGACGGAGCTACTGGACCTTTGACGATCAGGATGGCAAGACCCAGGTCACTTGGGGCCTGCGTGGACGCGTTGCGTTTTCGATGCGCGCCTTTGCCGCCACCGTGAAGGGCTCGCTGGCGCTCGATTGCCGCCATGCACTGAACCAACTCGCCAGCTTGCTGGAACCCGCAACTGCAGCGCGTTATGAAATCGTTCACCTGGGCGTGCGTGACGTCCCGTCCATCCGCTATGTCTACCGCCATTACCAGGGGTCCATCAACGGTCTGCCACAAGCGATGCACGACGTCACAGCCGAACTGCGTCAGCAATTGGCCACCGCCGGTGTGCCAGTCGCCGGCTCGCCGCTGGCGATCTACTACAAGACCAACATCAAATTACGGACCACCAGTTGCCACATCGGCATACCCATCGCTACGCCGGACGATTTCGATGCCTTTCCAGTACGCGAACTGGCACCACACCGCGCCTACGTGGTGCGGCTCAAGGGCCACCGTGCAGCGCTTGAGATCGCGTGGTTTTACGCCATGCAACGCCTGGTCGCCAAAAAAATTGCGCCTGATCAGCGCCTGCCGCCATTCGAAAGCTATCTGGTCGATGACGACCATGCGACGGGCAACGGCGCGGTGACGGAACTGTACTTGCCGGTCCGGCCATTGGTCGCCGGCTGACTTCACTTCACCCAGCCGCCTGATAATTGGCGCCATGCTTACCCCATTGCGCCGATTGACTGACCCGCTACGACCACGGCCCGGCATCCTGCTGGGCTTTGTTTTGCTTGCCCATCTGACCGGGGCACAGGCCCAGAGCAAGCCGGCCGAGCCGACCGCAAGCGGGGACCAGACCCCACCTGCAACGACCGACGCCGCGACCCCCGCCAAGCCGCCCGCGCGACCGGCCGCACCGCGCAAGGCCGGCGAACTCAAGCCGGTCACCATCGTTGGCGCGGCAGTCAATGAAACCGAGGACCGGCGCCAGTCAACCGCCAGCAAGATCATCGTCGGGCGCGACGAGATCGAGCGCTTCGGCGACGACACCATGGGCGAGCTGCTCAAGCGCCTGCCCGGTGTCACGATGCCCGGCAGACCGGGCCGCGGCGGCGCGCCGCGCATGCGGGGACTCGGCGGCGGCTACACCCAGATCCTAATCGACGGCGAACCGGCGCCGCGCGGCTTCTCGCTCGATGAGCTCTCGCCCGAGCAGGTCGAGCGGATCGAAATCCTGCGCGCGCCGACGGCCGAAACCGGCGCGCGCGCCATCGCCGGCACCATCAACATCGTCACGCGCGGCGGCTACAGCAAGAAACTCAACGACCTGCGCGTGGGCGCCGGCTTCGAAAACGGCAACACGCAACCGGGCTTTTCCTGGACGCGCAACGACACGGCCGGGCCCTGGACCTACAACCTCTCGGTATCGGCCCAGCACCACGCGCGTAAGAACGACAGCGTGAGCGAAACCCTCACCGAGAACCTGGTCACCGGCGAAGTCATTGACCAGACCGAGCGCACGCTGTCCATGGGCCAGCACAACGGCATGCAGGCCAATGCGCGCCTGCAGTGGCGCGGCGACGGCGGCGACGTGCTGGTGCTCACGCCCATGATCGTGCATTCCGAGGGCAGCAGCACCAGCAGTTCGACCCTGCTGCAAACGGGCGGCATCACGCCCTACGACAGCAGCGCGGGCTCGGGCAGCAGCCGCTTCACCAGCCTGCGCCTGGGCAGCCAGTGGACGCACCGGTTGCAGGACGGCGGCAACTGGCTGGTGCGCGCCAACCTGAGCCGGAACGACTGGGACAACGCCGCGCTGCGCCAGAACTTCGGCGGCGCCGGACCTTCGCAGGGGCTGTCCGACATTCAATCGAACCAGCACGACCTCAACTTCAGCCTCAACGCCAAGCTGACCAAGACCCTGGCCGACGAGCACAGCCTGGTCAGCGGCATCGAACTGCAGACCAACCGGCGCACCGAGGTGGCCAGTGTGCTGCAGGACGGCCAGTCGCCGCTGACCGAGTTCGACGGCAACCTCACGGCCTCCACCTTGCGCGCCGCGCTATTCGCGCAGGACGAATGGTCGATCACGCCACGCTTGGCCGCCCATGCCGGCTTGCGCTGGGAAGGAATCGCGACCCAGGGCACACCATCGGCCGGCACGCCTGACGTCTCGAACCGCAGCAGCGTTCTCACGCCCTTGCTGCACGCGGTCTGGAAGCTCGATGACAAGAGCCAAGACCAGGTCCGCGCCAGCCTGACGCGCAGCTACCGCTCGCCCAACCTGCAGGACCTGATCGCGCGCCCGAGCATCAACAGCATGTTCCCGGGGCGGGGCGCCAACGACGAGATCCACCCGGACCGCGCCGGCAATCCGGCGCTGCTGCCGGAACTGGCCAGCGGCCTGGACATCGCCTTCGAACGCTACCTGCCGGGCAGCGGCATGCTCAGCGCCAACCTGTTCTACCGCCACATCAACAACCTGATGCGCAGCCAGACGGTGCTCGAGACCGTCTCCTGGGCCGATGTGCCGCGCTGGGTTGCGCGCATGCAGAACGTCGGCGACGCGATCACCCAGGGCATCGAACTCGAGGCCAAATTCCGCGCCAGCGACCTCTGGCCCGATGCGCCGCGCATCGACGTGCGCAGCAACCTCAGCATGTTTGCGTCGCGCGTGCAAGGCGTGAGCGCGCCCGACAACCGGCTCTCGCAACAACCTGACGCCACCGCCAACCTCGGCGCTGACTACCGCTTGCGCGACCTGCCCATGAGCTTTGGCGGCAACCTCAACTGGACCCCCGGCTATACGACACGCCTGAGCGACGACCAGCGCATCTGGCAGGGCGCCAAGCTGGTGCTCGACGCCTTTGTCCTGTGGACCATCAACCCGAACAGCGCGCTGCGCGTTTCACTGGGCAACATGGCAGCGCGCGACTATGTGTCCAGCAACACGCTGGAGTCGGTGAACAGCAGCGGGCAAGCGGTGCGCGAGAGCGTGACCAGCACGCAGCCGTCCTGGCCCAGCCTGCAGGTACGTCTCGAACTCAAGCTCTGACCCGACCCTTCACCATGAACGATAACACCCTGCCTGACTGTTTCCAGCTTCCGGTTGACGCCGCCCCGGTCGCCTGTGTCGACGTTGGTGGCACCAAGCTGGCAGTCAGCGTGGTCGATGCACGCGGTGTGCTGGCTCGCCTGGTCGAGCCGACTGCGAAAGAGGGCGCCCACGACGCGCTGGCGCTGCAGATCATCCGCATGCTGGAGCAAAGCTGCCAGAACGCCGATGTCGAGCCCGATGCGCTGTGCGCCGTCGGCGTGTCGTCCTGCGGTCCGTTCTTGATGCGCGCGGGCTGTGTGGAATTGGCCGCACCCAACATATGCGGCGGCATGGCCGGCCCGGCGCGCGGCCTGCCCAATGACTGGCACACGGCCTTGCTCGAAGCACCGCTGCGTCAGCGTTGGTCCAGGGTGCGCGTCGAGAATGACGCCGTCGCGGCACTCGCGGCCGAGCGCCGCTGGGGCGCGCTGCGGGAAGCCACAGAGCCGCTGGCCAACTGTGCCTACGTAACCTGGAGCACCGGCATCGGTGTCGGCCTGTGCGTGGACGGCCATCTGCTGCGCGGCAAGAACGGCAACGCGGGACACGCTGGCCATCTGTTTGTCTGCGACAACATGGATGCGCTGTGCGGCTGCGGCAATGTTGGCGACGTCGAGGGACTGATCGCCGGCAATGCCATCTCACGCCGCTTTGCGCACCTGGGCTACGCCGACGCGGCCGCGCTCTTTGCCGCGGCCCAGAGCGGCGACGGGCGCGCGGCGGCGCTGATCGATGAACTGTGCCGCATCATGGGCCGCGCCCTGTACGACCTGATCGTGACGCTCGACCTGCAGCGCATCAGCATTGGCGGCAGCGTGTTCTGGCATCACCGCGAACTGCTGCTGCCCAAGCTGCGCGCCCAGATTCAAGGCAAGCTCGCGGCCTTGACCGACGGCTGCGGCATCGTGAGCGCCGGCCTGGGCCAGCGTGTCGGCGATTTCGCCGCGTTGGCCCTGGTTGCCTAAGCCAGTTCGAAATCGGCCGACTGGACGCGCTTGACGCCCTTGGCCGTCATCTGCTTCCAGGCCGCGGCGAGAGAACCATTGAGGTCGATGCCGCGCGTGGCATCCTCGATCACATAGACCTCAAAGCCCAGCCGGCGCGCGTCCATCGCGGTCCAGGCGACGCAGAAATCCGTTGCGAGACCGGTCACGAACACGGTCTTGATGCCGCGCTGCTTGAGGTAGCCGGCCAGGCCGGTCGCAGTCTTGTGATCGGCTTCCTCGAAGGCCGAGTAGCTGTCGACCGCCTTGTGATATCCCTTGCGCACAATGATCTGGGCCGTCGGCAGTTTAAGGTCCTTGTGCAGCGCCGCGTCGTCCGTTCCCTGCACGCAATGGTCGGGCCACAGCACCTGCGTGCCATAGGAGAGCTTGGTGGTCTCGAACACCTTCTTGCCCGCGTAGCTGCTGGCAAAGGAGGCGTGGCCCTGGGTATGCCAGTCCTGCGTGACGACGATGTTCTCGAAGGCGCCGGCGAGCTTGTTGATGATGGGCACCACTTCGGCGCCCTTGTTGACGGGCAGCGTGCCGCCCTCGATAAAACAGTTCTGCACATCGACCACGATGAGCGCGGAGTTGGACGCGGGCTTGATTTTTCCTGCGGCCAGCACGCTGCCGGCCAGGCCCAGACCGAGGCCGCCCATGAGGCCTACGGTTGCCGATTTCAAAAGGGTTCTGCGTTGCGGACGGTACATTGTGAGCTCCTTGGTGGGTGGAAAAAATGACGCCATGAACGAAACACTCACACGCTCAGATAAGCGCGCCGCACCTCGTCGTTGTGCGAGAGCTCCTTCATGGTCGCCTGATAACGAATCTGCCCCTTCTCGAGCACATAGGCCCGATCGGAGACCAACTCGGCAAAATGCATGTTCTGTTCAGACAGCAGAATACTCACGCCTTGCGCCTTGAGCGCCAGGATCATGTGGGCCATCTGCTCCACAATCACCGGCGCCACGCCCTCGGAGGGCTCGTCGAGCAGAACCAGGTACGGGTTGCCCATCAGCGTGCGCGCGACGGTGAGCATCTGCTGCTCGCCGCCACTCATGCTGCCGCCCATGCGATTGGGCATTTCACCCAGGTTCGGAAACAGCTGGAACAGGCGCTCGAAGGTCCACAGCGGCGCGGCGCTGCCGTCGGCCCAGTGGCGCGCGGCCTGCTGTCCCACCACCAGGTTCTCCATCACCGTCAGATCCGTGAAGATACGCCGGTCTTCCGGCACATAACCCAGGCCCAGTCGCGCCGCCTGGTGGGGCTCGCTGCGCGAGATGTCGTGACCCATGAACTTCACCGTGCCGCGCCGCTTGGCCAGCATGCCGATCAAGGCCTTGAGCGTGGTCGACTTGCCGGCGCCATTGCGCCCCATCAGCGCCACGACTTCGCCGCGAGCGACCGTGAGCTCGACGTCGTAGAGGATCTGCGCCGCGCCATACCAGGCCGCAAGACCTTGGGCTTCGAGCAGTATTTCTCCCGTGGCGGCCATCATGCTTTCCCCCCGGCCACTTCGGCGCTCAGTCTCTCGAAGGTCTTGCCGCTGCCGAAGTAGACCTCCTGCACCTTGGGGTGGTCGCGGATGTCGAGCGGCGCGCCCTCGGCGATCAGGCGCCCGCGCGCCAGCACGATCATGCGGTCGGCATAGGCGAACACCACATCCATGCTGTGCTCGGTGAACAGCACCGCCATGTTGCGGTCGATCACCAGTTGCTTGGTCAGCGCCATCAGTTCGTTGCGCTCCTTGGGCGCCATGCCCGCCGTGGGCTCGTCCATCAGCAGCAGCTTGGGGTCGTTGGCCATGGCGATCGCCAGTTCGACGCGCTTGACGTCGCCGTAGGCCAGCACATTGCAGGAGCGCTCGGCCTGTGATTTCATGCCGACGAGATCGAGCACCGCCAGGGCGTCGTCGCGCCGGTAATCGGTGGCGCGGCGCCACATCGAAAACAGCTTGCCGTCCTGCGACAGCAGCGCCATCTGCACGTTCTCCACCACGGTCAGCGAGGCAAAGGTCTCGGCGATCTGGAAGGTGCGGCCAACGCCGCGGCGCCAGATCTCGCGCGGCTTGCGTCCCACCAGTTCCTGGCCATCGAGCTGGATCGAGCCGCTGTCGGCGCGCAACTGCCCGTTGACCATGTTGAAGGTGGTCGATTTGCCAGCGCCATTGGGCCCGATCAGCGCCAGCAACTCGCCGGCGGCGAGGTCGAAATGAATGCCATCGACCGCGCGCACGCCGCCGAAGGATTTGCCCAGACCGGCAACGCGCAACAGCGGCACCGAGGCAGTCGCTGCAAGCGCGCTCATAAGCCGGCCTCCTGCTTGTCACGGCGCCGGTCGGCAAACTGCTTGACGAAACCGGCAATGCCCTGCGGAAACAACAGCACCAGGATGATGATGATGGCGCCCAGCATGGCGCGCCAGTAATCGGTGTTGCGCGCAACCGTGTCGTGCAGCCAGGTGAAGGTCACGGCGCCGACCACCGGGCCGGCCAGCGTCTGGATGCCGCCGAGCAGCACCATGACCAGGCCGTCGACCGACTTGCCCACCGACAGCGTCTCGGGCGAGATGCTGCCCTTGGAAAAGGCGTAGAGCGCGCCGGCCAATCCGGCAAAGGTGCCGGCAATGGTGAAGGCCAGCCACTGCATGCGCTTGACATCGATGCCGATCGCATCGGCGCGCAGAACCGAATCGCGTCCGGCGCGCAGGGTGTAGCCAAAGGGCGAGAACAGGATGCGGCGCAGGATCAGAACACCGGCAGCGACCATGAACAGGGTGAGGTAGTAGTAGTTCTGCTTGTCGGACAGCCACTGCGCCGGCCAGACGCCGGTCAGGCCGTTGCTGCCGCCGGTGAAGCTGTCCCACTGGTAGGTGATGGCCCAGGTGATCTGCGCAAACGCCAGCGTCAGCATCGCCAGGTAAGTGCCCGACAGGCGCACGGCGAACCAGCCGAAGATCAGCGCGCCCAGCGCCGCCACGAACGGCGCCACGAGCAAGGATGCCTCCATCGGCATGCCCGTGCTGCGCACCAGCAGCGCCGCGCCATAGGCGCCCAGGCCGAAGTAGGCAGCGTGGCCGAATGAATGCATGCCGGCCGGCCCCATGATGAAACTTAGGCTGGCGGCAAACAGCGCCGCCACCAGCAGGTCAATCGCCAGCACGACGGTGTAGGGCGAACCGGCGGTCGCGATCGGCAACGCGACCAGCGCCAGTCCAAGCAGCGCGGCAGCGATCAGGCCGGTCTTGCCGGCGCGGCGCAGCGGCTCTTCCGGGATGCCGACATAGCGGCTCGGTGCCTGCGCGCGGCCCATCAGGCCCCAGGGGCGCGCCACCAGCACGGTGGCCATCACGAGAAATTCGACGACCAGCGTGAGCTTGGAGAATGACAGGCTAATGCCGGCGATCTCGACCACGCCGAGCCAGATGCAGACCGCCTTGATCTCGGCAATCAGGAGCGCTGCCACATAGGCGCCGGGGATCGAGCCCATGCCGCCCACCACCACCACCACGAACGCGGCGCCGATGGTGTTGAGGTCCATCTCCAGGCTCGCGGGTTCGCGCGGCAGTTGCAGCGCACCGCCTAGGCCGGCGAGCAGCGCGCCGAGCGCAAACACGGCCGTGAACAACCAGGCCTGGTTTACACCGAGGGCGCTGACCATTTCACGGTCCTGCGTCGCGGCGCGCACCAGCGTGCCCCAGCGCGTGCGCGTCAGCAGCAGCCACAGCAGTCCCAGCACGACGGGGCCGACCACGATCAGGAACAGGTCATAGGAAGGAAAGGCTCGCCCCAGGATCTGCACCGCGCCGGACAGGCCGGGCGCCCTGGGGCCGAGCAATTCGTCCGGCCCCCAGAACCAGAGCACGCCATCCTTGATCACCAGCACCAGCGCAAACGTGGCCAGCAACTGGAACAGTTCGGGCGCCTTGTAAATGCGCCGCAGCAGCAGCATTTCAATCAGGGCGCCGAGCACGCCGACCACCACAGCGGCCAGCAGCAGTGCCGGCCAGAATCCGAGGCCGGTGCCCAGATGATTGACCAGGGTGTAGGCGACGTAGATGCCGACCATGAAGAACGAGCCATGCGCGAAATTCACGATGCGCGTCACGCCGAAGATCAGCGAGAGGCCGGCCGCCACCAGGAACAGCGACGAGGCACCGGCGAGACCGTTGAGCAATTGGGCCAGGAAGCCTGAAAAATTCATTCCACCCCTTTAGAACTTTGAGCTTGGGCTTTGCGCGTCTGGCCCGGACCGGATGCGGTCCAGACGCGTCAAAGCCATGTCGGACGAATCAGCCCGATTAGTCGGGTGCGCGCAGCTTGGCGACTTCGGCGTCGGACGGCAGGTACTTGGCGCCGTCGAAATAGCTGTAATTCACCATCACGCCCTTGCCGCCGTCGTTCTTGGTCTTGCCGACGTAGGCGCCCATGGTGGACTGGTTGTCCTGCGCACGGTAGGTGATCTTGCCAAACGGGCTGTCAACCTGCAGACCCTTGAACGCCGCCACAAGCTTTTCCGTGTCACTGCTTCCGGCTTTCTTCAGACCGGCCGCGATCGACTTGACTGCGGTGTAGCCCACCACCGAACCCAGGCGCGGGTAATCCTTGAACTTGGCCTGATAGGCTGCCAGAAAGGCCTTGTGCTCCGGTGTCGCAATGCCGTACCAGGGGTAGCCGGTGACGACCCAGCCATTGGGCGCTTCTTCCTTGAGCGGATCCATGTACTCAGGCTCGCCGGTCAACACACTGACCACTTCGCGGCCCTGGAACAGGCCGCGCGTATTGCCTTCGCGCACGAACTTCGACAGATCGGCGCCGAACAGCACGTTGAAGATCGCGTCCGGCTTGGCGTCGGCCAGGGCCTGCACCACGCTGCCGGCGTCAAGCTTGCCCAGCGGCGGCGCCTGCTCGACGACAAATTCCACATCCGGCTGCGCTGCCTTGAGCAGCTGCTTGAACGCGGCCACGGCCGACTGCCCGTACTCGTAATTGGGGTACACGAGAGCCCAGCGCTTCTTCTTCAGTTTGACGGCCTCCGGCACCAGCATCGCGGCCTGCATGTAGGTGCCCGGGCGCAGACGGTAGGTGTACTTGTTGCCGCTGCCCCAGATGATCTTGTCGGTCAGCGGTTCGCCGGCGAGGAAGAAGAATTTCTTCTGCTTGGCGAAATCGGCCACCGCCAGCCCGGTGTTGGACAGGAAGGTGCCCATCAGCACATCGACCTTCTCGCGCGAGATCAGCTCCTCGGCGACGCGCACGGCATCGCCGGGGTTGGCGTTGTCGTCACGCGTGATCAGCTCGAGCTGCTTGCCGTTGACGCCGCCTGCTGCGTTGACCTCGTCGATGGCGAGCTCCATGCCCTTCTTGTAGGGTTCAAGAAAGGCCGGTTGCGCCTTGTAGCTGTTGACCTCGCCGATCTTCATGACACCTTGGGCTTGCGCCGATGTCAGAAAGGCCAAGGTGGCGGCAAAGCTGGCAGTGTGCAGCATCGTTCTCAGCATCTTCATAGCAAAAAGCTCCTCAAATTAAAAAAACAAAAACATCCCGCCTCAACGCAGACCATCCTGGCCCACGATCTCACTCACCTGCAAACCGCCAATGCGCGCCAGGGGCCGCCCACTGGACGTGACCGCCACCGCGACCACGATCTCGTTGGCGCGCGGTGCGTCGCTGACACGCGCCTCGATAGCATCGAAGTGGCTGCGCACAAAGGCCGCATCCTTGTGCCCCAGGGGCACGTCGAGCGCCGTGCCGAGCCCGCCCATCTTCTTGGCCGAGGGCACCAGCGCCGCGCCTTTTTCAACCGCCTTGCGCAGCGGCGCGCCGAGCTTGGGGTGCAGGATGGCGGCCGCATGTTCGAGTTCGCCGGCCTCGCCGACAATCGCGCCCTTGCCGTAGCTTTGCGCCTGGCCCGGCGCTATGCCCAGAGCCTCCACGCATTTCTGCCCAAGCAGCGCGCCGAGCTCCTCGCCGATGGCGATCAACTCGTCGAGGTTTTCCGAATAACGCCCGGCAAACGGGTTCTCGATCACCGCCATGGCCAGAGCGCGGCGTGTCGGCGGATCAATGGGCCGGCCCATCTCGATGCGTGTTTCATCGACTTGCACGATGATCTTGCGAATTTTGGCGCTCATGGCTTGTTCCTTTCGTGTTGCTGGGTGCAGAGGGTTCAGCGCAGGCCGTCCCACTGGCTGATGGCGCTGGCGGCCAGGCCGCCGACGCGCGCATGAATGCGCGCTCCCGAGCTCATCGCGAGTATGTAGACAATTTCATCCGACGCCGGCGCACCCGGAACACGCACTTCGATGGCGTCGAAATGGCTGCGCACATAGCTGGCGTTGATGTGCGTCAACGGCACATCGAGCGCCGTGCCCGGAGCGCCGACTTTTTTGGTCGAGGGCACGATCGCCAGCGCATTGCCCGGCTGGCCGGTCTTGGCTTCGCCCTGCCCCTTGGCGTAGGCGCTGCGGTCACCCTTCCAGCCCAACAACTCGCGCATCGCGTAGCCGCCCGGCACATGCCAGAGCGCGCCGTGCTCGAGCTCGCCTGCGGCACCGACGATGGCGCCTTTGCCGTAGCCTTCGATGCGCTCGGGCGGCAGTTGCATGGCGGCCAGCAGACGCCGGGCCATGTCGACGCCCACCGGTTGCAAGGCGTCCATCATCGGCAGGATGTCGCTCTCATAGCGACCGGCGAACGGATTGGTCAGCACCACGCCGATCGCACCGCGCAGCAGCGGCGTCGCGGCCACCGGTCCAAACTCATGGTGGATCTGCTCCACGTGGGTAAAGATGCGTCGTATTTCAATCATCGCTTTGCGTCCATCCTGTTTCTTCAAGCAAATTGCAAGCCAGTTCGCGCCTCTTCCTGCCGTGTCGGCGCGGCGCGCAGCCTGACAGTATCGACGGTTCCGGTGCTGACGAACTGATCCTGGCAAACCAGTGCGGCTGACCAGATCAGGCCGGCCGCGCGCAAAGCCTGCGCACGAATCAGCCCGACCTGCAAGGCCTGCGCGACCAATTCCGGTTCCAGCGCCGGAACATCGACCGTCACCGGGATGACCCCGAGGTCGCTGTCGTCCTTCAGGTCGCAAGCCGGCCGGCGAGTGATGCGCGGGTCGGCCACATTGACGGCGTTGGCGATGACGGTGGCCGCGGCGTCGGCAGCCGCCGCGCTGCGCGCCAGCACCGTCACGCTGTCGGCAATGCCCAGCGAAAAACTGCGGCCGCGCCAGCCACTGGTGGCGACACCGCGCACCGGCAGTTCGCTCGACACCTCGAACTGACCGTCGATGCTGATACCGTCGCGCAGCTGCGCCGGATCGAAGCGCGCCAGATCGGCATACAGCCCGATGCGCAGCGACTGACCGGGCGCGAGGTGCAGGGCGATATCGCCGCCGTTGTTGACCCAGGCGCGCGTGACACCGCCGCGCTCGTAGCAGGCGATCAGCTCCTGCGCCACAGCGCCCGCCACCGCCGCCATCGGCGTGATGAAGCTTTCTGCGTAGGGCAGACAGGCATGCCACATGCTGCGCGCTACCACGCCTTGCAACCGACATTCGCCGGCGACGGGCGCGCGCAGCAGCGCCAGCTCGTCCACCAGTTCATCGAGAACGGTGGCGAAGCGGCGCCATGCATCGTCATGCGCTGCTGCCAGCGCCGAGGCACTGCCGCTGGCGCCGATGACGATATCCATCGGACCATGCTGGAAATGCCAGCGGCCATCCGGGAGTTGCGAGCGCTGCGCGGCCATGGTCGATGCGGATCAGCCGAGCATGGGCGCTTGCCCGAGCGGCCACGGATTGGCGCTCTGGATTTGCTCCCATTTGCGCGCCAGCGGCGCACCTTCGTTGTGCCAGGCTCCCCGGCGCAGTGCATCTTCGAGCGTACGCACGTAGTCCATGTGGCCGCCCAGGGCACGGTAATCGTCGAGCTTCATGCAAAACTCGATGGGCGCGATGATGGCCGGCGTCGGCACGGTGCCAAAACTGTTGTCCGGCATGCGCATGACATCGACCATCACGGTAATGCCGCCACCCGGCCAGACATACGCCGGTGCGCCGCCGAGCGTGACGTTGACCAAAGCGTTCTTGATGGCGCGTGTCAGCAGCACCGGGTTTTCTGTGACGCCGGCACGCAGGCTGCCACCCGCGCCGGCCAGGAACAGCACGGTGGTCATTGAGGGCTCGCAGTTCTCGCCAATGCGCTCCACGATGCGGCGCACCTCCGGCGGCATCTCCTGCTCCACCGGCTGCAACGCGTCGTCGAGCACGTACCAGCTCGCGTGCTCGCCGGTAGTCGACGTCATGAGCAGGCGCAAGCCCGGCCAGGCCGTTTGCGCATCCCAACCCTCGATGATCGACAGGGGCTCGACGATGTCCGTGCCGCCCCAGCCGGTGCCCGGATTGGCCACCTGAAAGTAGCGCCCGGGCGTGGATTTGCGGCCACGCAGCTTGATGCCAGATGGGCGCATATCAAGACAACGCCCCGACTGGTGTTCGGTCAGCACGCCGGTGATGTGGTCATCGACCACGACCACCTCGTCGGCCTTGCCAAACCACTGCTCCGCGAAAATTCCGACGGTGGCCGAGCCGCAACCCAGGCGCATGCGCTTTTCCTCGACGCCGTTGACGATCGGGGCGCGGCCAGCCTGCACCAGCATCTGCGCGCCGCCATCGATCGTGAGGTCGACAGCGCGCTTGTTGCACAGCGCCTCCATCATCTCGACCGTCACGCGGCCTTCCTTCTTGCTGCCGCCCGTGAGGTGATGGACACCGCCGAGCGACAGCATCTGCGAGCCGTATTCGGCCGTCGTCACATGGCCGACCACCTCGCCCTTGCAGCGCACGTTGGCCTGCTCGGCGCCCAGGAAACGGTCGGTGTCGATCTTCACCTTGAGGCTGCAGTAGCTGAAGATGCCTTCGGTCACCACCGTCACCAGATCCACGCCCGCGGCCTGCGATGAGACGATGAACGGCGCCGGCTTGTAATCGGGATAGGTCGACGAGGCGCCAACGCCGGTGATGAAGACCTGGTCGGCCAGCAGCAGATCGCCGTTCCATGGCGGCGCATCAGCGTCGGCCGCTGCCGCATCCGGCGCGCTGCGCGGGAGAAAAGGCACGAGCACGCTCTCGTTGTCATCGAGTGCGCGGCGCAGCATCACCACCGGATCGCAGCGCACCAGCGTGCCATCGCGGTTGGCATAACGGTCACAGGCGCCGGTGCGGCCGTTCGAGATCTGGCACAGCACGGGGCAGGCGTTGCACTCGATCTTCTCGCTGTTCATGCGCTCGTTGCGGGGACGCGCTTTTTCCCAGAGCTGGGAGTTCGCTCCAGTGTCCATCTCCGGCATGCCATCGGTCTTCGTGTGTTCGGTCATCGTGTTCACCCGGCTGCGGGCCGTTTGCCTTTTGAAGTCATGGTTGCAAGCGCAATGCCAGGCTGAAGAATATGTTGCGTTTGCTACATTTCATGCCAATGTAGCGCATAGCAATTCAGACGGCATGGGTGTTTACCCCTCGTTCCGGCGCGGCCCTGCGCTGCAGGATGGCCAGCCGCACGCGGTCCGGTGTGGCTGGTATCTGCCGCACGCGCACACCGGCGGCATCGTGGACCGCATTGAGAATCGCTGGCGCCGTCGCCACCAGCGCCGGCTCGCCCACGCCTTTGGCGCCATAAGGCCCGAGCGGCTCGGTGTCCTCGATGATGTGGACCGTGATCGGCGGCACATCGCCAAAGGTCGGGATCATGTAGTCGTGCAGGTTGTCGGTGCGTCCGCTGACGTATTCCTCCATCAGGGCCAGGCCCAGGCCCTGCGCCACGCCACCGTGGATCTGGCCTTCGACCTGGGTCGGGTTGATGGCGCGGCCCACATCGTGCGCGGCGTGGATGTGCAGCACCTTGACGGTGCCGAGCTCGAGATCGACTTCGACCTCGGCCACCTGTGCCGCAAAGCCGTAGCTCGCATACGGCACGCCCTGGCCGTTGGCGTCGAGCGGCACCGTCGGCGGATTGAAGTAGCCGCTGCCCGACAGCACATCACCCGACTCGCTGGCCGGCAGTGCGGCCAGATCGACCTGCTTGTGGACACCGGTATCGACGCCGCCGAGCAGCGTGCCCGCGATGCTCAGGCTGGCGTTCGGCCCCAGGCCAAGCAGCTGCAGCACGGCGCGCCGGATCTCTTCGCCCGCCAGCCGCGCCGCATTGCCGGAGACGAAGGTCTGGCGCGAGGCCGAGGTCTTGCCCGCGTCTTGCGTCAAATCGGTATCGCCCATCACCTGGTCCACCAGCGCCACCGGCAGACCGACGGCATCGGCAAAGATCTGCGGCATCACCGTCGCGCTGCCCTGGCCGATTTCCTGCGCGCCGTTGTAGAGGAACAGTCGCCCGTTGCTGCGCACGGCGCCGGTCATCGTCGACGGGTTGGCGATCACCGTGTTGCCGATGCCGTACCACATGCTGGCGATGCCGGCGCCACGCCGCAAGGAACTGCCGGTGGCAACGGCCTGCTGGTTGAAGGCCAGCACGTTTGCGCGCGCCGCCTGCCAGGCCGGGCGCAGAACTTCCAGGCACTGCACCATGCCAACGCTGCTGGAGAGCACCTGGCCGGTGGCCGTTGCCTGACCGGCGCGGATCGCGTTCTTCAGGCGGAACTCGAGCGGGTCGATGCCGACCTTTTTTGCCAGCTCGTCGAGCAGGGCTTCGGTCACGATGTGCGCCTGCGGCACGCCGAAGCCGCGGAAGGCGCCAGCGATCGCGTTGTGGGTGTAGACAGCGCGCGTCAACGCGCGCAGGTGCGGCACGAAGTAGGGTCCGGTCGAATGCACCGGCACGCGATTGGCCACCGTGCTGCCCCAGCTTGCGTAGGCGCCGGTGTTGAAGTCGCCATGGAAATCGAGCGCCGTGAGCATGCCATCGGCGTCGCATGCGTAGCGGGCGCGGATGCGCGAGGGATGGCGCTTGGTGGTCGAGGCCATCGACTCGGCGCGCGTGTAGACGGCGCGCACCGGGCGCTTCAAATGCCAGGCCGCCACCGCCAGCAGCGGCTGGATCGCGACGTCGAGCTTGCCGCCAAAACCGCCACCGACGGCCGAGGGCACGATGTGCACCGCGTGTTTGGGCAGCTTGAGCACGCGCGCCACTTCATCGCGGTCCATCACCGGCGTCTGCGTGCAGGCGAAGATGCGGATGCGCTGCTCGCCGTGGTCGTCGAACACTTCGGCGTAACCGGCTTCCGGCTCGATGTACGCGTGCTCGACATAGCTGGTGCGGTATTCGTCTTGCGCCACGAAAGCGGACTTTAGGATATGGCCGGCGGCATCGCCCTTGACGACACGGCCGCGGCACAGCACGTTCTCCGGCGCGAAGTCGTGCAGCAGATCGCCGGGCGCCGTCAGTGCCTTCTCCACGGTATCGAGCGGCGCCTGCACCTGCCAGCTGATGGGAACATCCGCCTCGGGGATCGCCCTGACCGCGTCCATCGGACCGACGATCAGCAGCACGGCCTCGCCGCGCATGCGCACATGGCCATCGGCCAGCACCGGCTGATCCTTGGGCTCCGGGAACACCGCAAAGCTGTTTTCCGGAACGTCCCTGGCGGTGAAGACGGCGACCACCTCGGGGTAGCGGCGCTTGAAGGCGTCGAGGTCGCCCACGATGAAGGTAGCGCGTGCATGCGGCGATCGCACCGTGCGCAGCCACAGGCAGTCGCTCGGGTACTGATCGGCGCCAAATTTTTCGGCGCCGGTGATCTTGGCCTTGCCGTCGAGCCGTGCCAGACGCGCGCCCACGGCCTGCCCGGCCTCGGGCTGCGGCAAATCAAAGCGGCCATCGGCCACCGCCAGCACCGCTTCAACGATCTTGCGGTAGCCGGTGCAGCGGCACAGCACGCCGCCGAGCCCGTCGAGCACATGCTGTTCGGTCGGCGCGGGATGGCGCCGCAGCACATCGCTGGCCGCCATCAACATCCCCGGCGTGCAAATGCCGCACTGCGTCGCCCCGTGTGCGAGGAAGGCCTGCTGCAGACGGTTGAGCTGACCGTCCTGCGCCAGCCCTTCGACCGTGGTGACGGTCTTGCCCTCGCATTGGGCCACCGCCGTCATGCACGAACACACTTGCTCGCCGTCGACCAGTACCGTGCAGGCGCCGCAGTCGCCGCTGTTGCAGCCGACCTTGGTCCCTGTCAAGCCCAGGTCATCGCGCAGCACGTCCGACAAGCGCTTGGTCGGCGCCACCGCCACATCGAGCGTCTTGCCGTTCAGATGGAGGCGGATCGCCGGTTGCTGCTGCAGTTCATTCATGGATCGCCTCTTCAATGGCTCGTTTCACCAGCGTCAAAGCCGCATCGCGCCGATAGGCGAGCGTGCCACGCATGTCGTCAATCGGTGTGAGGGCAGCCAGATCGCCGGCCTCGGCCAGTTCCGACAGGCCCTTCAACGCCGGCCGGCCGATCAGCTTTTGCTCCAGTGCAGACAAGCGCTGCGCCACAGCCGAACAGGCGCCGACGGCAATGCCGGCATGGCGGATCACGTTGCCGGCATCGATATCCAGCACCACTGAGACCATGGCGATCGAGATCACCAGATAGCGGCGATTGCCAAGCTTGAGAAAACTCGACCGCGCGGCCCGGCGTTTGGGAATCAGCAAGGCGCTGACCAGTTCGTTGGCGCGGCGCGCCGTCTTGCGGCTGCCCAGGACAAATTCGGTCAGCGCCAGGGTGCGCAGGCCCGCGCTCGATGCCAGCTCGACCTGCGCGTCGAGCGCCATCAGGGCGGGGATGCCATCGGCCGCCGGCGAGGCGTTGCAGATGTTGCCGGCCACGGTGCCGCTGTTCTGCACCTGAACGCCGCCCACCTGCGCCGCGGCCGCCTGCAGGCCGCGCAACTGGGCCGGCAGATTCGCGCGAACGAGATCGGTCCAGGTTGCGGTGGCGCCGATGCGCCACTGCGCACCCTCGTCACGGATGCCGCGCAGTGCCGCGATGGCCGTGATGTCGAGCACCGGTTCGGTGATCGCCTGCCCGTTGCGCACGGCATAGAAGTCCGTGCCGCCGGCCAATACCGTGTACGGCATCGAATCCAATGCGCCCAAGGCTTCGGCCAGCGTCTGCGGCCGCAGGTAAACGCCCATGCTGTTACTCAATTGACTTGCCTCCCATGCTGCTCGATGGCCTCAGATTGCTGCGCCCAGCACCTCGGGAATGGCCGCTGCCGGCGGCGTGTTGCGGCTGCGCCCGCAGCGCACGATGCCATCGATCATGACCATGCCCACGCCCGGAATGTCACCGAGCGCAACACTGTCGAGCAGCTGGCGCGCGGCGGAATGTTGGGCCGTGTCCATGAAGACAAAGTCGGCCGCGCGACCGACCTCGATCAGGCCGCAATTGAGATTGCGGATGCGCGCCGTGTTGCCGGTGGCAAAACAGAACACCAGTTCGGCGGGAATGCCGGCCAGGCTGGAGAGCAGCGCCACCATGCGCAGCATGCCCAGTGGCTGCACGCCGGAGCCGGCAGGCCCGTCCGTGCCTAGGATTATGCGGTGCGGGCACTTGAGCTGCAACGCGGCCTGCGCCGCGGCGATCGCGACCTTCTCGTTGCCGTTGTGCACAATCTCAATCGCGCGCGAGGACTTCTCGCACAGCTCGCAGACGTGGGCTTCGGACAAGGCGGTGTGCCCGCCGTTGATGTGGCCGATGACGTCGGCATCGGCTTCGAGCACCACGTCCTTGTCGATCAGTCCCGAGCCGGGGATCGAGGGGCCGCCGGTATGGATGGTGCTCTGGATGCCGTACTTGCGGGCCCACTGAACCATCTCGCGCGCCTCGTAGCCGGCCTTGACGGACCCCAGCCCCACCTCGCCCAGCAGCGTGACACCGGCAGCGGCGAGGTCCTTGAAATCCTGCTCGATCATGCCTTTTTCAATGATCGGCGCACCCGCGATCACCTTGACGCCGCCGGGGCGGAAATTGTCGAACGCCCGCTGCGCCGTGATGGCCAGGGCTTTCAGGCCGACGATGTCCTTCGGCCGTCCGGGCAGGTGCACTTCGCCCGCCGAGATCATGCTGGTAACGCCGCCGTGCATGGTGGAATCGATCCAGCCGGTCTGGTTCTGGCGCGGCGTCCAGTCGCCAAACACCGGGTGCACGTGGCTGTCGATCAGGCCCGGGCAGACGCAGGTCTGGTGCGCGTCGATCACGGTGCGCGCATGCGCCACGTCGCAATCCTTAAGCTTGCCGACAGCCACGATCAGGCCGTCGTTGATGACGATGGTGTCCGCATCCAGGATCGGCTGGTCGATGTCGCCCGACAGCAGCAGGCCGATATTGCGGATGACGACTTTGCCCGATTTTTCGCTAGGTGCCGCAGTTGCCATGGGTTGCCCTTTCGATAGGTGTTGAAGTGATGGTGTCGGTGCGCCCGCCGGCGTCACGGTTCCAGCATGACCGTGCGCAGCACGGTGCTGACGATGAAGGACTGCCACTGCGCCAGTGCCTGCGGCGTGCGCAGGTCTTCGCCAAGAAAGGTCGACAGCGTGTGACCGTTGGAAAGGTAGAAATAGCCGAGCGCCGCGATCAGCAGGTAGACATTGCGCGCCGGCACATCGCTGCGGAACAACCCCTGGCGGGCACCGCTGTCGAGCAGCTGCGCGATGATCGCGATGGCCGATGACGAGTATTCCCGGGCGCGCGCCGATTTGGAGATATGTTTGCCGCGGTGCAGGTTTTCCACATTGATCAGCGTGATGAATTCCGGGTGCTTGTGGTAATAGGAAACCACAAAGCCGACCACCTCGGTGAGCGACGCGACCGGCTGCTCGAGATCGAGCTTGAGCTCCAGCTCGGCGTCGTTCATGCGCCGGTACATGTCTTCCAGCACTTCGATGAACAGGCCTTCCTTGCTGCCGAAATAGTAGTAGATCATGCGGTCGAACGACTTCGCCGCGCTCGATATTTTTTCAACGCTGCCACCCTCGTAGCCATAGCGGGCAAAGACCTTGGTCGCGGCCTTCAGGATATTGTTGCGGGTGTTCTTGACTTGCGGGTCGCGCACCGCGGCGGCCTTGGCCGAGGCGCTGCGGACCGGCGCTGCGCGCGGTTTGCTGATCTTCGCAGTCATGGCGTCGTGGGCAGAGGATGGGGTTCAGCGGATCAGCAGCGGCAGCTTGCCGGCCTTGCCCAGCCACTCGTCGGCGTCGGGCAGCGGATCCTTGCGCTTGGTGATCCCCTTCCAGCTCGGCAGGCGCGCCAGCTCCGCGTTGAGCTTGGTCATGTGCTGCTGATCGGCCGGGACATCCTCCTCCGCAAAAATGGCGTTCGCCGGGCACTCGGGAATGCAGACCGCGCAATCGATGCACTCGTCCGGATCGATGGTCAGGAAATTCGGGCCTTCACGGAAGCAGTCGACCGGGCAGACGTCCACGCAGTCGGTGTACTTGCACTTGATGCAGGCTTCGGTTACGACATGGGTCACGAGTGCCTCCTTGTGGCGCCGGGCAGGGCCGCGGCGACGGGTTCGATGGCAGCAATCTGCCACGCCAGTGTAGCATCCACCACAATTAAATGTAGTGAATACAACATATTGGAGAATAGCACGGGAAATGCCGCCGCGCGTCTTGCACCGGAAAACGCCATGCGCTACATTTGGACTCCATACGTTGAGCGAATCGGCGCGGGCCGATTCAAACCCTGATCTGACCATGCGCAAATACCTGAACATCCATCTCGCCGACCGACAGGTCAAAACGGAAGAATTTCACGGCGAGGCCGTGGTGCGAGCCGGCCGCTATTTCATTGCGAAGACGCTGCTCGGGATGGGGGTGGCCGAGGTCGACCCGCTGTCGCCGCGCAATCCGCTGATCTTTTCGGCCGGCCCCTTCGCCGGAACGAATTTCTCCAACGCCAACCGGCTCAGCGTCGGCTGCAAGAGCCCGCTGACCGGCGGCATCAAGGAAGCCAATACCGGCGGCACCTTCGGCTTCGCGCTCGGGCAGCTCGAGATCTGCGGTTTCACGCTGCATGAAGCCGCTTCCGAATGGACCGTTCTGCGCATCACCAAGGACGGCCAGATCACGTTCGAGGGCGCGCAGGACTACATGGGCAAGGGCAACAATGAAGTGGCGCGCATGCTGTTCGAGAAGTACGGCAAGAAGATCAGCTTCGCGCTGTGCGGCCCGGTGGGCGAGTATCTGGGGCTGATGGCCGGTATTTCGTTTGCCGATACCGACGGCCGCCCGTCCCGGCTGGCGGCGCGCGGCGGCGTCGGCGCGGTGCTGGGCTCGAAGAAGATCAAGGCCATCGTCGTCGACACCCACAAGATGCCGCCGTTCCACGACCGGCAGAAGGTGATGGGCGCGGTTCGCGAATACGGCGCCAAGCTCGGCAAGGAACCGGCCATCGACAACTTCAAGCGCCTGGGCACGGCGATGGTGGCGGACATGACCAACTACGTCGGCGGCCTGCCGGTGCGCAACTTCAGCGCCGGGCGCATGGTCGAGGAAAAGGACGGCCCGTTCAAGCTCGGCGGCGCCTACATCCGCGAGCTCAATCTGAGCCGTGGCGGCAAGACCGCGCACGATTGCATGCCCGGCTGCATGATCGAGTGCAGCAACGTCTACATGGACGACAAGGGCCAGGAACTGGTGTCGCCGCTCGAGTACGAGACGCTGGGACTGGTGGGCAGCAACTGCGGTCTGCAGGACCCGGACGATGTGGCGCGCCTGAACGCCGTGGCCAACGACCTTGGCATCGACACGATCGAGCTCGGCGCAACGCTGGGCGTGCTGATGGAGGCCGGACAGGGCGCCTTCGGCGATGCCGATTTCATGATGGCGGCGCTCGACGACATCCGCAGCGGCAACGCGCGCGGATGCCTGCTGGCGCAGGGCACGGCCAGGGTCGCGGCGCACTACCAGGTGGCCCGGGTGCCGGTCATCAAGCGCCAGGCCATCAGCGCCTATGATCCGCGCGTCATCGAAGTGACCGGCATCTCGATGATGCTCACCGCCCAGGGCGCCGATCACACGGCGGGCAACCTGCCGGCGTTCGACTGCAAGGGCAGAAGCACTGAAGAACTGGTCGCTGTCAGCCTGGGCGCGCAGGTCGCTGCGGCGGCCGCCGATTCACTGGGTTTTTGCATCTTCGGCCGCTCCGTGACCGACACCAATCCGCAGCTGATCGTGACCGCGCTCAATGATGCGCACGGCACGCAGCTCGACGAATCCTTTCCGAAGACCATCGGCCGCGAAGTGCTTGAGCTCGAGCGGCAGTTCAACCGGCTGGCCGGTTTCACCGACAGCGACGACGAACTGCCCGCTTTCTTCTATGCCGAGGCGCTGGCGCCGACCGGCAACACGGCGCGCCATCACGCGGCGGAAGTGAACCACTGCCTGAGCCAGCTCTAGGGGTCGGCACGCGCCGACCTGTCAGGCCGCCAGCAGCGCCGCGTTGCCGCCGGCGGCCGTGGTGTTGATGGTGATGGTCTGCTCGGCGCAGAAGCGGTACAGGTAGTGCGGGCCGCCCGCCTTCGGGCCGGTTCCCGACAGGCCTTCACCGCCAAAGGGCTGCACGCCGACCACGGCACCGATCTGGTTGCGGTTGATGTAAACGTTGCCGACATGCGCGGCGTGCGCGAGGATTTGGGCGCGTGAATCGATGCGGGTCTGGATGCCGATGGTCAGGCCGTAGCCCAGGGCGTTGATCTGCTCGATGACATCCACCGGATCGCCCGTCCAGCGCACGATGTGCAGCACCGGGCCGAAGATTTCCTGCTTCATGTCGGCGATCGATTGCACCTCGAAGGCCTGAGGCGCGATCAGGTTGGGTATGGCAGCCGTGGCCGCCAGCCCCAACAAAGGTCGCGCTTCGCTGTGCAGGCGCTTGACCTGCTGCGTGATGCCTTCAAAGGCCTCACGGTCGATCACTGGGCCGAGGTCGGTCGCCAGATCGGCCGGATCGCCGGCCACCAGTTCCTTGGCCGCGCCCTGGATCATCTCGATTACATGGTCGGCGATCTCGGCGTGCAGGCACAGCAGGCGCAGTGCCGAGCAGCGCTGGCCGGCGCTGCGGAAGGCCGACTGCATGACGGCGTCGCTGACCTGCTCCGGCAGCGCCGTGCTGTCGACCAGCATGGCGTTGATGCCACCGGTCTCGGCGATCAGGGGTACGATGGCGCCGTCTTTCGCGGCCAGCGCGCGCTGGATGATCTTGGCAACCGCAGTCGATCCGGTGAACACGACACCGGCCACACCGCTCGCCGCCACCAGTGCCGCGCCAACCGTCTCGCCCGGGCCGTGCAACAGTTGCAAGGCATCTGCCGGCACGCCCGCCGCGTGCAAGAGGCGCACCGCCTCCAGCGCAACGCCGGGGGTTTGCTCGGCCGGTTTGGCCAGCACCGTGTTGCCGGTGGCCAGCGCGGCAGCAACCTGGCCGGCGAAGATCGCCAGTGGGAAATTCCACGGGCTGATGCAGACCCAGGGGCCGCGCGCGATCAGGCGCAACTCGTTGTTCTCGCCGGTCGGCCCCGGCATGGCGATCGGCGCCATCACGCGCTCGGCTTCATTGGCGTAGTAGTGCAGGAAGTCGACCGCCTCGCGCACTTCGGAGACCGCATCCACCCAGGTCTTGAAGGCTTCGCGCACCAGCAGCGCGCAAAAGCGCGGCAGTTCTGCTTCCAGCGCGTCCGCCGTGCGCCGCAGCATGGCAGCGCGATCAGCGACATCGGTGCGGCTCCACTGCCTGAAGCAGTCGGCGCTGCGCTTGAGTGCCTCACCAACCCGTTGCGTGTCGAACACCGGCACCAGCGGAACCTGCGTCGATTGATACGCGGCCAGCAGCGGCTCGCGCATGGACTGCACCGTGAGGTCCAGGCCCGCGCTGTTGCGACGCGCCGCGCCGAACAAATCCAAGGGCAGCGGCAGCGAGGACTCCGGTTCGAGCCGCAGCGGCGAGATCAGCAGTTCGTTGATCGCAACCGATTCGTCGGCGAGCTGGT
The DNA here is from genome assembly GCA_903828665.1 of uncultured beta proteobacterium. Lineage (GTDB taxonomy): Bacteria > Pseudomonadota > Gammaproteobacteria > Burkholderiales > Burkholderiaceae_C > Rhodoferax. The sequence continues at coordinate 73,798 of CAIKMZ010000078.1, forward strand.
GCACGAAGGACGAGTTGGCACCGTTCTCCAGCAGGCGGCGCACAAGGTAGGCCAGCAGGTCCTTGTGCGCGCCGACCGGGGCATAGACGCGGCAGGCGATCAGGGGATTCTTCAGCACCTCGCGGTAGATGCCTTCGGCCATGCCGTGCAGGCGCTGCAGTTCAAACGGCGCACCGCTGCGCGCGGCCATCTGCAGGACGGCAGCGATGGTCGACGCGTTGTGGCTGGCGAACTGCGGGTAGATCGCGTCGGGCGCATCGAGCAGCACGCGGGCACAGGCCAGGTAGGAAATATCGGTGTGGTGCTTGTGCGTGAAAACCGGGTAGGCCGGCAGGCCGTTCTCCTGCGCGCGCTTGATCTCGGCGTCCCAATAGGCGCCCTTGACCAGTCGGCACATCAGGCGGATCTTGTACTGGCGCGCCAGCGCGATGACGTGCTCGATCTGCTGCAGCGATCGCGTCTGGTAGGTCTGCATCGCCAGGCCAAAGCCGCCCCATTGCGGGAAGTGCTGCGCCACACGGCTGACCAGCGCCTCGAACACTTCGAGCGAGAGCTCGAGACGGTCGACTTCTTCCGAGTCGATCGTGAGGTTGATGTTGGCCCTGGCCGCCTGCTCGCACAGTCCCCAGACACGCGGCACCAGCTCGGCGAGCACGCGCCCGGTGTGCGCATCCTCGTAGCGTGGATGCAGGGCGCTGAGCTTGATCGAAATGCCGTCGTTGACCTCGCAAACACCACTGGCAGCGGCATGGCTTGCAATGAAGGCAATCGCGTTCTGATAGCTCGCAAGGTATTGCAGTGCATCGGCATCGGTGCGCGCACCCTCGCCCAGCATGTCATAGCTGTATCGCAAGTTCTTTGCCTTGCGCCGCGCCGCATTGGCTTCGTCCATCGCCTCGGTGATGGTCTGGCCCAGTACGAACTGGCGCCCCAGCAATTGCACGGCGCGCAGCGTAGCGGCCACCACGGAGCGCGCGCCGAGCTTGGCAAAAAGGCCTGTTGGCGCTTCGCTGTCAGGCAGGAATTTCTTGCTCATCGCGATGGCCGTGCTGGACAGACGCGCCAGCGTCTTGTCGCCGGCGCTGTGGAAGTCGGCGCGGCCCAACTGGTCGGCGGTCAGCGCAATCGCGGTGGCGGCATCAGGCACGCGCAGCAGGGCCTCGGCCAGACGCATCAGGGCCAGACCTTCGGCGCTGGAAATCGGGTATTCCTTGAGCAGGCTCTCCATCGCCCAGAACGGGGGCGGGTTCGCGCGCACCGCCTGCACCCAAGGTGTGGCGACCTTGGCGACGGCCGCCCAATCGAGCGCGCCACTGAGCGAGCCGAGGTGCTGGGAAACTATTTCGGCTTCGGGACGGTAAGGGAATGGCAGGCGCACAGCTAGCTCCGATCGGATGAGATGAGATGAGATGAGATGAGATGCTCGCTATGGTTACCGCGTTATCGGCAAATTACTCACCAATAAACGACTGATAAATAGCGATAAATTCACTTCAACTGCGAATTTCCGGCCTGCCTGACTGAACAAGCGAAGTGTTTGACGCTTCGTACGCCGCGCTAATCCCCAAACAGGTCGTCGAACTTCTTTGCGCCATCCGTTGCAGGACCCGGGGTCGGCACGCCCTTCGGATACTCCTCGGCGATTCGGTCCTCCCAGTAGGTGGTCGGATTGGGCGCACTGCACAGCCGTCGATAGACTTCTTCCGGAACATGCTTGTAGGCCAGCACGGTCCGGTTGTCCCAATGCAAGTCGAGCTGGCGCGATGCGGGGTCGTAAACGGCCTTGCGGATGCGGCCGCTGGTGAAGGTCTTGCTGGGCATGGCTGCGGCCTCCTCGGACAAGTTACTCCGGTCGCTCCAGCTTGGTCGCGAGCAGGATTGTGGAAAAGGTTTCGATCACGCCCTTGACGGCGCGCATGCGGTCGATCACGGCGTCAAGTTCGTGCGTCGATTCGGTCGACAGCATCGCGCACAGGTCGTAGCGGCCGCTGACCGAATAGAGCTTGGTGATCTCATGACGTTTGGCCAGGGCGCGTACCACCTCGGGCTCATTCTTCGATTCGATCGAGATCAGCACCATGGCGCGGATGGTCGATGTGGCGCTGGGCTTGGCGACGCCGACCGTGTAGCCGGTGATGACGCCGCTTTCTTCGAGCGCTTTCAGGCGCAGCTGCACGGTGCTGCGCGAACAGCCCAGCGCCTTGGCCAGGCGCACCACGGGCAGGCGCGCATTGACCTTGAGCAGGGCGATCAGATGATGGTCCAGGGCGTCGAGCGTGGCAGGCATGGGCTGATCCGGCAGTTTGTATGAAACCGGTGCATTGTGACTGATTTTGGCGCGTAATTTCAGGCAGCTTGCCGATTTCCTCTGGCGTCACTCGTCCCTAAACTTGGTTCAGCCAACTACCCGAGGGGAACCCCCATGCTGCAACGAGTCAAATTCAATCCCGAGCGAAAACTGCTGACGCGCGCCGAACTCGACGCCTACGATCCGGAATCGGAATCGTGGCAAAAGCAGTTTGCCCGGCGCTACACGCACCACGGTGAGCTCGACGGCATCCTCAACAAGATGGAGAACGTCAACGAGACGGTCTACGACAAGTTCGCCATCGCCATCACGCCCTACATGGCCAAGCTGATGGACCGCGACGATCCGAACTGCCCGATCCGCCTGCAGTACCTGCCCTCGCACCACGAGGAAACCAAGCCCGGCTTTGCCACCTCGCTCGACCAGTTGGGCGAGGAGGGCGACACCATCCCCGGCACCAGCGTCGTGCACCGCTACCCGCGCCGCGTGCTGTTCCTGGTCTCCAACACCTGCGCCACGCTGTGCCGCTTCTGCACGCGCAAGCGCATGGTCTCGCAGCCCGACGGCTCGGTGGCCAAGGATCAGATCGCGGCCTCCATCGACTACATCGCGGGCAACAAGAACATCGAGGACGTGCTGCTCTCCGGCGGCGACCCGCTGACCTTCACCGACGAACGGCTCGACGAGATCCTGGGCGAACTGCGCCGCCGCGCGCCGCACGTGCGTTTCCTGCGCATCGGCTCGCGCATGGTGGTGCAGATGCCGACCCGCATCACGCCCGAACTGTGCGCGGTGCTGGAAAAGCACCGCGTGCAGATGCTCAACATCCACATCGACCACCCGAAGGAGATCACGCCGCTGCTGCGCGCGCGCCTCAAGATGATCCAGAAGGCCGGCATCATGATGGGCCTGCAGACGGTCTGCCTCAAGGGCATCAACGACAGCGTGGAAGTGATGCGCGAGCTGTTCATGCAGGCCGTCGAGATGGGCGTGCGCCCCTATTACGTCTATTCGACCGACATGGTCGAAGGCGCGCACCACTTCATCGTGCCGCACCGGCGCATGCTCGAACTCTACGAAGGCCTGCGCGGCTGGATCAGCGGCCCGGCCGTGCCGACCTTCATCGTCGACGGCATGGGCGGCCTGGGCAAGCTGCCCATCATCCCGAGCTACGTGCGCGAGGAAGCCCGCGCCGACGGCACCGGCACCACCATCAAGTGCCGCAACTACAAGGGCATGACGGTCGAGATGCCGGGGCTGGGGCAGGACTTCAGCCTGCCGACGCAAAGCAACTAACATCCATGCCACTATGAAACATGGCTCCCCCTATGGCACGCACCGCGTGCTCGAACCGCTCGGCGTGCTGCCGCAGGGCGCCTGGAAGATCGACAACACGATGGCGATCTGGGACAACGAGGTCCTGATCGACGTCGCGGCGCTCAACATCGACGCCGCCAGCTTCACGCAGATCAAGACTGAGGCCGGTGGCGACGTCGAACGTGTGGCCGACATCGTGCGCTCCATCGTGGGCCGGCGCGGCAAGCACCACAACCCGGTGACGGGATCGGGCGGCATGCTGATCGGCAGCGTGCGCGCCATCGGTCCCGCGCTGGCGGGCAAGATCGACCTGCAGGTCGGCGACCGAATCGCAACCCTGGTGTCGCTGTCGCTGACGCCGCTGCGCATTGACGAGATCATCCAGATCCATCTGGAGCGCGACCAGATCGAGATCCGCGGCCAGGCCATCCTGTTCGAGACCGGCCTCTACGCCAAGCTGCCTCGCGACATTCCGGAGAAAACGGCGCTAGCCATCCTCGACGTTGCCGGCGCTCCGGCTCAAACGGCGCGCCTGGTGCAGGCCGGCGACACCGTGGTGGTGATCGGCGGCGGCGGCAAATCCGGCACGCTGTGTGTCTATGAAGCCAAGAAGCGCGCCGGGCCAGGCGGCTGCGTGATCGGCGTCTCGCCCTTCGAGGCCGATTGCCAGCGGATGCGGGAACTCGGCTGGGCCGACCACGCGCTGCAAGTCGACGCCACCAACGCGCTGGCGCTGATGGAGGCCGTCGCCGGGGTGACCGGCGGCAAACTGGCCGACGTGGTGATCAACTGCGTGAACCTGCCCAACACAGAGATGGGCAGCATCCTGTGCGCGCGTCAGCACGGCAAGATCTACTTCTTCTCGATGGCCACCAGTTTCACCGCCGCCGCGCTCGGCGCCGAAGGCGTCGGCAAGGACGTGGAGATGATCGTCGGCAACGGCTACGCCACGGGACACGCCGAGTTCGCGCTGGGCCTGCTGCGCGAGAACGCCGAGCTGCGCCGCTTGTTCGAAGAGCGCTACGTTTGATGGGCGCAGCAAGTCCATTCGCCATCGGCGCATTGCGCACCCTCGCGGTCATGGGCATGAGCAAGAACACCGGCAAGACGGTGGCGCTCAACCACCTGCTGGCGCAGGCGGCGCAGGACGGCGTCTGTGTCGGCGTCACCTCGATCGGGCGCGACGGCGAGGAGCGCGACCAGGTCTTCTTCGTCCCGAAGCCGCCGGTCAAGGTCTGGCCCGGCACGTTGGTGGCCACGGCGCGCGCCACACTGCCGCGCGCCAAGGTGGCCTGCAAGCTGATCGCGGGCACCGGCATTGCCAGCCCGATGGGCGAGATCGTGATCGTCAAGGTGCTTGAACACGGCGACATGGAGATCGCCGGCGCCTCGCGCGGCCATGACCAGCGCCAGGTCATCGCCCGGCTGCAGCAGTGCGGCGCGGCACGCGTGATCCTGGACGGCGCGCTCGGGCGCAGCCAGCACGCTTCACCGGCCATCGCCGATGCGGTTCTGCTGGCCACCGGCGCTGCGCTGGGCGGCGGCATTGCCGACGTGCTGCGCAAGACGCGCGATCGTCTGGCCATCCTGGGCATCGCGCCGGTCGATGTCGACGCACAGGCGCTCGTCGCGCCCCTGTTCGCGCAAGGCGGCGTGGCGCTCTGGGACCGAGCCGGTCAGCCTGTTTTTCAGGCACAGATCGCCACCATCAATGCCGGCGCCGTGCTGCAACAGCACGCCGACGCCGACCTGGGAACCCTTGCGCTCAGCGGCGCGGTCGGGCGCACGCTCTGGCGCTCGCTCACGGCACTGGCCACGCGCCATTCCGGTCTGACCGTGGTCGTGGCCGACGGCACGCGGCTCTTCATCGAGGCCGGCGATTTGCTGGCGTTCGAGCGGCTTGGCGCGCGGCTGCTCACCTGGAAGGCGATCCAGGTCGCCGGTATCACGCTCAATCCTTATTCGCCGCTGGGTGGCAGCTTCGCGGCCGGTGAATTTCTGTCGGCGGCGCGCGAGGCGTTTGCCGGCTATGTGGTCAGCGATGTCATATTTGAGGAAATGAAATGAGTCAGTTGCATTTGGACCCGGCGCAGATCGAGCGCGCGCGCGAATCAGCGCGGCGCATTGCGCGCCAGGTCTTCGATCAGATGAGCCCCTACACCACCACCACGGTGGAACGGGCCACCTTGCGCCTGCTCGGCATCGATGGTGTCGACACCAATGATGTGCCGCTGCCGAACCGCGTCATCAGCCATCTGCAGGAGCAGGGCATCCTGCAGCACGGCGCAGCCACGATGGTTGCCGCCGCCATGAACGAGCGCGGCTGCAGCGCGCAGCAGGTGGCGCAGGCTGTTGCCGATGGCGCGTTGACGCTGGGCCGCGCCAAGGACGAAGCCGCGGCGCGACGCAGCGCACAAGCCTTGGCCGAGGCCGCTTGCCAAAGAATCGCAGCGCAACGCGCGCTGCGCGAGGAACGCATCAAGACACTCGGCGAGGGCCCCACGCCCTGGCTCTACCTGATCGTGGCCACCGGCAACATCCACGAGGACGTGATCCAGGCGCGCGCCGCCGCCGAGCAGGGGGCCGACATCATCGCGGTGATCCGTTCCACCGGTCAGAGCCTGCTCGACTACGTGCCGTTTGGCGCCACCACCGAGGGTTTCGGCGGCACTTATGCGACGCAGGAGAACTTCCGCCTGATGCGCGCCGCGCTCGACGAGGTCGGCGCGAAGGTGGGGCGCTACATCCGCCTGACCAATTACTGCTCGGGCCTGTGCATGCCCGAGATCGCCGCCATGGGCGCGATGGAACGCCTCGACGTGATGCTCAACGACTCGATGTACGGCATCATCTTTCGCGACATCAACATGCAGCGCACCTTCATCGACCAGTTCTTCTCGCGCATGGTCAATGCCTTTGCCGGCGTCATCATCAACACCGGCGAGGACAACTACCTGACCACGGCCGACGCCTATGAAGCGGCGCACACGGTGCTGGCCTCGCAGCTGATCAACGAGCAGTTCGCGGTCCTCTCCGGGCTGACGCCCGATCAGATGGGTCTGGGCCACGCCTTCGAGATCCACCCCGAGCTGGAGAACGGCTTTCTGTGGGAGCTGGCGCACGCGCAACTGGCGCGCCAAGTGTTCCCGGATGCCACGCTCAAGTACATGCCGCCGACCAAGCACATGACGGGCAACATCTTCAAGGGCCAGGTGCAGAACACGCTGTTCAACGTGGTCAGCAGCGTCACGCAGCAGAACATCCACCTGCTGGGCATGATGACCGAGGCCATCCACACGCCCTTCATCCAGGACCGCTTCCTGGCCATCCAGAATGCGCGCTACGTCTTCGGCACGATGAAGGACCTGCACTCTGAAATCGAGTTCAAGCGCGGCGGTCAGATCGAGCAGCGCGCGCAGGCCGTCCTCCTGGATGCCGAGCAGATGCTGGCGACCATCGAGGCCATCGGCCTGCCCGCAGCCATCAGTCAGGCCATGTTTGCCGAGATCGCGCGCACGCCCAGCGGCGGCAAGGGGCTGGATGGCGTGATCGAGAAGTCTGACGATTACTACAACCCGTTTCTGTCGCTCATGCTTGCAGGAGGTGCTTCCCATGCTTGATACCCGACTGCCCGAACAATGGGTAAAACCCTACGGCGACACGCTCGACGACGGCCGCATGCAGGTCTCGTTCACGCTGCCGGTCGCGCTCGACGAGACGAGCAAGGAAGGCGCGAAACGCCTGGCCGCGCTGATGGGGCTGGAGGAGCCGGCTGTCGTGCACGCCGAGGACATGGGCCAAGGCTTCAGCTTCTACATTGTCTACGGCCAGTGCAAGCACCGCGTCGATCTCTCCAGCCTGCAGGTTGCCAAGCCCGACTACGAGGTGCTCGACAAGACCGGCGTCGATGCGCTGATCCAGCGCGCCATGGGCCGGCGCATGGTGGTGATCGGCGCCTGCATCGAGACCGACGCCCACACGGTCGGCATCGACGCGATCATGAACATGAAGGGCTTCAACGGGCACAAGGGCCTGGAGAGCTACCACCAGATCCGCGCCATCAATCTCGGCGCCCAGGTCGATTCCGAAGACCTGGTGGCGCGCGCCATCGAGGAGCAGGCCGACGTCATCCTGGTATCGCAGGTGGTGACGCAAAAGAACATCCACCTCGACAACCTGACCAAGCTCGGCGACCTGCTGGAAGCTGAAGGCCTGCGCGACAAGGTGATCCTGGTCGTCGGCGGTCCGCGGATCAGCCATGAACTGGCAAAGGAACTGGGTTACGACGCCGGCTTTGGCAGCAAGACCTACGCCGAAGACGTGGCATCCTTTGCCATCCACGAATGGATCCATCGAAAGGCCGCCTGAATGAAAGACTACACCTCCCTGATCCGCCTGCGCATCAGCGCGCATGACGCCCACTACGCCGGCAATCTGGTCGACGGCGCGAAGATGCTGCACCTGTTCGGCGACGTCGCCACCGAGTTGCTGATCCGCAGCGATGGCGACGAAGGCCTGTTCGTGGCCTACGACAGCGTCGAGTTCCTGGCGCCGGTCCATGCCGGCGATTACATCGAGGCCAGCGGGCGCATCGTCAGCGCCGGCAAGAGCTCGCGCAAGATGGTGTTCGAGGCGCGCAAGGTCATCGCATCGGCCGGTCTCGCCGGCCAGCCCTCGGCAGCTGATGTGCTGACTGAGCCCATCGTCGTCTGTCGGGCATCGGGTACCTGCGTCGTGCCCGCGGCTTACCAGCGCAAGAATCCACTGCAGGCCTGATCCGGAATCTTCAACTATGCAAAAACTCATCATCACCGCTGCCCTGACCGGCGCCGAAGTCACGCGCGACCAGCAGCCGGCGCTGCCCGTCACGCCGCAGGAAATCGCCATCGCGGCCGAGGAATGTGCGAAAGCGGGCGCTTCCATCGTGCATCTGCACGCGCGCAAGGACGACGGCACGCCGACGCAGGACCGCGAGACCTACCGCCAAATCATCGCCGCCATCCACGAACGCTGCGACGTCATCGTGCAGGTCTCCACCGGCGGCGCCGTCGGCATGACGCCGGCCGAGCGCCTGGCGCCGGTCACGCTCTCGCCCGAGATGGCCACGCTCTCGATGGGCACGGTCAACTTCGGCGACGACGTCTTCATGAACCACCCGGCCGACATGGAGACGTTCTTGCACGCGATACAACAGCACGGCGTCAAGCCTGAATTCGAGATCTTCGATACCGGCATGATCACAACCGTGAACCGCTGGCTCAAGAAGGGATTGCTGCAGGGCCCGCTGCATGTCGACTTTGTGCTCGGCATTCCCGGCGGCATGGCCGGCACGCCGCAGGCGCTGCTGTACATGGTCGATCAACTGCCGGCCGGAGCGACCTGGACCGTCGCCGGCATCGGCAGCGCGCAGTTGCCGCTGGGCACGCTCGCGATCGTGCTGGGCGGCCATGTGCGCGTCGGCTTCGAGGACAACGTCTACTACCGCAAAGGCCAGCTGGCCGCCAGCAACGCGCAGCTGGTCTCGCGCATTGTGCGCGTCAGCGAGGAACTCAATCGCCCGGTCGCCACGCCGGCCGAGGCGCGCACGATCCTGGGCCTCGCGCCGCGTGATGCAAGGCATGCTCCAGGTAGGGGTACTTAGCCGCGCAGGCCGGGACGCGGCGGCGTCACTTGTGTATAGTCCAAGAGACCTGATTTATTGGAAATCGGGCACACGCAATCAGGACGGGAACATCAGATGTTGAATCACGCAACCCAGCGCCGCCAGCTGTTGAAGATCGGAAGTGCCGCACTGGCAATGATTCCGGTCATCGCCTTTACCGATCGCGCATCGGCCGCTACCAATGCGGGCATGCGCGCGGCGCTCAAGTATCAGGACAAGCCGCTGGCCGAGAAAAGTTGCGCGGTTTGCATGCAATTCATCCCTGGGGCCTCCGCAAAGGCCCCGGGCGGCTGCAAGATCATGCCCGGTGACACGGAAATCGCATCCACCGGCTACTGCACGGCCTGGGTCAAGAAGCCCTGACCGACCGCTGCCTTGGGTGAGCGCTGGCGGCCCCTCTCGGGGCTGCCGGCGTCAGCCGCCTCGCAGGATGGGCAAGGGCCGGCCCCCCGGATTGCTTCACTGCGTGTTGGGAAACCCCTGCAGATAGCCGGCCACCGCCTGCATTTCCGGATCGGTCAGCAGGTGGGTGATCTGCTTCATGGGCGTTCCGGGGCGCCCTTCAGTTTCCTGAAAGACATGAAGTTGCTTGACGAGGTAATCCATGTGCTGGCCAGCCAGTCTGGGAAAGCTGGCCAGACCCTGCGCCTGCGGTCCGTGACACGCCATGCATGGCGCCACGTCCTTTTCAGGCACGCCGCCTTCAAAAATCAACTTTCCTTTTGCCATTTCCTGCGCATCAACTGCTGCGTTGGACACAGGTGACTGCTTGGCAAAGTAATCCGCCAAACCCTTGATCTGATCATCGGTCAGATGGTGGCTGATGCCCCACATGTACTCGAAGCCCGGCGGATCGGAACGCTGGTGGCTTCGGAAATTTTGCAATTGGGCAACCAAGTAGTCCGGTCCCTGAGCAGCCAGGCGCGGGAAGTTGGGCGATACGGAGTTGCCATCAATGCCATGGCAAATCGAGCAGACCTGAACTGCCGTGACCGCCGCCGGCACGGCAGGGTTGGCAAGATCACGCGAACGTTCAATATTGGCGCAACCGCTCAGCGATGCGAGGATGGCAACAAGCGGCAGCAACGAAATGTGGTTCATCTAGCGTCTCCAGTGATGATCATTGAAAGCTGTGACCGTATGGGTGTCAAAGCGCCCGATTTTTTTCGGAGAAATACGTTCAATAAGCAAACCAGAGATAGGCAAACAACGTGTTGTTGTCCCTGGCGTTGCGGCCAAAGCCGTCATAGTTGTCGGCAGTACCGTTGAACTTGCTGTAGGCGGTGTACTGGGCGCCAACCCGCACGTATTGAATTGGAAACCAGAACGCTTCTAACGTCAGGCCAGTGGTCGCCGGGTTACCCGACAGGTTCCCGTTCACTCGAAGCGACGACGCGTTGCAAACCGTGCCGCCACAGTTGGTCGCATCAAATCCCGATGTTTGATTCAAGGTGTTTGTGGTCCCGGTTTTGTTGAAGAACGCCAGACTACCGCCGTATCGGGCTTGATAGACGTAGGTTACTTTGGCCCGAAACACATTGCTGGTATCCGATGGATTGGCAAGACTGACAGGCGTTACACCGTCTCCAAGAACATAGGTTGCCGAAGCACTTGCGTTGGCAACCGCGTTTGCCGAATAGGTTTGGACCTGCCGCATATAGGCGAACTGCGCTGTAACGGTGTGGGGGTCAAGCAGATACTGGTACTGGGCATCCAGCCCCGTGTTGCGATAAAGACCGAGATTGTCAGGGTCCGATGTATCAGTTCCAACATCGTAAACATGCGCGATCATGCCGGAGGTACCCACCATCAGGTTATGCGGCCCCCATTCACGTGTCAGGGCCAATCGCCAATACGGGTTGTTGGCTCCGCTCAGTTTGGTCTTGCTTGCATCATCGATGCCGGCACTCATGAAAGACAGCCCCTGTTCAGCAGTCTTGTACGTGCCCAATTCCGCATAGAGGGTCTTGTTCCAGTAAAGATAGGCATTGACACCAGCGATATTGCCACCTGCGCCGAACCCCGGAAACGGCGTGGCAGCGTCGGTGAACTGATGACTCGTCAGACTGGCTGCCGGGACGTATTGCATCCATGCAGCAGCCGTATTCCAGGGATCGGTCACCGAGGGGTTGTTGTTGAGCGAGACACCGACAACCAAGTCGCGGTTGGCATCGACAAAGCGGTCGGCATAACGCAAATCGATGTTGTCCGCCTGACTATGACCATAAAACTCTCCATTGGCGTTCTGACCCGCAAAATTGTCATAGGTGATCTGCGAAAACAGGCCGATGTTGTCGGTGATCTTCCCAGCCACAAAGAGGCTACCCGATGAAAAAACCGGCGTGCCGTTCTTTTGAAAATCCGCTGCGGGATCATCGCTCTTGCTGGTATTGGATACCTTGGCGGCATTGAGCACGCCCATCACCGAGAGTGGGAGTGCGCGCGATCCCGCGGTGTAGCCGGTCAGTTTGAACATGCGGCCGTAGGGCGTGAGTTCAGGAAATTGGCCACCGGCATGGCAGGCGACACAGTTCTGACCGGTCTGTCGGGCGAACGCCGGTAAAGCACTGGATTCCCGCGGCGCCAGGCCGGCCAGAACCACCATCAAAGCCAAGCCCATGGGCGCCAACTGACGCAGCGGCCGCTGTAATTGAATTGTTGTCGCGGACATCAAGACATACCTCCTTGAAGACGTTGGAATGTGTGTGTTTCCAGTTTGCACCCAAGGGCGCCGGTTTGTCCCGGTGTCTTTGTAAAGCGTTAATGAACTGTTGGATTTTTGCTAACCCACGATTCGATCAAGCCCAGCAAAATACAAAGCCCCGCAAGGACACGCGCCTGCGGGGCTTTCAGTGCATGCATCCGCAGCCTGACGGCTGCGGATTGTTGCGCTTAGTTGAAGCTGTAGCGACCGAGCAGGTTCAGACGGCTCAGGTCGCCGACATCACCACCGTAGGTCGTGCGCTTGCCGCCAATGTACTCAGCGCCAAGGTCCACATTCTTGATCGGGGTGTAGAAGAAGTTCAGATGCCACTGCTTCAGGCTCTGGTTGCCGGGCCAGCCCAGGCCGGCATAGACCTCATTGGCATTGATCTGTGACTCCACCGAGCCATAGGCCAGCGTACTGCGCCACTGCGAGTTGAAAACATTGGTCAGACCCAGCACATAACCGCGCGACTTGTCCAGCAGCATGGCGCCCGTGCTCCAATCCGGGTAGTTCGCACCCATCATCAAGGCGTTGTCGTTGTCGCCGTCCACCGCCGCGTACTGGCCCATGACGGTCAGGCTGTCGGTGAGCTTATAGGAGCCGCCGATACCCCAGCCGCTGCCATTCTTGCTCACGTCACCGTTGCGCTGCTCATGCGAAATGAAGCGCACATTGAAGGCCGCGCCCCAGTCGTAGCTCTTGCTGGCTGACAGAACCAGGTTCGGACGCTTGGCGCCATCCGACGGATTTTCCAGTGCGATCTTGAAGCTCGCGCCGGTCGGCGTGTTGTAGGTGTAGCGGATCTGGACCGGGCGCGAGAACGGTTGGCCAACCGGGCCGTTGAAGTCGACCGTTTCGGGGCCGTCGTCCAGGTCCATGAAAGTGGACCAGGTCTTGCCGATCAACCAGCCGGCATATTCACCGTAGGCATGACGCACACGCAGACGGTCGCGGTTGCATTCTGCTCCGCAGTAGGCGTAGAAGTCTGCTTCGAGCTGGGTATGAACCGGTCCCAAAGCCGTCGGGGTCGAGGTCTCAAAGCCGAAGCGCGAGGTCTGCGCCGTCATGGCGGACTTGCCCGTGCTCGGGTTGGTCTTATTGAGCGGCTGCTCCATCACGTTGGTGAACATGTCGCCGGGCGCCGTGCCCTTGAAGTCCTTGATCAGATCGCCTTCAACGAAACCATAAACGCGCACCGACGTTTCGCTGCCCGGCATGCGGAAGGAGTTGGGCATGTCGCCCAGCACCACGGCTTCCTTGCCCTGCAGTTCGACCTGATCCGTGAGGTCTGAGACTTCCTTTTTCGTCGGCATCGTGCTCTTGAGCTCGGCGATGGCCTTTTGCAGGATCTGCAGTTGATCTTCCAGCGCCTTGATACGGGCCGCATCGTCAGCGTGCGCGCTTGTCAGAACACCGGCGCTCAGTCCGGCGGCCAGCAGGGCCAAAACCAGTTTATTCATTTTCATGATGTTTCCTATGTGTATGTAATCAATTTCAAAAAGTCGATTGCTTGCGTTTGGCTTTGAGCCTTCAACCGGCTCGCACCTGAGACAGGAACGCCTTGGCGCGCGCATGGTCCGGATTCGAGAAGAACGCTTGCGGCGTGGTGTCCTCGAGGATGACGCCCAGATCAAAGAAGATCAGGCGGTCCGCCACTTCACGGGCAAAGCCCATTTCGTGGGTCACCACCAGCATGGTGATGCCGGTGTGCGCCAGTTCGCGCATGACCGCCAGCACTTCGTTGACCATTTCCGGATCGAGCGCAGAGGTCGGCTCGTCGAACAGCAGCACCTTGGGGTCCATGGCCAAGGCGCGTGCAATCGCAACGCGTTGCTGCTGCCCACCTGACAATTGAACCGGGTACTTGTGCGCCTGATCTTTCAGGCCGACGCGTTCCAGCAGCGCCAGCGCCTTAGTTTCGGCGTCGGCCTTGGACATCTTGCGCACACGCATCGGGGCCAGCGCGACGTTTCGCAGAATGGTCAGGTGCGAGAACAGATTGAAGTTCTGGAACACCATGCCGACCTCGCGCCGGATGGCGTCGAGGTTCTTCATGTCGTCGTTGAGCTCGATGCCGTCGATCCGGATGCTGCCGCCATCGTGCGACTCCAGCCGGTTCAGGGTGCGCAGGAACGTGGACTTGCCCGAACCCGATGGCCCGATGATGGCGGTCACCTGACCTTCGTAGAAGGTCGCCGTCGCGCCCTTCAAGGCGCGGAACGTCCCGAAGTGCTTGTCGACGTTGCGTGCCTCGATGATCGGCTTGAGTGTGGCTTGTATGCTCATCAAGGTCTCCTAGCGCTTTCTGCCCACATCGAGCTTGATCTCCAGCGCCGACGTCAGCGAGGTGAACGCCGTCGTCAGGATCAGATAGATGCTTGCCGTTGTCAAAAACACCGGGATCGGCTGGTAGCTCGAAGCCTGCACGCGGTAGCCGATCATGGTCAGTTCCACAACACTGATGGCATAGGCCAGCGACGAGTCCTTGACCAGCGAGGCCAGGTTGTTCGCCAGCGCCGGCAGCGCCACCCGCATGCTTTGTGGAAACACGATGTCCATGAAGGTCTGGAACGGCGACAGGCCCAAAGCCTTGGCGGCTTCAACCTGTCCATGCGGCACGGCCAGAATCCCGGCGCGCACGCATTCCGTGTTGTAGGCGCCGATGTTGATCGCCAGGGCAATCGCGGCGCAGGCAAAGTCCGACGGCTGCATCGAATCCGGCAGCAACTGCGGTGAGGCGAGCCACACGAACAGGATTTGCAGCAGCAGCGGCGTGCCACGGATCAGCCAGACGTAGAAGTCGCACAACCAGCGCAGGGGCAGAAACGAAGACAGCTTGCCAAGCCCGGCCACAACACCGATCACCATACCCGAGAGCCCGGAGACGAGCGTCAGCAGCACGGTCATGCGCGCGCCTTCCGTGAACTCCTTGGCCGCCGGTCCGATAGGCGCTGGCGCCATCGACAACGGCATGGCCATACCCCACAAGACCAGCAGGAGTCCGATCATGGCCGCGAACATGGCGAGGCCGGGGTGTTGTTTGCTCCAGTTCATGGCGTCAAACTTCAGTGGCAGGAAATGTCAGCCTGGAAGTATTTGGTCGACAAGGCCTGGTAGGTTCCGTTCTTCATGACTTCGGCCAAAGCCTTGTTCATCTGGTCCATCAGTTCCTTGTTGTTCTTGCGCGTGATCATCGAGATGCGCTCGACAAAGACCATGTCGCCGGGGATCGCGCCGGTGCCGGGGTTCTTGTCCAGCGTGGCTTTCACCAGGTACTTGTCGGAAATCCAGGCGTCGTATTTTTTGGCCTTGAGCGCGGCAAAGTTGGCGGCCTCGTCCTTGTAGGTCTTGATCTCGCCAATGCCGTCGATCTTCTTGGCGGCGTCAAAGTAGGTGGTGGCGATCTGCACGCCGACCGACTTGCCCTTCAGCCCGGCCACCGTCAACGGGCCGCCCGGCAGGGAAACGATCTGGCCACCCGAGCAGTAGTGCGGGTTGGCGAAGTCAACGGCCTTGGCGCGCTCTTCCGTGTAACCGTGCGAGGCGATGGCAAAGTCAAAGCGGTCCTGGCGGATCGAAGCGAGCTGCGCATCGAACGAGACCACGCGCCAGTCGAGCTTGAGACCCATCTGCTTGACGATCGCTTCGGCCAGTTCGACCTCGAAGCCGGTCAGCTTGGGGCCGTCGAAATAGTTGAACGGGTAGTACTGGCCTTCGGTGGCGACCACGATCGTGCCCGCATCCTTGATGACCTTCCAGTCGCGTGCCTGAACATTGCCTGTCAAAAGCATGCCTACGCAGCATGCCGCTCCGAAGAGCTTCGTGAGTAATCGCATTACATCTCCTGTGAACAAAAAAAACGTTGATTGCGAAGATCTCGCAATCAACACCCTTGCTTCGGGACCACCTGACCAGCGCCGGCCCCGCCTACTCTGTTGATATTTATTGACGCGTCGAACCCGTCGAACAGGCTCTGCACCTCAAAAAAAACACCGCCAAAGTTTATCCCCCTCTAGTTGTACATACAAGTCGTACAAACGCCCATTCGCTCATGGTTTCCCCTTGCTTCTTCTTTTTCCTCATCGGTTGCCAGCCCGATCGCAGCCTCAGGCCCGCCTGACTTCTGCAATGGCTGCGGCAAGCGGCCCTTCGCCGGCGACGCCGGTCTTGTCCGTACCTGCTGTTGCTGACAGCATGGGCAGCAGTTGCACGGCGATCATGCTTGCAAAAATCAGGCCGCAACCGGCCAGGCCGGCAAAGTCGAGCCGGTCGCCCATCAGGACAAAACCAAACAGGGCGGCGAACAGGGTTTCGGAAGACAACAGAATCGCGGCATCGGCGGCGTGCGCCCAGCGCTGCGCCACCACCTGCGCGGTGAACGCCACGCCAACCGACATGATTCCCGTGTAGGCGAGCGGCCACGCGGCGGCCTGCAAACCGCTCCAGGTGACGGGCTCAAAACCCGCGGTCCAGAGCAGCGCCAGCAAACCGCAGACGGCAAACTGGCCGCCGGCCACCAGAAACGGCGCGGCCATGCGATGCGCCACCCGCCCGACCAGCAACACATGAAGGGCCCAGGGAATGGCCGATGCCATGACCCACAGGTCGCCCCGGCTGATCGTGAGGCTTTGCGCCCCGGACAGCAGATAGGCACCGACGATGCTGGCCAGCGCGCCGAGCCAGACCGACCAGTGCGGCAAATGGCGCAACCAGAGCCAGCCGAGGATCGGCACCAGTGGCACATAGAGCGCAGTCAGGAATCCGGCATTGGTGGCCGTCGTGCTCATCAGGCCGATCTGCTGCATGGCCGAGCCGAGCAGCAACAGGCCGCCCAGGCCCGCAATCTTGAAGCCGTCGACGCGCCGCAGCGGACGACCCTCGCGTTGCAGGCTACGCCACTCGATCCACATCAGGGGCGTCACAACCAGGGAACCGACCACGAAGCGCACGCCGGTGAAGGTCATGGGGCCGACATGGGCCATGCCGTAGATCTGCGGCACGAAAGCCGAACCCCAGATCAATGCGACAAGAATCAACAGCAGGTTGGCACTGAAACGGGACATGGCGATGCATCTGGGTCAAAAGAGGACGTAACCGGCGATTATCCGGCGCGTCATGCACCGGACTTGCGCATCAGCGTGCTTTTTCCGAACAGACTTTCGATTAGATCAACGGCCAGTTCCGCGGTCTGATTGCGAACGTCGAGCGCCGGGTTGAGTTCGACCACGTCGAGTGAGGCCAGGCGAGCGGTATCGGCGATCATCTCCATGCAGAGCTGCGCTTCGCGGTAGGTGGGGCCGCCGCGCACGGTGGTGCCGACGCCCGGCGCAATGCTGGGGTCCAGGAAATCGACATCAAGACTGACGTGCAGATGTGTGTTGGCATCGAGTACGGCCAACGCAAGCTCCATGCCATGGCGCATGCCCATCTCGTCGATGTAGCGCATGTCGAAGACTTCAATGCCGATGTCATGCACCAGACGCTTCTCGCCGGCATCGACGCTGCGAATGCCGATCTGGCGAATTTCCCTGGGGCGCAGCGCCGGACCGGGCACGCCGATGTCGATCAGTTCCCGCGGCCCGTGTCCGAGCAGGCAGGCCACCGGCATGCCATGGATGTTGCCGCTCGGTGTGAGCGTGGCGGTATTGAAATCGGCGTGCGCGTCAAACCACAGCACGCGCAGCTTCTTGCCCTGCTCGCGGCAATGCCGCGCCACCGCGCTGATGGAGCCGATCGCCAGGCAATGGTCGCCGCCGAGCATGATCGGCAGACGATTCGCCGCCAACTCGGCGTACGTCGCCGCATGCACCAGGCGGTTCCATTGCACGACCTCGCCAAGGTGCCGAAAACCGTTGACCGCCTCTTGCCACGGGTTAGCCGGCCCGACCAGATTGCCGCAGTCTTTGACGTCGCGGCCAAAGCGGGCAATCGCCTGCGCGATGCCCGCCACGCGCAAGGCCTCCGGCCCCATGCGCGCGCCCAGGGTGCCGGCGCCGATATCGGTGGGCACGCCGATCAGGCTGACGCCGCGAGGAAGCGGTGGGGGTGCGGCGTCGGTATTGATCATGCCGCCAGCGCCAATGTCTTGATACCGGGTCGGACCAGGCTGAAAAGGTCTTTCGGGTTCGCCAATTCCGGGATCAGGGACACCTGCTGCCCCATGCCCAGCGCCCGGGCGCTGTCGCGCATGAAGCGCAGCGCCGAGTAGTCTTCCAGCGCGAAGCCGACCGAGTCGAACAGCGTGACCTGGCGGTCGCTGCTGCGGCCAACGGCCTTGCCACTGAGCACCTGCCAGAGTTCAGTCACTGCAAAGTCCGCCGGCATATGTTGCAGGTCGCCTTCGACGCGGGTCTGGGGTTCGTACTCGACGAAGACCGAGGCGCCGCGCAGCACGTCCGGGTGCAATTCGGTCTTGCCGGGGCAGTCGCCGCCGACGCCATTGATGTGCATGCCGGGCTCGATCAGAGCAGGCGTCAGAATCGTGGCGTTGGTCTTGTCGGCAGTCACGGTGGTCACTATATCCGAGCCACGCACCGCTTCGGCGATGCTGGCGCAGGGAATCAGGCGCAGCGCCGTGTGCTGCAGGTTGCGCATCAGCTTGGTGGTGGCGGCACGGTCCGTGTCGTAAAGGCGGATTTCCTCGATGCCCAGCAGATGATGAAAGGCCAGCGCTTGGAACTCGCTTTGCGCGCCGTTGCCGATCAGCGCCATGCGCCGGCTGTCCGGGCGCGCCAGCGCCCGTGCGGCGACGACCGACATGGCCGCGGTGCGCAGCGCCGTGGTCAAGGTCAGCTCACTGAGCAAGGTCGGTATGCCCGTGGCCACATCGGCCAGCACACCGAAAGCCATCACGGTGGACAGCCCGATATGCGTGTTCTTCGGGTGCCCGTTGACGTACTTGAAGGCATAGGTCGTGGCGTCGGAGATCGGCATCAGTTCGATGACGCCATCCGTTGAGTGGTTGGCGACGCGCGCGCTCTTGTCGAAATCCTGCCAGCGCAGGAAATCGTCCGTGATGTAGTCGGCCACGCCGCGCAGGGCGGTGGCCAGGCCGAGTTCGGTGACGAGGGCTGCGACATCCTGGGCGCTGAGAAATTGGGTTTGGACGAGTGGCGTGGGCTTCATGATGCTGCTTTCGGGTAAGTAGTAGGCAGTGTCCCAAGAAGGCAAGATAATGTAAATTAGCAACTTTGCTAGCTTATTGCCAGAAATTTATCAAATAGTCAGACATTGATGTCATAATGCCAACATGGATGAAACAGATCAGCAACTGCTGTCGCTTCTGCGCAAGGACGCCCGCACCAGCGTCGCGACGCTGGCGCAAAAGCTCGGCGTCTCGCGCGGAACGGTCAGCAACCGTGTGACCAAGCTCGAAGACGCCGGTGTCATCGTCGGCTACACGGTGCGCCTCAAGCCCGACGCGCAGCCCGCCGAGATCGGCGCCTGGATGAGCGTGGCCGTGGAAGGCAACGAAACGCGCTCGGTGATTGCCAGCCTGCTCGGCGAGCCCGGCGTGGCCAGCCTGCATGACACCAATGGCCGCTGGGACCTGCTGGCGGAACTGCGCGCCTCCAATCTTGCCGAGTTGTCGCAGATACTGGAGCGCATCCGGCTCGTGCGCGGCATCAGCAGCACCGAGACCAGCATCCACCTGCAAACCTATCGCCTGTCATGACCGACACTCTGCCTGAACTCGACCGCATCGACATCAAGATCCTGCGCTGCCTGCAGGAAGACGGCCGCCTATCCAACCTCAAGCTGGCCGAAAGCGTGGCGCTGTCACCGACGGCCGTGCTGGCGCGCGTGCAGCGCCTGACCAAGGACGGCTACATCCTCGGCTACGAGGCGCGCCTCAATCCGCTCAAGCTCGGTGCCGGCCTGATGGTGTTTGTGGAAGTGCTGCTCGACCGCACCACGCCCAATGTGTTCGAAGCCTTCAAGGCCGCCGTGCAGGTGCGCGCCGAAATCATGGAATGCCACATGGTGGCCGGCGGCTTCGACTACCTGCTCAAGACCCGCATGGCCGACATGAGCGCCTACCGTGAATTTGCCGGCACGGTCTTATGGCAGCTGCCGGGCGTGCGCGAAACCCGCACCTATGCCGTGATGGAAGAGGTCAAGAACTCGACGCATCTGGCGCTGCGCTGATTGCCTTCGGTCGCCCGCCAAAGATCGCCGTCCCCACCCGCACCATCGTGCTGCCGGACTGGATGGCCGCTTCCAGATCGGCGCTCATGCCCATGGACAGGGTGTCGAGCCCCAGACCGGCGGCATTCAATTCGTCGAAGACGGCCTTGACCCGGGCAAACACGGCGCAGGCCGCCGTGAAATCGCTGACCGGCTCCGGGATGCTCATGACGCCACGCAGGCGCAGGTTCGGCAACGCGGCCACCTGCTGCGCCAGTGCCAGCGCCTCTTCCGGCGGCACGCCCGACTTGCTGGCACCGCCGTCGACGTTGACCTGGATGCAGACCTGCAGCGGCGCCAGCGGCGCCGGGCGCTGCTCGCTCAGGCGCTGCGCGATCTTGAATCGGTCCACGGTATGGACCCAGTCGAAATGCTCGGCCACCAGTCGCGTCTTGTTGCTCTGGATCGGACCGATGCAGTGCCACTGCAGCGGCAGGTGGCGCAGTTCGGTGATCTTCTGCACCGCTTCCTGGATGTAGTTTTCGCCAAACGCCTGCTGCCCGGCGGCGCAGGCCTGCGCAACGGCCTGCGCGTCAAAAGTCTTGGACACCGCAAGGACGGCGACCGTCCCGGCATCGCGTCCGGCGGCCCGGCAGGCGGCGTCAACGCGCTCGCGCACCCTGTGCAGGTTTTTCTCAATCGTGGTCATAATTGCCCCTAGCGTAACAAACCACCAAGGACCCTGTGGACATTACCCAATTACTGGCCTTCAGCGTCAAAAACAACGCATCCGATCTGCATCTGTCGGCCGGTCTGCCGCCAATGATCCGCGTGCACGGCGACGTGCGGCGCATCAACGTTGAGCCGCTTGATCACAAGCAGGTGCACGCCATGGTGTATGACATCATGAACGACACGCAGCGCAAGCATTTCGAGGAGTTCCTTGAGATCGACTTTTCGTTCGAGATCGAAGGCCTGGCGCGCTTTCGCGTCAACGCCTTCAACCAGCAGCGCGGCGCGGGCGCGGTGTTCCGCACCATTCCAAGCAAGATCCTGACGCTCGAGCAGCTCAACGCGCCCAAGATTTTCGGCGATCTAGCCTTGAAGCCGCGCGGCATGGTGCTGGTGACGGGACCGACCGGATCGGGCAAGTCGACCACGCTGGCCGCCATGGTGAACTACCTCAATGAGACCGAATTCGGCCACATCCTGACCGTGGAAGACCCGATCGAGTTCGTGCACGAATCCAAGAAGTGCCTGGTGAATCAGCGCGAGGTCGGCCCGCACACGCTGAGCTTTGCCGCCGCGCTGCGCTCGGCGCTGCGCGAAGACCCGGACGCCATCCTGGTGGGCGAAATGCGCGATCTGGAGACGATCCGTCTGGCCATGACCGCTGCCGAAACCGGCCACCTGGTGTTCGGCACCCTGCACACCTCGAGCGCGGCCAAGACCATCGACCGCATCATCGACGTCTTTCCCGGTGAGGAAAAGGAAATGATCCGCGCCATGCTGTCCGAATCCCTGCAGGCCGTGATCTCGCAGACCCTGTGCAAGAAGAAGGACGGTCAGGGCCGCGTGGCGGCGCATGAAATCATGCTCGGCACCAGCGCCATACGCAACCTGATCCGTGAAGCCAAGGTGGCGCAGATGTATTCGTCGATCCAGACCGGCAACAGCGTGGGCATGCAGACGCTCGACCAGAACCTGACGGATCTGGTCAAACGCAACGTCATCAGCGCTGCCGAAGCGCGCTCCAAGGCCAAGATTCCCGAGAATTTCCCCGGCTAATCCAGTCTATTTAGGAGCCCTGATGGAACGCGATCAAGCCACAAAATTCGTCAACGACCTGCTCAAGCTGATGGTCAGCCGCGGCGGCAGCGACTTGTTCATCACGGCCGAGTTTCCGCCGGCGATCAAGGTCGACGGCAAGGTCACCAAGGTCTCGCCGCAGCCGCTCAACGCGACGCACACGCTGGCCCTGGCGCGCTCGGTCATGAACGACAAGCAGGTAGCCGAGTTCGAGCGCACCAAGGAATGCAACTTCGCCATCGCGCCGCCCAACGTCGGGCGTTTTCGCGTCAACGCCTTCGTCCAGCAGGGCAAGGTCGGCATGGTGCTACGCGTGATTCCGCTGAGCGTGCCCACCATCGACGGTCTGGGCATGCCGGCCATCCTGAAGGAAGTCGCGATGACCAAACGCGGCCTGTGCATCTTGGTGGGCGCCACCGGCTCGGGCAAGTCGACCACGCTCGCCGCGATGGTGGACTGGCGCAACGACAACTCGTTCGGCCACATCATCACGGTCGAGGACCCGATCGAGTTCGTGCACACGCACAAGAACTGCGTAGTGACGCAGCGCGAGGTCGGCATCGATACCGACAGTTGGGAAGCGGCCCTGAAGAACACTCTGCGGCAGGCGCCCGACGTGATCCTGATGGGCGAAATCCGCGACCGCGAAACCATGGAGCATGCCGTCGCCTTTGCCGAGACCGGCCACCTGTGCCTGGCCACGCTGCATGCCAACAGCGCCAATCAGGCGCTCGACCGCATCATCAATTTCTTCCCCGAGGAGCGGCGCGCGCAGTTGCTGATGGACCTCTCGCTCAACCTCAAAGGGATGATCTCGCAGCGGCTGATTCCCAAGCAGGACAGCAAGGGACGACTGGCCGTGGTCGAGGTCATGCTCAACTCGCCCCTGATCTCGGACCTGATCTTCAAGGGCGAGGTCAGCGAGATCAAGGAGATCATGAAGAAGAGCCGGGAGATGGGCATGCAGACCTTTGACCAGGCCCTGTTCGATGCTTACGAGGACAACCTGATCAGCTACGAAAACGCCTTGCGCAACGCCGATTCCGTCAACGACCTGCGCCTGCAGATCAAACTCAACAGCCAGCGCGGCAAGACCCAGGACCTGAGCGCCGGCACAGAAAACTTCTCCATCGTATGAGCAGCATCAACCCAAAGACTTACGAAGCAAGCACCCCACGCCGCCTTGCCTTTCTCGGCCTGGGCGTGATGGGTTACCCGATGGCGGGTCACCTGGTGCGCGCCGGGCATCAGGTGACCGTGTACAACCGGACTCCCGCCAGGGCCATAGCCTGGTGCGCCGAGTTCGCGACCGCATCAAGCCACGCAGCCACGCCCAAACTGGCCGTGCAGCAGGCTGATATCGTCTTTTGCTGCGTCGGCAACGACGACGACCTGCGCAGCGTGACGCTCGGCGCGGACGGCGCCTTTGCCGGCATGAAGCCCAGTGCGCTGCTGGTCGATCACACCACGGCCTCGGCCAATGTGGCGCGCGAACTGTCGCTGGCCGCCAGCAAACTTGGACTGCAGTTCCTGGACGCGCCGGTATCGGGTGGACAAGCCGGCGCGCAGAACGGCCTGCTGACCGTCATGTGCGGCGGCGCGCAGGTGGCCTTCGATGCGGCGCAGCCGGTGGCAATGGCGTTTTCGCGCGCCTTCACGCTGCTGGGCGACAGCGGCGCCGGGCAGCTGGCCAAGATGGTGAACCAGATCTGCATCGCCGGTCTCGTGCAAGGCCTGAGCGAGGCGATCGCCTTTGGCCAGCAAGCCGGGCTCGACATGAATCAGGTACTCGATGTCATCGGCAAGGGCGCGGCACAAAGCTGGCAGATGGACAACCGCGGCAAGACCATGGTCGAGGGCAAGTTCGACTTCGGCTTTGCCGTCGACTGGATGCGCAAGGACCTGGGGCTGGTGCTCGACGAGGCCAAGCGCAACGGTGCGCGGTTGCCGGTGACGGCCCTGGTGGACCAGTTTTATGCCGATGTGCAGCAGATGGGCGGACGGCGCTGGGATACCTCCAGCCTGATCAAGCGGTTGAAGTAACTCGCTTCAATTGACGGCATGCATTGCGGGTCAAACCCGCAATGACAAGACCCAACTTACTTGTTTGTCAGCGCCTTGAGCTCTTCTTCGCTGATGATGTCCAGGATCCGGACCACCTTCTTGACGCCGTCGATGCTGCGGGCGATCTCGGTGGCACGATCGGCCTCGCGCTGCGTCACGCGGCCCATCAGATAGGCGGTGCCGTGCTCGGTCACCACCTTGAAGGCGGTGGCATACAGGTCTTTCGCATCGACCAGGCTGGCCTTGATCTTGCCGGTGACCAGGCTGTCGGCCGAGCGCTGCATCAGGCTCGTGGTGCCCATGACTTCGAGCTCGTTGACGACCGAGCGCACGTTCTCCACCTTGGTCGCAACCTGCTCCACCTGCTGCTTGTCCTGCACGCTGGGCACTTCGCCGGTCAACAGGACTTGCCGGTTGTAGCTCGTGATGTTGACGTGGCCGCGCTCGCCCAGGTAGTCCTGGATCCGGTTGGCGCCGCGCACTTCAATGCCCTGGTCTTCTACTTGCGTGCCGGCGGTGCGGCGGTCAACGGCCACCATGGTGCCCATGGCGAAGCTGCCCACCATCACAGGCGCGCACGCGCTCAGGGCGGCACCCAGGCAGATGCTCAGAGTCAGTGTGGTCAGGCGTTTTCGGTTTGCAGTATTCATGTCGGGGTTTCCTGGTCTCCAAGTAGCTGGGCATCGACCGCATCACAGATGCAGTGCAGGGCAAGGATGTGAACTTCCTGAATGCGGGCCGTGCGCTCGTGCGGCACACAAATGTGCACGTCGGTGTCGCGCAGGGCATGGGTCATCTTGCCGCCGCCGCGCCCGCTCAGACCCACCACCACCATCTCGCGCTCGTGCGCGGCCTCGATGGCCGCCAGCACATTGGCTGAATTGCCGCTGGTGGAGATGGCCAGCAGCACGTCGCCGGGCTGCCCGAGCGCGCGCACCTGGCGCGAAAAGATGACGTTGAAATCGTAGTCGTTGGCGATGGCCGTGATGATCGAACTGTCGGTCGTCAGCGCAATGGCCGCGAGCTCCGGCCGTTCGCGCTCATAGCGGCCGACGAACTCGGCCGAAAAATGCTGGGCGTCGGCGGCCGAACCACCGTTGCCGCAGGCCAGCACCTTGCCGCCGCCGGTGACGCAGGTCAGCATCGCCTGTACCGCCGCTGCGATCGGTTTGCTCAGTACCTGTGCCGCCTGGTATTTCAGGTCGGCGCTGTCGATGAAGTGTTGTTGAATACGGAGTTCAAGCATCCGCTGATGATACCCGTCCGCCAATTAACCTGCGCTTAACAGGCCTCAAACGCCGCAGGCAACAACTCGATGCCCGATGGCTCGATCAGTACCACGTCGAAACGGCAGGCAGGCGGTGTGCGCAGCCGCATCAGGTAGTGCCGCGCGGCAAAGACGATGCGCTGCTGTTTGGTGGCGCTGATGCTGGCAGCGGCCCCGCCGTGGCTGGCGCCGCCGCGCTGGCGCACCTCGACGAACACCGTTGTGCCGTCGGGCGCGCGCATGATCAGGTCGATTTCGCCGCCGCCGCGCCCGGGCGTCCGATAATTGCGCTCCAGAAGACGCAAACCGTGCCGCTGCAGGAATTGCAGCGCTGCATCTTCAGCCGCGTCCCCGGCCTGTTTGGTGCTTGCGGCCCCGGTCTTGTTGTGAGGAAGAACCATTGATTGCCACCCATGCTGTTGCCTATGCCCTGGCCCTGCGCGCCGCGTCCGAGGCGGCGGCCGGCCAGAATTATCCGCCCGGCGCGCTCTATATGGTGGCCACGCCGATCGGCAACCTGGCCGACATCACGCTGCGCGCGCTGCACGTGCTGCAACTGGCCGATGCCATCGCCTGCGAGGACACACGCCACACCCAGGCCATGCTGCGCGCGTACGGCATCGACAAGGGCAGTGCCCAGCTGCTCGCCGTGCACCAGCACAACGAAGCGCAGGCGGCGCAGGCGGTGATCGAGCGGCTGCGCCGGGGTGAGCGCGTGGCCTACGCCAGCGATGCCGGCACACCCGCCATCAGCGACCCCGGCGCGCGCCTTGTCGCAGCCGTGCGCGCCGCCGGTATGGCGGCCATTCCATTGCCGGGCGCCAGCAGCGTGACGGCCGCGCTCAGCGTGGCGGGCATGGCCGACGAGGACGTGCAAGCCGGCGCGTTTGTCTTTGCCGGCTTCCTGTCGAGCAAAGCGGGTGAGCGCGCCAGCGCAGTCGAGGCCTTGCGCCTGGAAGCGCGCAGCGTGGTCCTGCTCGAAGCACCGCACCGCATCGAAGCGCTGGCCGCGGCGCTGGCCGGTCTCGGATCCCGCTCTCTGACCATCGGGCGCGAGTTGACCAAGCAGTTTGAAGAGATCGCGACCATCAGCGCGGAGGGTTTTCCGGCCTGGCTGGCGCAGGACGCCAACCGGCTGCGCGGCGAGTTCGTGCTGGTGCTGCACCCCGCGCCCGCTGCGGCGCACAGCGGCCCCGACAGCCGCGTGCTGGAACTGCTATTGCCTCATCTGCCGCTGAAAACCGCCGTCAAGCTGGCCGCCGACATCACCGGCGAGCCGCGCAACGCGCTGTACGAACTGGCGCTGAGTCTGAAGAAGGATTAGCCGCAGCGCCCATGGCTTGTCATGCCGGACTCGATCCGGCATCCATGCCACACGAGCCAGGAATGGCGGGCAGGACCCGCGATGATGGCATCACGGAACCCAGCGGTCATACAGCCGCACGGCGACCGGCTCGCCCCACAGTTCGATCGTCGCGGGCGTGCCCTCATGCGGCTGGTTGGCGCCGGCGCCGCGCACATAGCCGAGCGCGACGCAGACACCGGCCTTCGGGCTCCAGCCGACCGACGCGATCTCGCCGACCGATTCGCCGTTCAAGATGATCGCCTCGCCACCCCAGGCATAGGCATCGGGTGTCGCAAAGACCAGCGTCACGAGCTTCTTGCGCAGCGGCTGCCCGCGGCTCGCCAGCAGGGCGACCTTGCCGATGAAGTCGGCGCCCTTGTCGAGCTTGACCGCGTAGGACAGGCCTGCTTCCCACGGCGTTTCATCGGGACCGAGCTCGGCGCCCCAGGCGCGCCGGCCCTGCTCGATGCGCAAGGCGTCCAGCGCGTAGTAACCGGCATCACGCAGGCCGAGGTCGGCGCCGGCCTCATGCAGCGCGAGGTAGACGTGGCGTGCCATCTCGACCGGCACGTACAGCTCGAAGCCGGGTCCGCCGACGTAGCTCATGCGCGCGGCGCGCACGCAGGCTAGGCCGACCTCGATCGTCTTGGTCCAGGAGAACTTCAGACCGTCGGGCGACAGGTCATCCGGACTGACGCGCGCCAGCAGTTCGCGCGCCTTCGGGCCCATGACCGACAGCACGCAATACAGGGCCGAGACGTCGGTCAGCAGCGCATGTTGCTGCGCGCCGATGTGGCGCGAGATCCAGTCGGAGTCGCGCACGGTTTGCGCCGAGCCGGTGATGATCAGGAAGCTGTCACCCATGCTGTTGGGCGACTGGCGGATGATGGTCAGGTCGCTCTCAAAGCCGCCGCGCTCATTGAGCAGCGCGGTGTAGACCATCTTGTTGACCGGCACATCGATGTCATTGGCGCACAGGCGCTGCAGCACGGCCAGCGCATCGCGCCCCTGCAGCATCAGTTTGGAAAACGAGGTCTGGTCGTACAGCGCAACCGCTTCGCGCGTGGCGCGCTGCTCGTCGAGCATCCAAGCCAGCCAGCCAGGTTTGCCCAGGCCGTAGTCGGGTCTGGGCTGCTGGTTTTGCCGGAAATAGTTCACGCGTTCCCAACCGTTCTTGGCGCCGAACTCGGCACCCTTGGCCGATAACAGGTCATAGAGCGGCGAAGTCCGCAGCGGCCGGGCCGTTTCCAGTTCCTGGCGCGGCCAGCGCATGGCGTAGTGCAGGCCCAGCGTCTCGCCGGTGCGCACCGACAAGGCCTTGCGGTTGCAGGTGAAGGCGCCAAAGCGCCGGATGTCCACGTCCCACAAGTCGCTGCCGGGTTCGCCGCCGATGATCCATTCGGCCATCAAGCGGCCCGCGCCGCCGCTGTTGGCGATGCCGGCCGAATTGAAGCCGGCGCAGACAAAGTAGTTGCGCAGTTCCGGCGCTTCGCCCAGGATGAAGTTGCCGTCGGGCGTGAAGCTTTCGGGGCCGTTGAGCAGCATCTTGATCTCGGCCGTCTCCAGGCACGGCGTGCGGTGCAGGGCGTTGGTCATCAGCGGCTCGAACTGCTCCCAGTCCTCATCGAGCAGTTCGAACTGGAAGGTCGAGGGAATCGGGTCCATCTTCCAGGGCTTGGCCTTGGGCTCAAAGCCGCCCATCACCAGGCCGCCGACCTCTTCCTTGTAGTAGATGTAGCCGTCGGGGTCGCGCATCACCGGCAAATCGGGCAGCACGCCGTCGATCTTGCCGGTGACGATGTAGAAATGCTCGGCCGAAAACAGCGGCACGTTGACGCCGGCCAGGCGCCCGAACTGGCGCGCCCATTGGCCGGCGCAGTTGACCAGCACCTCGCAGCGCACGTCGCCCTGCGTCGTGCGCACGCCGACGGCCTTGCCGTGCTCGCTGATGACGTCGGTGACCTCGATGCCCTCGGCCACCGTCACGCCGCGATTACGCGCCGCTTTCGCCAGCGACATGGTGAGGTCGGCCGGATTGACCTTGCCGTCGCCGGGCAGCCAGATTGCGCCCTGCAGATCGTCGGTGCGCATCACCGGGTACAGGGCGCCGGCCTCGGCTGGCGTGATCAGATGGCATTCCACGCCAAAGCTGTTGGCCATGGCGCTCTGCTTCTTCAGCACCTTCATGCGCTCGGGCGTGCGCGCCACGTTGACGCTGCCGCACTGCTTCCATCCCGTGGCCAGGCCGCTTTCGGCTTCGAGCGAGGCGTACAGCTCGATGCCGTACTTGCTCATCGTCGTCATGTTGCGGTTCGGGCGCATCTGCCCGACGAGGCCGGCAGCGTGCCAGGTCGTGCCGCTGGTGAGCTTGCCCTGCTCCAGCAGCAGCACGTCGGTGCGGCCCATCTTGGCCAGGTGGTAGGCGACGGAGCAGCCGACGATGCCGCCGCCGACGATGACGATCTGAGCTTGACGTGGAAGACTCATTGACAACTCCTTGAATGAACGGAACTCGAATTCAACCCAAGCGCAGCGCCATCACGCCGCCAACGATGGTGCAGGCACCGATGACCCGCCTCGGGGTGAAACTCTCTTTCAGGAACCAGGCGCCCAGCAGCACGGCGAACAACACGGAGGTCTCGCGCAGCGCCGCCACCGTCGCCACCGGTGCGCGCGTCATGGCCCACAGGGCGATGCCATAGGAGCCGAGCGAAGCGCAGGCGCCGAGCGTGGCAACCGGCCAGCGATGGCGCGCATAGCGGCCCACCGCGTGGCCGCGCGTGGCGAACATCAGCAGGGCGAACGGCCAGCCGTCGAGCAGGAACAATGTAGCGACATATTGCAGCGCATTGCCCGAGGCTCGCACGCCCAGGCCGTCGACGACGGTGTAGATGGCGATGACGACCGCATTGGCCAGCGCGAAGCCAACGGCCTTGGGCACCGTCAGTGCATGGGCGTTGAGCCCGAGCACCAGCACGCCGCAGCTGATACCCAGCACGCCGGCCCAGGCCAGCGGCGACAGCGTCTCGCCCAGCGTGAAGGTGGCCGACAGGGCCACCAACAGCGGCGCCACACCGCGCATCAGCGGGTAGGTCAGGCCCAGTTCGCCGTGGCGGTAGGCGCCGGTCAGGGCGAGGTAGTAGCCGATGTGGATCACGACCGAGGCCGCGATGTAGGGCCACGCCTGCGGCGCGGGCCAGCCCGCTAGCGCCACCAGCGGAATGGCGAGGAAGGAGCCGATCAGGTGGATCACCGCCATGTCGAGGTCCTTGTCGCTGCTCGATTTGACGAGCGCGTTCCAGCTCGCATGCAGCAGCGCGCCGAACAGCACCGCCCCTACCACCGGCCAACTCAGTGTCATGCGTCGACTTCCCCGTGTTCGTTTGCCTGTGTCCGCGCGCACCGGTCTTGGCGCCGCGGACCCGATTGTTTCAGGCATTATCCATGCTCCCGACATCTTTGCAAATTGTTGACAATGTACAAATTACCGTAGACAATCAATGCGGCTTTGAATTAATGCAGCGCCACCGTCACAGGAGAACAAGCATGACCGAATCAGCCGTTTCCAGGCTTTCCGCAGTGGGCCGTGTGCCCGAAGACGTCCGCCACGCGGCGGCCCAGCAAAAGAAATTCGACAACGAAAACACCGAGCGCAGCGTCGGCTACGTGATGCTGGACTGCTCCGGCACGACGATGGACCGCTACGTCGACGCGCCGGCCATCGTGTTCGTCGAGGTGTTCAAGAAGTACGGTCTGGAGATCTCCATGCCCGAGGCGCGCGAGCCCATGGGCCTGCGCAAGGACCTGCACATCAAGGCGATCACCGAGATCAAGTCGGTGCGCGAGCGCTTCAGCGCCAAGTTCGGCCGGGCACCGAACCAGTCGGACATCGACGCCATGTTCGCCGACTTCGTGCCGACGCAGCTCGCGCTCTTGCGCGCCGGCAGCTACCACGACCTTCTGCCGGGCGTGGCCGACGTCGTCAAGGGCCTGCGCCAGCAGGGCATCAAGCTCGGCGTCACCACCGGCTTCACGCGCGACATGCTGGACCTGCTGTTGGCTGGCGCCGCCGGCCAGGGCTTTGTGCCCGACACCGCCTGCGCCGGCGACGAAGTGGAGATGCCGCGCCCGACGCCCTACATGGTGATCAAGAACCTGGAGCGCATGGGCGTCTACAACCTGGAAAACGCCATGCGGCGCACGGTCAAGGTCGACGACACGGTATCCGGGGCCGGCGAAGGCGCGCCGCTGTGCTGGCGCGTCGGCGTCTCGAAGTGGAGCAACTACGTGGCCGACAGTTGGGACGCGGTGCGCAAGATGAGTCCGGCCGAGCTTGCGGCCAGGGAACTGGCGTCGAAGGAAAAACTGGTGCGCGAGAGCGGCGCCCACTACGTGATCGACGATCTGCGCGATCTGCCGGCCGTCATCGCCGACATCAACCAGCGCCTAGCGGCTGGCGAAAATCCCTGAACCGGAAGTCGCGCTAGGCGGCGGCTTTGGCGCCGGCCTTGCGCTGGCGGGTGGTCTTGACCGAGCGCTTGAACGCGGGGCGGGGCTTGCCGCGCGTCGACGGCCGGGCCAGCGCTAGGTACTCCTGAAAACTGTCGCGCAGGCACTGTGCGAACACGTCCGGATCGGGGATCTGTTCGGCGCAGGCGGTGAAGGAAATGACGATCGATTCGTTGTACCCGGTGACCGAGAACACCAGCCCCATGCCGTCCGAGATCGGCATGATCGCCGACACGTAGGTCAGTTGCGCGCCTTGCAGGTACATCGGCATGCGCGAGCCGGGCACGTTGGTGATCGCGCAATTGGCCAGCGGCGCCCAGTCGCCCAGTTGTGAGGCCGCCGAGCGCAGCATCCGGCTACTGGCCGCGATGGCGACCGAGGGCGCGCTCTCGGCCAGTTCCGTGAGTTCGCGCACACTCAGGGCCTGCGCCATGGTCTTGGTGGACGAAATGGCGGTGTGGATCGCCCTGAGTCGCTTCACCGGATCTTCCAGATGCGTGCCCAATGCAACGCGGGCCCAGGAGAACTCGGCCCCGGTATCGTGTTCCTTGTCGGAATGCACGGCGATGGGGGAGGCGGCGACCAGACTCTCCACGGGCAGTTCATCCTGCAGCGCGAGATAGCGTCGCAAACCGCCGGCACACACCGCGAGCACCACGTCGTTCACGGTCGAGCGCGGCACCAGTTCGCGAATGTCCTTGAAATCGGCCAGCGCAAAGCGTCGCGTGTCAAACACCCGGTGTGCCGAAACCTCGGTATTGAAGCGCGTCATCGGAAACGGGTAGGCGCGCCCCGTGAACTCTCCGACGAAGGTGCCCAGGGCCGATTTCAGGGCGGTCCAGCCCGTGCTGAGCGGCTGGCGCATGCGAAACGGAAACATCGCCAGATTGAGCCCGGCACGCGCCAGCAACTCCGCATTGCCGGGGGGCGGCTCGGGAAACCAGGGCGCTGCCGGCGCCGGTGCCGGCGAGTCGGGCGAGAGGTCGTGCAGCAGCGCCGTGATTTCATTGCCGTGGGCGATGTCAATGGCCGCGTGGTGCACCTTGAGCAGCACGGCAAAACTGCCCGCCGGCAGATCGAGAAAGCTGTCCAGCCCCTCGATGACGTACAGCTCCCACAACGGCCGCTGCAGATCCAGCGGGCGGGCGTGGATGCGTGAGGCCTGGATGCAGAATTGGCGCCAGTCGCCCGGCTTGGGCAGGGCGATGTGGCGCACGTGGTACTCGATATTGAAGTTCTCGTCCTCGATCCAGTAGGGGTAGTCCAGGTCCAGCGGCACGCGCAGGATGCGCTCGCGGAAATTGGGCAGGCGGTGCAAGCGGCTTTCCAGCTGCGCCAGGATGTGCTTGAAACGCACCACACCGCGGGGTGCGGTCGACTGGTCGTAGATGTGCAGCAGGGTGACGTTGGAATTGGCGTGCGCGTTGTCCGAGTAGATGAACGCGGCGTCGTGTTCGCTGAGCTGTCTCATGGTCTTCTTTCTTGGGTCGCTTCAAGTCGCGTGCAACTCTGCGCCTGGCGTGTCGCAGATGGTGGCGCGGTACACGCGCCTGAGCAGACCCTGAGGGGCAAACGGCTTCCAGTCGCCCTCAGGCTGGGCCAGCCGGTCGGCGACGATGGCCATCACGATGCCATTGAAGCCCAGGCCGACGTGGCTGCCCGGCACCTGGATGTTTTCGTGCAGCGCCGGGTCGCCGTCAATCGTCGCCTCCTGCGGTGGCACCACCCCGTCGGAGAGCGAGTACAGGCAACTGGTGGGAATTGGCAGACGACGGTGCTCGCGCATGGCCTTGGCGCGTGGCTGCATCAGGTGGGCCGACGCGCCCAGCCGGTGCGACACGAGACGGTACATGGCCTTGAGAGCGGGGGGCGACTGGTTGCCCATCATGTCCACGCTCACCGGGCTGCCCAGCGTGATGATGGAGCGCACACAGTCCTGCGTCGTCTCGGCGCCATAAAAGGAAAACACACCGCCCAGGCTCCAGCCCACGAGGCTGACCTTGCGCCCGGTCGTGTGGTGCAGATAGCGGATCTTCTGCGGCAGGGCGTTGGCGTGCTTGCCCCGAAAACCCACGTTGCGCCCCAGGCCCCAGGTGTGCACGTCATAGCCTTTGTTCTGCAGAAACAGCTTGAGCGCCAGCAACGTCGATTCACCGGCCATGAAGCCGGGCACCAGCACCACGGGGTGCCCGTCACCCTTCGGCGCCTCCATCAGCAGGGGCAGTGAAGCGGGCAGCAGCGCCATTTCCATGAAGAGGCGCGTCTCCAGCAGGGAGCTCACCAGGCTGGGTGAACCGACGTGGGGATGACGGACAACGGGACGACGCGACATGGAACAAACTCCTGCGAGACAGAGGCACAGTGCTAACCCATACAGTCTAGAAGGGAATTGTTACCGGAAACTGAGGCCGCTACCTAAAGCAGGCCCCGCCGGGACAGCCCCGCGCTCACCCGGTTCAGTCCGCTTCGTCCTGGTAGAGCACATGCGGAATTTCGGGCCAGGACCAGCTTCGCGTCAGCAGTTCAGGAATCTCTGCCGCCGGCACCGGTTTGCTGAAATAGTAGCCCTGCAGCTGGTCACACCCCATGTCCCTGAGCAGCATGGCCTGCCCAAGCCTCTCCACGCCTTCTGCCTTCACCTTCAGGCCCAAGCTCTTGGTCATCGCCAGAATGGCGTTGACGGTGGCGCAGCTCTTATGGTCATCCGGCAGGCCCAAGATGAAACTCCTGTCGATCTTGATCATGGTCAGCGGCCGGCGCTTGAGGTAGCTCAGCGACGAATAGCCGGTGCCGAAGTCGTCCATGGCAAGCTGGATGCCCGAGGCCCGCAAAGCCTTCAGGCTGGCAATCGTGCCGGCGGCGCTTTCAGTGAATTCGATTTCCAGCAGGCCGGCGCTCAGTCCGCTGTGCGCCAGCGCCTTGGCGACGCTGCCCGCCAGATCGGGGTCCCTGAACCGCACCGCCGACAGGTTGACGGCAACGCAGATGGCTTGCCCGGCGCCCTGCCAGCGCATGGCATCAGCGCAGGCGGTCGCCATCACCCAGCGACCGATCGGCAGGATCAGCCCGCACTCCTCGGCCACCGCTATGAAATTCAGCGGTTCGACCAGGCCCTGCCCGGGCCGACTCCATCGCACCAAGGCCTCGACCGCGCGGACCGATCCGGTGGCAATGTCAAACTGGCGGCAGTGGCAACCGGCTGCACCGGGATCTGCGCGGCTCTGTTCAAGGCGCGCGTCCGACCTCGCCCAGGCATTCATCGAGAATGTCCAAGGCCTGCCCCATCTGCTCGCGCGTGGTGATGAGCGGAGGGGTGAGCGTCAGCACATTGCCCATGGTGGTCTTGAAGGACAGGCCGCGCGACAGGGCGGCGTAGAGCACCTGCTCGGCGGCGTCAGCGGCGGGCGTCTTAGCCGTTCGATCACGCACCAGTTCCAGGCCCAGCAGCAGGCCGCGTCCGCGCACATCGCCGATCAGCGCGTGGCGCTGCTGCATCGCGTGCAGGCGCTCGAGCGCGTAGGCGCCGACGCGCGCTGCGTTCTCGACCAGGCCCTCGCGCTCGATGACTTCAAGCGTGGCCAGCGCGGCCGCTGCCGTCACCGGGTTCTTCTCGTGCGTGTAATGGCCAAAGGCGTAGTCGCCGGCAAGGTCGAGGTCGGCGCGCGCGATGCATGCGGCGATCGGCAGGATGCCACCGCCCAACGCCTTGCCCAGCACGACGATGTCGGGCGCGGCGCCATCGTGTTCGGCGGCAAAGAAGCGCCCGGTCTTGCCCAGGCCGGTCGGGATCTCGTCGAAGATCAAGAGCGTGCCGTGCGCGTGGCAGGCCTCGCGCACCGCCTGCCAGTAGCCGGGCGGCGGGATGAAGGGCACGGCGCGCGCCGGCTCGGCGATCACGGCGGCGACATCGCCCTCGCGCTCGAGCACGTAGCGAACCATGGCGGCGCAAGCCAGGCGGCAGGTCGCCAGATCGGGCTGGCCGTTGGCGTCAACCGCATGGCCATAGGGACAGCGGTAACAGCCAAAGGGCGCGACATGCTCGGTGCCGCTGAGCAGCGGACCGACAGCGCGCCCATTGCGAAACAGCGACTCGCCGCCGACGCTGGCGGCGCCAAATCCGGCGCCGTGGAACGAATCCCAGAAGCTCAGCGTCTTGAAGCGCCCGGTGGCCACGCGCGCGAGCTTGATCGCCACTTCGACCGCGTCGGAGCCGCCGGTCGTGAACAGCACCTTGCCGGCATGGCCAGTCAGCGACTGGAAGCGCGCACCGAGCGCTTCGGCCAGTTCGACGGCCCGCGCGCTGGCAAAACGGCGCGGCGCAAAGCTCAGGGCGTCGAGTTGTTGTTTGATGGCGACAAGCACATGCGGGTGTGCGTAGCCCACGTGGTGCACATTGTTGCCATGAAAATCCATGTAGCGCCGGCCCACCGTGTCCTCGATCCAGATGCCTTCGGCCTTGGCGATGGCACTCAAACAAGGCGTGGAGACCGACTGGTGCAAAAAGACGGCGCTGTCGCGTGCCAGCAAGGTGCGCGTGGGGTCATCCAGGTTGTGCGCCTGCCACTGGCTGCGCCGTGGCGAGCGGTTGACGTCGCCCTCGCTCTGTGATGGCCCGGTCTTTGCGTTCATGCCGGCCTGGCGCCTGGTTCAGTTGCCCGCCGCTGCCGCTGCGGACTGGCTCAGCGCGCGCTGGCGCAGATCGTTCTCGATCGTGCGCTGCTTGCTCTGCATCACGTGGTCGAACATGGCCTGGCCGGCGGCCTGCGCGTCGCGCGAGGCAATGGCCTTGACGATCTGCTTGTGCTCATTGAGGAAGGTGCGCATCAGCACCACATCGGCCAGATTCTGGCGCCGAAACAGCGAGAGCTCCTTGATGAGACGGCGGTAGGTATCGGTGAGCTTGCGGTTGCCCACCATCTCGACCATGCGGTCGTGAAACCTGAGGTTGAGCACGTGGTACTGGCGCGCGTCCTGCGCCTTCACGGCCTTCTCCATCTCCGCCACCAGCGCCTTGATCTCCTTGATCTGCTCGTCCGTGATGCAGGCCGCCAGCCGCTTGCCGACCCAGTCGTCCATGGCGGCGCGCAGGTCGAAAATCTCCAGCGCCTCGTCAACCGGGATCGCGCGCACGAAAACGCCGCGGTTCTTCTCGGTGCGAACCAGGCCGGCTTCGTCGAGCATGCGAAAGGCCTCGCGCACCGGCCCGCGCGAGACGCCCATCTTTTCCGCCAGCGCCGCCTCGTTGAGCTTCGAGCCCGGCGCATAGTCGCCCACCAAAATGGCGCGCTCGATTTCCTGTTGCACCACGGTGGTGAGTGAGCTGCTTTGCAGCAAGGCGATGGTGGGGTGGAGCGCGGTCATGTTTTTATTACAGCATAAAAGGCTTTTGTTGACAATTTGCAAAACACAATTGACAAAAGGAAAAAGTCAGCGTCAAATAAATCCGAGTGCACGGGGGCATTTGTCATCACAATGTCATCGTCAGGTCACAGCATTGCAACTTTTACTCGAAGGAGCTTCACGTGCGTTTGTCCACCTTGTCCAAGTCCCTTGTACTGACCGGCCTGCTGGCGCTCGCCAGCGTCGCGTCCGCTCAGAAAACCCAGTTGCTGGTCTACACCGCGCTGGAAACCGACCAGCTGAAAGCCTATCAAGAGGGCTTCAACAAGTCCTACCCTGACATCGAAATTAAGTGGGTGCGCGACTCCACCGGCGTCATCACCGCCAAGCTGCTGGCTGAAAAGGCCAACCCGCAGGCCGACGCCGTAATGGGCGTGGCCGCCTCCAGCCTGGCGCTGCTCGACAAGCAGGGCATGCTGATCCCCTACGCGCCGCTGAACCTCGACGCCATCATGAGCCAGTACCGCGACAAGAAGACGCCGCCGGCCTGGTTCGGCATGGACGTATGGGGTGCCACCGTGTGCTTCAACACGGTCGAGGCGCAGAAGAAGAACATCCCGAAACCGGAGTCCTGGCAGGACCTGACCAAGCCGGTCTACAAGGGCCAGATCGTGATGCCCAATCCTGCCTCCAGCGGCACCGGCTACTTTGACGTCGTGGCCTGGCTCACGCTGTTCGGCGACAAGGACGGCAAGGGCGGCGGCTGGAAGTACATGGACGGCCTGCACAACAACATCGCGCAGTACACGCACTCGGGCTCCAAGCCCTGCAACATGGCGGCCAGCGGCGAATTCGTGATGGGCATTTCGTTTGAATACCGCGGCAACACGAACAAGGCCAAGGGCGCGCCGATCGACCTGATCTTCCCGAAGGAAGGCCTGGGTTGGGACCTGGAGGCCTTTGCCATCCACAAGGGTACGAAGAAACTCGAGGCCGCCAAGAAGTTGGCTGACTGGGCTTCGAGCAAGGACGCCATGCTGCTGTACGGCAAGAACTTCGCCATCACCGCGCAGCCGGGCGTTGCCGCGCCGCTGGCCAATGTGCCCAAGGACTACGAAGCGCGCCTGGTCAAGCTTGACTTCAACTACGCCGCCGAACAGCGCGAGCGCATCCTCAAGGAATGGACCACCCGCTACGACGGCAAGACCGAAAAACGCTGATCGCCGTCACAACCCCTGGGCCGCCTGCCTGAAACACGCGGCCCTTTTCATTGCTGCGCATGAGTCAAGACTCCTTCCTCGATCTGCGCCATATCCGCAAGGAATTTGGCAACTTCACGGCACTGCAAGACATCGACCTGGCGATCCGCAAAGGCGAGTTCGTCTGTTTCCTGGGCCCCTCGGGTTGCGGCAAGACAACGCTGCTGCGCATCATTGCCGGCCTGGAGACGCAGACCGCGGGCAGCATCACGCAGGCCGGGCGCGACATCTCGCTGCTGCCGCCGGCGCTGCGCGACTACGGCATCGTGTTCCAGAGCTACGCCCTGTTTCCGAATCTGAGCGTGGCCGACAACGTCGCCTACGGCCTGGTCAACCGCAAGACACCGCGCAGCGAGATCAAGCAGCGCGTGACCGAGCTGCTCAAGCTGGTCGGCCTGCCCAACAGCGACGCCAAGTATCCGGGCCAGCTCTCGGGCGGGCAGCAGCAGCGCATTGCGCTGGCGCGCGCGCTCGCCACCGCGCCGAGCCTGCTGCTGCTCGACGAGCCGCTCTCCGCGCTCGATGCGCTCGAGCGCATCCGCTTGCGCCAGGAGATCCGCACGCTGCAGCAAAAACTCGGCGTCACCACCATCATGGTGACGCACGACCAGGAAGAAGCGCTGAGCGTGGCCGACCGCATCGTGGTGATGAACCATGGCGTGATCGAGCAGGTCGGCACGCCGATGGACATCTACCGCGAGCCGGCCTCGCCCTTCGTGGCCGACTTCGTCGGCAAGATCAACGTGCTGCCGGCGCGGCTGGCGCAGGGTGAGCTGATCTTCGGCAGCATGCGCCTGCCCTGCGCCGGCGAAGACCGCGAGGTGGCGCGCGTCTACCTGCGGCCCGAAGACGTGCTGGCGCGCCCGATCGCGCCCGGTGACGCGCATGTGTTTGACGCACAGATCGACAAGATCGAATTTCTCGGCTCCTACTGCCACGTCCACGTGCTGTCGCCGGCGCTGGGGGCGCAGAAATTGATGGTCTACCTTTCGCTCAACTTCCTGTCCGAGCAATCGCTGCAGGTCGGCTCGACCATCACGCTCAAGCTGCTGCCTGAACGCATCAAGGTGTTCTGATGAGCGCCGTTCTGTCCACGCCCCTGACCACGCGTGCCGTCAAGCTCAGGCAGCACTGGACCGATCGCCTGGCGCAACTGATCCTGGCCTTGATTGCGCTGGCGCTGCTGGCCTTTCTCGCCGCGCCGCTGCTGGCGATCCTGATGCAGGCGCTGCAGGGACGCCACGAAGAGTTTGTCTGGTTCGACAACTTCATCTCCTACGCCCAGACGCCGGCGCTGCTCGGCAGTGTCTGGAACAGCATGTGGGTCTCGTCCCTGGTGACGCTGATCGTGCTGCCGCTGGCCTTCACCTTTGCCTATGCGCTGACGCGCTCCTGCATGCCGTTCAAGCCGCTGTTTCGCGGCATCACGCTGATCCCGCTGCTGGCGCCGTCGCTGCTGTCGGCCATCTCCCTGATCTACTGGTTCGGCAACCAGGGCCTGCTCAAGGGCTGGATGCAGGGCATCGGCTTCGACCAGATCTACGGCGCGCCGGGCATCGTGCTGGCCGAGTGCCTGTCGGTGTTTCCGCACACGCTGATGATCCTCGTGACGGCGCTGAGCCTGTCGGACGCGCGCCTGTATGAAGCCGCCGACGCCATGGGCACGACAGCGATGCGCAAGTTCTTCACCATCACCCTGCCCGGCGCCAAGTACGGCCTGATCTCGGCCGCACTGGTGACCTTCACGCTGGTCATGACCGACTTCGGCATCCCCAAGGTGATTGGCGGCAACTTCAATGTGCTGGCCACCGATGTCTTCAAGCTGGTGATCGGCCAGCAGGACTTCTCCAAGGGCGCGGTCGTGGCCATCCTGCTGCTCGCACCCGCCGTGCTGAGCTTCGGTGTTGACAACTACGTGAGCCGACGCCAGACGGCCATGCTCACAGCGCGCGCCGTGCCGTATTCGCCACGGCCCGCTCCGACCTATGACCGGCTCATGACCCTGTACTGCATGGCGATCGCGGCGCTGATGCTGGCCATGCTGGGCATGGCGGTGTTCGCCTCCTTCGCCTCGTTCTGGCCCTACAACCTCAGCCCGAGCCTGCGCCACTACGCGATGGGCCTGCTCGACGCCGAAGTCGGCGAGGCCTTCTTCAACAGCCTGAAGATGGCCGCCGGCACTGCGCTGCTGGGCACGCTGCTGGTGTTCTGCGGCGCCTACCTGCTCGAAAAGACGAAGGGCATGGACGGCCTGCGCTCGCTGGTGCGCCTGCTGGCCGTGCTGCCGATGGCGGTGCCGGGCCTGGTGCTGGGCTTGGGCTACATATTCTTCTTCAACGATCCGGCCAACCCGCTGGGCGGCCTGTACCACACGCTGACCTTGCTCACGCTGTGCACCATCGTGCACTTCTACACCACCGGGCACCTGACAGCAATCACCGCCCTGAAGAGCCTGGACAGCGAATTCGAAGCGGTCAGCGCCTCGCTCAAGGTGCCGTTCTACAAGACCTTCTGGCGCGTCACGCTGCCGCTATGCGCGCCGGCGCTGATTGACATGTCGCGCTACTTCTTCATCAACGCGATGACGACGATCTCGGCCGTGGTCTTCCTCTATTCGCCCGAGACCAAGGTGGCCTCGATCGCCATCCTGAACCTCGACGAGGCCGGCGAAATCGGCGCAGCAGCGGCGATGGCGGTGCTGATCGCGCTGTCCTCCACCGTCGCCACCCTGCTGTTCATGGTGCTGGCGCGGTGGAGCAACAAGCGCACGCAGGCGTGGAAGACCGGCGGGCGGTAGAGACATGGATTGCCGCGCGCGTCACGCCAACCGACGTTGTCATGCAGCACCCGGATGTCATTGCGCTGACAACTGAACAAATAGTCCGAAAATCGAATCTGAACAAGGAGACCTTCATGGACCGCGACAAGATCCTGCTGACCCCCGGACCGCTGACCACCACCTTGCGCACCAAGCTCGCGATGCTGCGCGACTGGGGCTCGTGGGACGCCGACTTCAACGCCGTGACCGCCAGCGTGCGCAGCAGCCTGCTCGATGTCATTCACGGGCACGCCAGCCATGTCGTCGTGCCCTTGCAGGGCAGCGGCACCTTCAGCGTCGAGGCCGCGGTGGCAACCCTGGTGCCGCACGACGGCCATGTGCTGGTGCTCGACAACGGCGCGTACTGCAAGCGCGCGGCCAAGCTGACCGGCATGATGGGCCGGCGCTGCTCGGTGCTCGGTTTCGACGAGGCCACGCCGATCGATCCGGCGGCGCTGGCGAGGAAACTCGGCGAAGACGCCTCGATCACCCACGTGATCCTGATCCACTGCGAAACCGGCGCCGGCGTGCTCAACCCGCTGCAGGCCGTCGCCGACGTCTGCGCCGCGCAGAACCGCGGCCTGATCGTCGATGCCATGAGCTCCTTCGGCGCGCTCGAGATCGACGCGCGCAAGACGCGCTTTGACGCCCTGATCGCAGCCAGCGGCAAGTGCCTCGAAGGCGTGCCCGGCATGGGCTTCGTCTTCATCCGCAAAGCCGTGCTCGATGGCTGTGCCGGGCGCAGCCAGTCGCTCGCGATGGACCTGCACGACCAGTACGTCTACATGGAGAAGACAACGCAGTGGCGCTTCACGCCGCCGACCCATGTGGTGGTGGCGCTGCACGAGGCGATCGCGCAGTTCGAGCTCGAAGGCGGCCAGAGCGCGCGCCTGGCCCGCTACACGCGCAACTACGAAACGCTGATCGCCGGCATGGCGCGCCTGGGCTTCAAGCCGTTCCTGGACCCGGCCGCGCAGGCGCCGATCATCGTGACCTTCCACGCGCCGGCGCATCCGGCCTACGACTTCAAGACCTTTTATGCCGCGGCGCGCGCGCGCGGCTTCATCCTGTACCCCGGTAAACTGACGCAGATCGAGACCTTCCGCGTCGGCTGCATCGGCGCCATCGGCCCCGATGAGATCGAACAGGCCGTGCACGCGATGGCGCTGGCCTTGCAGGACATGGACATCGCTTCGGCGGCACCAGCCTGAGCAACCCGACGCAGCGAAACACAACGAGGAGAGCGACGTGGCAAGCAAGACAGCAAAGACAGCACCCAGCCAGCATCCGGCTGTGACCGCAGTCCAGCGATCCATCGCGCCCAAGGTCAAGGTGGCGGTGAGCGACATCGACGGCATCCTGCGTGGCAAATACCTGCACCGCGACAAGTTCCTCGGGGCGGCCGAGCCCTACCCGGCGGGCGGCTTCGGCTTTTGCGACGTCGTGCTGGGCTGGGACATGATGGACGTCACCTACGACAACACAACTGCCACTGGTTGGCAACACGGCTTTCCGGACGCGCTGGCCCGCATCGACTTCAACACGGCGCGCCACGTGCCGTGGGACAACGATGTGCCCTTCTTCCTGGGCGAGTTCGTCAATGCCGACGGCACGCCGCACGCCCAATGCCCGCGCCAGACTTTGAAGCGTGTGCTCAAGCGCGCCGAGAAGATGGGCTTCAAGGTCATGACCGGCATGGAATTCGAGTGGTTCAACTTCCTGGAGACACCGCAGAGCTGGGCAGCGAAAAAGGGCGTGGAGCCGGAACAACTGACGCCGGGTATGTTCGGGTACTCGCTGCTGCGCATGAACCAAAACAGCGATTTCTTCAATGCCATCATGGACGAAATGCTGGCCTTTGGCGTGCCGATCGAAGGCCTGCACACCGAGACCGGGCCCGGCGTCTACGAGGCGGCGATCGGATTCAGCGAGGCGCTGGAGCAGGCCGACCGCGCCATCCTTTTCAAGACCGGCACAAAAGAGATCGGCGCCGGCTTTGGCATCATGCCCAGCTTCATGGCCAAGCCTAACCAGAAACTGCCGGGCTGCAGCGGCCACATCCATCAGAGCCTGTCGGACGGCAAGAGCAACCTGTTCTTCGACGCGAAGAGCCCGCGCAAGATGAGCAAGGTGTTCGAGAGCTACTTGGCCGGTCAGGTGGCCTGCATGATGGACTTCGCGCCCATGATTTGGCCCACCATCAACAGCTACAAGCGCCTGGTGGACGGCTTCTGGGCGCCGGTCAAACCGACCTGGGGCATGGACAACCGCACGGCGAGCTTTCGCGTCATCGCCGGCAGCCCGAAAGCCACGCGGCTGGAGACACGCTGCCCCGGCGCTGACGTCAACCCCTATCTGGCGATGGCCGCGGTGATTGCCGCCGGCCTGAACGGCGTCGAGAAAGGTTTGAAACTCACGACACCTCCGATCACCGGCACCAATGTCGGCGCCGAAAAGGTCGCGCGCGCGCCGCGCACGCTGATCGAGACCACGCGCATCTTCGAACAATCGGCGATCGCGCGCGACTGGCTCGGCGACGGTTTTGTCGACCACTTTGCCGCCACCCGCGACTGGGAATGGCGCCAGTGGCTTGACGGCGTGACCGACTGGGAACTCAAACGCTATTTCGAAATCATATAGAGAAACACCATGACCATCACCAACTTCTCCTTTCCCACAGCGATCAAATTTGGCGCCGATGCGCGCAAGCTGGTCGCGGCGCACCTGCTCGAAGCCGGGTGCAAACGCCCCCTGATCGTGACCGACCGGGCGCTGGGCGCGCTGCCGGTGCTCGCCGAATTCAAGAGTCATCTGGGCGGGCTTGAGGTGGCCGTGTTCTCCGGTGTCTTCGGCAACCCGACCTGCAGCCAGGTGATGGACGGCGCAGCGGCCTACAAGGCGCATCGGGCCGACTGCATCATCGGCTTCGGCGGCGGTGCCGCGCTCGACGTGGCCAAGGTCGTTGGCGTGGCCGCCACGCATGAGGGCGACATCCTCGAATACGTGTGGGACCACCCGCAGGTGCGGCCCATCCAGAACGAATTGCCATACTTCGTCGCGCTGCCGACCACCTCGGGCACCGGCTCCGAAGTCGGGCGCTCCAGCGTCGTGAGCGAGAACGATACGCACCTCAAGCGCGTCGTCTTCAGTCCGAAGATCCTGGCGCGCTGCGTCTTTGCCGACCCGATCCTGACACTCGGTTTGCCACCCGCCATGACGGCGGCCACCGGCATGGACGCGCTCACGCACAACATCGAGAGCTACCTGTCGCCGGCCTACCATCCGTTGTGCGACGGCATCGCGTTGGAGGGCACGCGCATCGCCGCCGCAGCGCTGCTGACGGCGGTCAAACAGTCGAGCCAGTTACAGGCGCGCTCCGACATGATGATGGCTTCGATGATGGGCGCGATCGCGTTCCAGAAGGACTTGGGCGCCGTGCACTCGTGCGCGCACGCGCTGGGCGCTGTTTGCGACATGCACCACGGCCTAGCCAATGCGCTGATGATCGACACCGTGCTGGAGTGGAACCAGCAAATGGTGCCGTCCAAGTTCGACGAACTGGCGCACGTCTGCCAGGTTGCCGGCGGTGGCACGGCCTTCGTGCCCTGGCTCAAGCAGCTCAAGGCCGGCATCGGCATCAGCGGCGGCCTGGCCGCGCACGGCGTCAAGCCCGAGCACCTGGCGCGCCTGGTGCAGGTGGCCACGGCCGATATCTGCCACCAGACCAATCCGCGGCCCTGCACCTCGGCCGACTTTGAAGCCTTGTTCAAGGCGGCGATGTGAAGCCAGTTGTCATGCCGGACTTGATCCGGCATCCAGTGGTGCACCCACATGGATTGCGGGTCAGGCCCGCAATGACGAAACGAGTTGACTATTGCGATAGAAGGTTTACCGAGATTCTCAGATGAAAGAACGCCTCAAGATCGGCATCAGCGCCTGCTTCCTGCACCCGGACCCGACCCGCACGGTGTTTGCCAAGAAGACGCTGCAGTACATCGAGCAGTCGATGGCGCACTGGGTCATGTCGACTGGCGCGCTGCCGGTCATGATCCCGTCACCGGCCGGCGACACAGCCGAAACCGAACCGCATTTCGGCGACTACGCGCAATGGCTCGACGGCCTGGTGCTGCACGGCGGGGCCGACGTCTGGCCCGGCAGTTATGGCGAGACGCCGCTGGAGGAGCGCTGGAGCGGCGACCGCATCCGTGACGAATACGAGATCGCGCTGATCAAGGCCTTTGTCGCCGCCGGCAAGCCGGTGTTCGGCGTCTGCCGCGGCCTGCAGCTGATCAACGTCGCCTTTGGCGGCACGCTATTGCAGGACATCGGCACGCAGCGCCCCGGCGCGCTGGTGCACCGCGACGCCGACCGCTACGACCACAACTTTCATGATCTCGAGA
Source organism: uncultured beta proteobacterium (assembly GCA_903828665.1). Lineage (GTDB taxonomy): Bacteria > Pseudomonadota > Gammaproteobacteria > Burkholderiales > Burkholderiaceae_C > Rhodoferax. The sequence goes on from CAIKMZ010000078.1 coordinate 118,730, forward strand.
TCGTGCCCGACAGCCGCATGCAGGCGCTGCTGGAGGGCGCGCCAAGCTGCAAGATCAACAGCATCCACCACCAGGGCATCAAGGACCTGGCCGCCGGCTTCGTGGTAGAAGCGCGCTGCCCGGACGACGGCATGATCGAGGCCATCCGCTACACCGGGCCGGCCTACGTGGCAGCTGTGCAGTGGCACCCCGAGTTTCACCACGCCGACCTCGGCACACTCGACGACACGCCCTTGCTCAACGATTTTCTCGATGCGGCGCAAGCCGCCAAAGCCAGAACGGAAACCAAAGCATGAACCAACTCGCCATTCACAATCCGGCCAACGGCGCCCTGATCACAACCGTGCCGGCCGACGATGCCGCCTCGGTCGCGGCCAAGGCCACCCGCGCGCGTGCGGCACAACCCGGCTGGCTGGCCGTGCCGCTGGCGGAGCGCAAGGCCTGCATCACGCGCTTTCGCTCCGGCGTCGTGGCCGAGCTCGACGCGCTGGCCGCCATCATGACGAGCGAGACCGGCAAGCCGATCAAGATGTCGCGCAATGAGCTCAACGGTCTGCTCGGGCGCATTGACTTTTTCCTGAAAGAAGTCGATGCCCAGCTCGCGACCGAAACCGTGTTTGCCGATGGCGGCATGACCGAGCAGATCCAGCACACACCGCTCGGTCTGGTGGTCAACATCTCAGCCTGGAACTACCCCTGGTTTGTCGGCGGCAACGTCTACATTCCGGCGCTGCTCACTGGCAACGCCGTGCTCTACAAGGCGTCCGAGTTCGCGACGCTCACCGGCCTGGCGATGGCCCGGCTGCTTCATGGCGCGGGCATCCCGCAGGATGTCTTCATCGCCGTCGTCGGTGGCGGTGATGTCGGGCAGGCGCTGCTGGAGCAGAGAATCGACGGCCTGTTCTTTACCGGCTCCTACGCCACCGGCGCGCGCATCGCGCAGGCGCTCGGGCCGCGCATGGTCAAGCTGCAGCTCGAACTCGGCGGCAAGGACCCGACCTACGTCTGCGAGAACGCCGACCCGAGGGCCGCAGCCGAGTCGCTGGCCGACGGCGCCATGTACAACACCGGCCAGAGCTGCTGCTCGGTCGAGCGGATCTACGTGCACGAGAAGATCTACGACGCCTTCGTCGCCGCTTTTGTCGAGACCGTGCGCGGCTTCAAGGTCGGTGACCCGGCCAGCGAGGACACGTACATCGGCGCCATCACGCGAGCGCCGCAGCTCGCCGTGCTCGACACCCAGGTGGCCGACGCCAAGGCGAAAGGCGCCACGCTGCTGCTGGGCGGCACACGCCTGAGCGGCCCCGGAAACTGGTACGCACCGACGGTTTTCTCCAATGTCAACCACAGCATGGAGTTGATGCGCGAAGAGAGCTTCGGCCCGATCATCGGCATCCAGAGGGTGGCGGGTGATGCCGAAGCGGTCAAGCTGATGAACGACACGCGCTACGGCCTGACCGCCGGCGTCTACACGCCCGACGAGGCGCGCGCCAAGACGTTGCTGACGCAGGTGAACGCCGGCAGCGTTTACTGGAACTGCTGCGACCGCGTCAGCCCGCGCCTGCCCTGGAGCGGCCACGGCGATTCCGGCGTCGGCCTGACGCTGTCGACCTACGGCATCCAGACCTTCACCCGGCCCAAGGCATGGCACTTGCGGGCCTGACACGGGATCCATGCACCATGGAAGCGGCACGCGCAGCATGGATTGCGGGTCGAGATGCTATGGATGCCTCCCTCCCCACTGGGGATAAACAGGAGAGCGTTGAACGCCAGGAGCATGAACAGCCGTTGTTCAGGAAGACACTTCGAGCAATCGAGGTGGATCCTCTGATGGATACGGCATCAGAGTGCCCATGCGTGATAAACAGCAGTTTTCACAAACACCATAGAGGATCCGCTATGAATCTTAATACAGCAACCAAGGCAGGACAAATCATCGGCA
>CAIKMZ010000079.1 GCA_903828665.1 uncultured beta proteobacterium
CGCCGAACAATTCATGCCGCTGCGTGCCGGGCGCTTCGCCCAGACGAAACAGCAGCATCTCGAACATGCTGTTGCTGGTGAGATTGGTTCGCGCATCGACTTCCTACATCACTGTACTCATGGGAGCATTCCTCAAAACGTCCCCGATGGCCACTTCAAATTCCCCCACCTTTGGCCAGTCAAACTCCCCCATGGCAGGAGGTTCAGATTATGACGATTCGCAGGTAATGACGATGCGGGCCGCGGCTTCCTTAAGTCGGTAACTCTTGCCCTCGAACTCCAGCATCGCGCAGCGATGCATGAGCCGGTCCAGAATAGTGGTGGCCATGGTGGCGTCGGCGAGGTACTTGCCCCAGTCCTGCACCACCCGGTTGGAAGTGATCACGATCGAGCGGCGCAGCTTGTAGCGCCGATGCACGATGGCCTGCAACAGTTCGGCGCTCACGTCTGCAATGCGCCGGGCGAGAAACAGATCGTCGAGCACTAATAAATCAGGATCGATCCATCCCTTGAGCAACTCGGCCTGCTCCTCGGTGCTGGCCAGCCCATAGCGAGCAAACTCGGCATCCGCTTCGACGTATCGCACGTCATAGCCCTGCAAAGTAGCCTGGTAGGCCACGGCCTTGGCAACGTGACTCTTGCCGGTTCCTGGTTTACCGATGATCAGTGCATTGGCGCCCTCGGTGATGAACTTGAGCGCGTGCAATTCGAAGCAGGCATTGCGCGGTAGCTTGGGGTTGAAACGCCAATCGAAGTCCATCAGCGTGAGCCGCTCGTCGAGTCCGCAGCGCTTGAAGCGGCGCTCTATCAGGCGCGACTGGCGCCTGTCTAACTCGTCTTGCAGCATGGTCGCGAAGGTCTCCAGGAAGGGCTGCTGGGCCGCCTGGGCTTGCATCACCCGCGTGCTCAGGGTGTCGGCAATGCCCGACAGGCGCAGTTCGCGCAACGCGCGTTCAATCTCGATCATGTTCATGGCTGCTGTCCTTCACTGGTGTTGTCTTGAGCGGCGGCGTGGGCGAATAGATCTCCGTACTCCTGTGCGCTGCGAATGAGTTCGTGTTGCTGGGTCAGACCGGGCTGGGCAGGTGCCGGCTCCAAAGCTGCCAGTGCGTTGGCAACCAAACGTTCGGTGATGGCTTTGACGTGGCGGTAGCTGTGCACGCTTTGTTCCATGGCCTGCGCACAGGCCTCGTCGATGAAGCGATTCGGGTAACGTTTGGCCAGATTGACGATGCCCCAGAGTTTGCGTTGGCCGACTCTGCCCTCGATGGCAAACAGCATCTCGCACAGCCGCTGGGCTTGCGCGCCAATGGCACGCGCCTGGTTGAGAATGAAGCGTGTCTCGCGCGAGGGATTGAATATCCGCTCAGCCATGGGCAGCACCACCGTGCCAGGGCGCTCGGCTCGGGTGTGGATGCGAAGCAATTGCTGGGTGCGCAGGTCACGTATCTCGATGCGTCGCTCGAACAGGCGCACCAGCACGATGGCGCCAATTGGAGCCGGTCGGGCGGCATAGCTGCAGTGGTCGATGCGCACGCAACTGTCGTCATAGACGGTGCGCCGCTCCTCCGTGAAGAACTGCATGCTGGTGACAGGCAGTCGCTGCAAATGAGCACGCTCTTCTTCAAACATGGCCTGCACCTGGCGACGCTCAGAGCCGTGGATGCGCGAGGCTGCCCATTTCGATTCCCAGTGCTCCAGGAATGTGTTTTGCTCCTCGATGGACTCGAAACGCCGGCCCTTGAGCGCGGTGGCCTGGGTGTGCCCGATGGCGTTCTCCACTGTTCCTTTGCGGTTGGGGTCACGCACCCGGGCCGGGTCAGCCACCACCTCATAGTGGGCCAGCGTGGCAGCAAAGACGGGGTTGAGCTCGGGTTCATACAAGTCTGGTTTGAGAACGCCTTCCTTCAGGTTGTCCAGC
>CAIKMZ010000080.1 GCA_903828665.1 uncultured beta proteobacterium
CAGATCGACAGCAGTTGGGCAACGGTCTGGGTCGAGCCGGTCTGCAACAGCAGCCGGTCGAGTTCCTGAATCTGCGGCAGGCGCACCAGCAGGTGCTGCACACCGGGTGTGGCGCTGAGCAGGCGCTGCTTGAGCAGCGTGACGTCAGACTTGCGATGGCGACCGACCGTCATCACGCGCAGGCGGCGCTGGATGCGCTTGACCTCCGGGCTACTGGTGTCGGACCACAGCATGAAAGCACCCTCGAGCAGGAGCACCACCGCGAAGAAACCGAGGACCACGAACAGGGTATAGATGAGGCTCATGGCGTCACTCGTAGGTTCGGGCTTGGTCGAAGGTATCGTCCGACACCGTGATGCCGTAGGCGCGCAGGCGCGCCATGAACTTCGGACGCACGCCGGTGGCGCCGAAGTGCCCGAGCACCGTGCCGTCCTCGGCAATGCCGGTCTGGATGAAGGCGTAGATCTCCTGCATCGTGATGATGTCGCCTTCCATGCCGACGACCTCCTGCAGGCTGGTCAGCTTGCGCCGGCCGTCGATCAGGCGCGAGATCTGGATGATGGCCATGATGGCCGAGCTGATCTGCTGGCGCATCGCCTTGGGCGGAATCGTCATGCCGCCCATGCCGGCCATGTTCTCCAGCCTCGTGAGCGCGTCGCGCGGCGAATTGGCGTGCACCGTGGTCATCGAGCCTTCATGGCCGGTGTTCATGGCCTGCAGCATGTCCACGACCTCGACGCCGCGCACCTCGCCCAGGATGATGCGGTCGGGCCGCATGCGCAGGCTGTTGCGCACCAGAGCGCGCTGGTTGACTTCGCCCTTGCCTTCGATGTTGGGCGGGCGCGTCTCCAGGCGCACCACGTGCGGCTGCTGCAGCTGCAGCTCGGCCGCATCCTCGATCGTCACGATCCGCTCGGCGCTCGGTATGGCAGCCGACATGACATTGAGCAGTGTGGTCTTGCCGGTGCCGGTCCCGCCCGAGATCAGGATGTTCATCTTGGCGCGCACCATGCCGGCGAGCAGCTGTGCCAGCTCCGGCGTCAGCGACTTGCTCTTGATCAGATCCTCGACGCGCAGCGGCACGACGGCGAAGCGGCGGATCGACAGCAGCGGCCCGTCAAGCGCCAGCGGCGGGATGATCGCATTGACGCGCGAACCGTCGGGCAGGCGGGCATCGACCATCGGGCTCGATTCATCGATGCGCCGGCCGATGCGCGAGACGATCTTGTCGATCACCTTCATCAGGTGGGCGGCGTCGGAGAAAACGACATCGGTCAGCTCGATCCGGCCGCGTCGCTCGACATAGACCTTGCCCGGACCGTTGACCAGAATGTCGGATACCGTGGGGTCGGCCAGCAGCGGCTCGAGCGGGCCCAGGCCCATCACCTCGTTCTGGATGTCCTCGATCATGCGCTTGTGCTCGGCGGCGTTGAGCGCCACGCCCGACTCGCTGAGCAGTTTCTCGACCATGGTGCCGAGTTCCTCGCGCAGGCGATCCGGCGCCATGCTGCCGAGCACCTCCAGGTCGATGCGGCCGAGCAACTGGCTGTGCAGCTTGGCCTTGAGTTCGTAGTATTCGGTCGACGCCGCCAGACGCGATTCGCTGCCGAAATCGCCGGTCTTTGCTACGGTCTTGGCAGTCTGTTTCCAATCTCGCAGGTTCATGATGTTTTCTCTTTCTCTGTTTGAATGGGTTGTGCTTCAGGATGAGGGACTCATCAGTCGTTGCCACCAGCTGACGCGGGTCTCGTCAGAGCCCGGGGCAAGCTCCTGCACCCAGGCCTGCAGCGCGCGGGCCACGGGGTCGCGCGGTGCCATGTCGATCAAGGGCACGCCCTCGTTGACCGAGGCCGTGACGGCGATGTGGCTGTTCGGGATGGTCCGACCGATCTTGAGCAGGGTCGCCTTCTCCACATTCGAGAGGTTGATGTTTCCGATCTTCTCGAAGCGGTTCACGACCACGCTGACCTTCTCGCGCGGATAGCCGAGCTGACGGAACACGGCAGCCATGTGCTTTGCGGCACGCAGGAACGGCAGGTTCAACTGCAGGATCAGGCACACCGTATCGGCCAGGTCCAGCGCCTTGACCGCGACCGGGTCGAGCGTGCTGCTGACGTCCATCAGCACGAAGTCGTAATGGCTGCGCGCCAGCTCGATGATCTTTTCGACATCCGCCGCCGATACCTCGCTCACCTCTTCCGGTGATTCCGAGGCCGCAAGCAGGTGCAGGTTTTCGTTCACCTTGATCATGCTGGAGTTCAGCAGCGCGGCATCGAGCCGATCCGACTGGCGTGCCAGGTCCAGCATGCTCGACACGACCGGCTTGTCGCCAAGGAAGATCGAGGCATCGCCGAAGTACAGGTTGAGGTCGAGCAAGGCCACGCGGTTGCCCTGGCGCGACAGCGCATAGGCCAGGTTGCTGGCGAGAAAGGTCGCTCCGGCACCGCCTTTGGCGGGGATCATGGCGATCACCTGAGCGGCCGCGTTCTGGCTGCCGGCGCGAACCAGCTGCCCGGTCTGCACGCGTTCGATCACCTGCAGCAGCGTCGCCGCGCTCAGCGGCGAGGGCAGCACTTCGCGCACGCCGGCGCGCATGGCGCGCATCAGGAACTCGACCGAGCGATCCGGGCTGACCAGCACCATGTGCGTGGCCGGCGCCTTCAGCAGGGCCGATTCGACCTGCTGCATCGCCAGCTCATCGGTGTTCGGAAAATCGAGCAGCATCACATCAGGCTGCTCGCGGCGCAGCACACCGGCCACCGATTGCGGCGAGCCGGTCTGCGCCGACAGCAGCACCCCGCTCCGGTTCGACGCGGCGGCATTCAGCGCCGCGACCGTGGCCTCGGAGTTGCACAGGGCGGATACCTTGATGTTCATGTTTTTTCTTCTTGGTTTTCGAGCGGCGCTACACCATCAGGGACATACCGGATTGCCGCTGCTCTTCATGAATTCACGCGGCAAGGTGGTGACAAATGGCGGGATCGATACCGGAACCCCAAAGTACGGCATCAGCGGCGTGAAGGTCGCGCCGCTCAGCTGGACCGTCACGCTTTCGCAGCGGTTGCTGGCATCGGCGCTCCAGTCCGTGTTGCAGCTGGCTGAGGGCTGGTAAGTGATGCTGATCTGGTCATTGCTCACCCCGCCGATGAAGAAGCGCATCTTCTCCTTGATCTTGACCACGTCGGTGGCGGAGTTGCTGCATACAACCGCGAGTCGCGCACCCACGCGCGTGGCCTCGGCGGCCGCGTTGAGTGTGAACAGCCAGCGGCCGAATTCCATGATGCCCAGCATGAGCGGGAAAAACACCAGCAGCACGACTAGGGCGAATTCGATGATCACCATCCCGCGCTGCCATTTGCGCAGCATCGGGCTTGAACCGGGTTTGAATGTTGGTCTGCGCATCATGGAATCCATCAGAAGTAACGCGACGCCATGGTCGCCTTGATGGCCGAGAAGCTGAAATTCGGCAGGATGCCGGGCACGACCGATTCGAACTGAAAGGCCTGCGCCCCGCTCCCGCCGATCGTCACACTCACCAGATCCACGCTGCCCTGCCCGGTCAGGACGCTCTTGTGGGTGCCGGCGCAGGTCAGGTAGTCGCACAGGCTGACGTTCGCTTCGGACAGGCCCTGCACCACGGGATCCATGCTGGCGCACACCGGGTGGGCGCAGACGGCCAGCGCAATGGTCTTGTTATAAACGGCAGTTCGATCACCCGTACTCAGATTGGCGAGATCCTGCTGCGCCAGGTAACGCGCGGCGGTGCGTGTGGCCTTGACCAGGGCGTTGTACTGATAGAGGGCGCGGCCCAATTCGGTGACGCCAAAAAGAGCGATCACCATGGGGCCGATGATGAGGGCCAGCTCGATCGCTGCTACACCTTTTTGTTTGCCGGATTTCATGCGCATTCTCACTGTGTCAGCACCGGCGCGATGGAATACTCCGACCCGCCTGAGCACGGACTGCTCCCGGCGCCGGCCAGGCCCAGGAACTCCAGCTTGGCGCCGAGCGAAGCCACCGAGCCGTTCTCGATCGGGTTGAGCATCAGCACGCAGGCCCAGCCCAGTATGGGCGTCATCTGGTTGCCAGGCGGCGTGTTCCAGATGCTGCAATCCACCACCGGTGCGGCAACCATTCGACGGTCCACCCGGCCCAGCGCGTTGAGCTGCGTCGCGTCCAGCGGTGCGTTGTACTGATTGATCTTGATGCCGTCCGGAATCGTTTGCTGGTAAGGCAGATTCAGGTTGCGCGCGTCGATGAAGTTCGGCTGGTTCGGGACCGAGGAACTTCCGCTGTAGGCGTTGAAGCCGCTCGGCCAGTTGCCGGCGCCAGTGGCACCCGCAGCGGTGAGATTGGAGTAGGCAAAGCCGCTCTTGTCAGGCGGTGCCTCGGTCGGACTGTAGCCGCCGCCATGCCGGTACCAGCCAAAGCGCGAGTTCCACGCCTCCTGCAAGGTGTCGAGGTTGCCGTTCTGGCCGACGCGATCACCGATCTGTGCCACATTGCATTGCATGTTGCCGGCCAGAATCGCCTTGACCTCTTCAGCGCCGCCGGCCGGCGGTGTGAAATCGATCCAGCCAAAATTGCCGGTGCCGTATGGCGTGCCGTTGTAGGCGGTGAGCCATTCGCCGACGGTGTGGCCAAAATTGTTGGCGGCCGTGCCGCCCGCGGCTGCGCACGCGGCCACCGGTATGCAGGACGCGATCGGAGCCTCGCGCGTGGCCACCGCCATGGCGCTGATCGTTTGCGTATTCGAATCGTCGCCCAGGCCCATGAGCCGGAGAATCTGCATGAAGTAGATCGGCAAGCCGGACAAGGGGTAGTTGCATTTGACGAATTTGGCCGTCGTCGAGCTGGCATCCCCCGCACTCTTGTAGTTGCTGCCGTCATTGGGGCCGTTGCTGGCGGCAAACGTGATTTCCAACACGTTCGGATCCAGCACCATGCTCTGGAAGTTGACCTTGTTCCTCACCGCGTCGGGGCCGGTGATGAAGACCTTGCCGTAGGCCACTGCCCGGGTCAGCGCATTGAGATCGTTGACCCCCGGCTTCAACTGCGATGCCGCCGACAGGGCGCAGGCATCCATCGCGTTCTGCAGCTCCGACTTCACAACAAAGAAGCGCCCGAGGTCAATGGCCAGTCCGACAAAGGCAATCAGGATCACCACGGTCAGCCCGAACACGATCATCACCGCGCCGCGCTGCGGACGCTGACACTTCGGGCAATTGGGCTGCTTCATGGTGTTCGGCTCAGGCAGTGGAGGATGACCGGGCTATTGCCCCGACAGGGCGCCGCCGATGTTGATCACTTCGAACGTCTTGGGTGGCATCTTGAAGGATTCCTGGTAGCGTTCCTGCGCCTTGACACCCGCCTGGGCATCGATGCCCATGACCGGGTCCGTGTCACCCTTGGCGCCGGGATTGAGCATCTGCGCCTGGCGCGCCGAGCGCACGGCATCGCCGAATTTCGCGTCGTAGTTCGGCGTGATGCTGGTGCATGCAGCCAGCAGCCCGAGGAGCAAAGTGAGCGTGATCTTGTTCATGGCATTTCCTTCATTGATTGGCGGCAGGTGCGGGCGCAGGCGCTTCCACCGTGCCATAGAGGAAGACGTCGGTCGGCTTGGGTTCGACATGGTTGCTGGTCGGCAGGACCGGGACTTCGGCCAGCGGCTTGACCAGGCGCGGCGTGATGACGAACAGCAGTTCGGTCTGGTCTTTCTGGAACTCGCTGCTGCGGAACAGCGCGCCGAGCACCGGCACGTCACCGAGTCCGGGGAAGCGCTTGATGGCAGCGGTCGAGTTGTTCTTGATCAGCCCGGCGATGACGAAGCTCTGTCCGTCATTGAGCTGCACCGTGGTATCGGCGCGGCGCACCGTGAGCGAAGGCAGGATCGAGACGACCCCGTTGACCGTGGTAAAGGGCGAGCCGGTCTGCGTCAGATCGGACACTTCGGAGACGAGCTTGAGGTTGATGCGCGTGCCGTCCATTACGGTCGGTGTGAAGCGAACCCCGATGCCGAACTCCTTTTCCTCCAGCGTGATGGTCGATCCGCCCGTGATGCCGCTGTTGGTTTGCGACACCGGGATGAAGATCTTGCCGCCCGACAGGAAGCTGGCCGACTGGCCACTGACGGCCATGATGTTGGGTTCGGCCAGAACCCGCACCAGGCCATCGTCGTTCTGGCCGTCGATGCTGATCGCGGTGCGGCCGACATTGAGCGCCTCCAGCAGACCGCCGCCGCTGCTCAGGAAGTTCGACAGCATCGAGAACACGTTGTCGCCGTTGTTGCCGGTGCGCCGGACCGCGACGCTGGAGCCCAGCTTGTCGATCAGGGTCTTGCTGACTTCGGCGATCTTGACCTCAAGCATCACCTGCTGGCCCTGCGCGATGCGCAGCAGATTGACGACCTTGGCGCCGCCCTCGGCCGAGCCTCCAGCCGTCCCGCTGATGGCCAGCGCGGTGCCGGCCTTGGCCTTGGCATCGCCCGCCGCCACCGGCAGCACCAGGTTCTTGTTGATGTCGCGCACGAAGGCGTTGGCAATGTCCTCGGCGTACTTGGCCTTGGTCGCGCTCGAGACCACGCCGGTGAGGATCACCGAGTCGGCCGCCGGGCGCACGCGGATGCCGGTCTCATCGGGCAGCAGGTCGCGCAATTTCTTTTCCATGCGGTCGGCATCGATGCTGACGTTGACGTCGATCACCGTCGTCTCCGCGCCCTTGCGCCAGATCACGAGGTTGGTCGAGCCATAGGCCTTGCCCAGCAGGTAGAGCTCGGACGGATTGATCAGCGAGACGTCGGCAATCGACGGGTTGCCCACCGAGATGCGCTCGATCGGTGACGGCGTGCGCATCAGCGTCGACTTGCCGATGATCAGTTCCAGCGTCGGGCCGAGCGCGGCGAAGCCGCTGCTGCTGCCGGAGGGCACTGACGCGCTGACCGCCGTCGCGCCCTTGATGACCGTGGTCTTCTGCGCCGCCGTCTGCGCCTGGGCCGATATGGCCAGACCCAGTCCTGCGCTGGCGGCGAGCAGCCATGCAGCCAGCAAGTGGTGCGTGCGCAGGCCAAGTGTTCTGCCGTGCCGGCAGGAATTCGCCATACCGACGAGGGATTGTGATGCTGTATTCATTTTGGTTTCCTTCGAAATCAGAATTCAGAGTTGGCTTTTTGCACGCCGCGGATCACTTCAACACTGGTACTGGCCGACGCCGCCGGGCGCGGCGCGGTCGCGGCAGCCGCACGCGGCTTGACGGCACGGCGCACCGGCGCCGCAGCGGTGGCAGCGGAAGCCGCAACCCGTGCAACCGGCGCCGCCACTTCCTTGCCGAGCAGATCCTCACGATCGGTGCCGGCCGTTTCGGTGTCGTTGTTGTCGATCGCATTGCGCAGCACAAGGGACAACGAGCCGATGCTGCGCGCCAAGTCGATCTTCTCGGCCTCAGCCGGCGTCACCTCGAGCGTGACGGCGCTCACGACCTTGGGCTTGGTCTCGTCACGGTTGGCCTCCTGCGCCACCGCCAGCACCAGGATGCGTTTGAGGACGATCTTGGAGACCGATTTGTTCTTGCTGTCCGTCGCGTTGACCATCACGTCGACGAAGCTGCCCGGCAGTGCGAAGCCGGCGACGCCGACCACTTCATTGACCTTCACGCTGATGGCGCGCTTGCCGCTCTGGATGATCGAGGTCAGGCCGCCCTTGGTGCCCTCGGGCGCCAGCTTGGGCTCGAGCACCGGTTCGCCCTTGAAAACCGGCGAGCGGATGACCCGGCCTTCGAGCTTCTTGGGGTCCTCGAACGCGCCGACCGGCACCGCACCGGCGGGCCAGGGCGTCTGCTGCAGCATGCCAGCGGTCAGCGGCGCACCGGGCTCAAGGTCGCGCGCGGCGACCACGACCGGGCTGGTGTTTTGCGCCGCCTGCTGTCCGACCCATCGGGCGGCCAGGATCACGGCGGCGATGCCTGCGATCAGCGATAGCAGGATCATGACAATTGCACGGGTGCTTCTCATTTTTCACACTCCTCAGTTCCGTTACTCCGAAGCCTTTGTTGCGGCGGATTGCCCACGCCAAAGTACGTCTTCCACGCCCACTCGATCAACTCGGGGGTCAGGCGCGGTGACTGCCCCAGATAAAGAGCCCGGTCCCTGACCTTGCTGATCACGTCATACGGAACGCAGGGCAGGTAGGCCTGCTCGTAGGACGGATGCAGGTGATCGATCATGAAATCGATCGCCGCCGGATCGGCCTCGATGCCGACGCGCTGGCAGGCCTGCGCAATCACGGTGCGGTAGCCCTTCTGGCTGAGCGCGCCGATCTCGATCTTGTAGCCCAGGCGGCGCGCAAACGCCGGGTCGGTCAACTCGTCGGGCGTCATGTTGGAGGCAAAGATGACTGTCACATCGAACGGCACTTCAAAGGTGGCGCCGGTGTGCAAGCCAAGATAATCCACATGACGGTCGAGCGGCACGATCCAGCGGTTGAGCAGGTCGCGCGCACTGACGCGCTGGCGACCCAGATCGTCGATGACCAGGATGCCGTTGTTCGCCTTCATCTGCGGCGGCGCCACGTAAAGGCGGCTGAGCTTGTCGAACTCCAAGTCCAGCATCTGCAGCGTGAGTTCACCGCCGGTGACGACGACCGGTCGCGCCACGCGAACCCAGCGGCCATCCGGGACCTCGTCCAGGCTCAATCGGCGCTGCGGCGCCGCCTGCTCCACCACGTGGTGCACCAGCGGGTCGAAGACCTGGATGATCTCGCCATCGACATAGATCGCGTGCGGCACCCAGACGTCACCCTGCAGGGTCTTGACCAGATGCTCGGCCAGATAGGACTTGCCGGAGCCGCTCTGGCCGTAGAGGTAGATCGCCTTGCCGGAGTTGAGCGCGCTGCCCAAGGTCGGCAACAGGTCCGCTTCGACCACCACATTGCCCATCGCCTCTTTCAGGCGCGGCGCCGTGGTCGGCTGCAGACGGCGGCTCTGCCGGCCCACCTGCGCCACATAGTCGGCCAGGGTGACCGGCGCGGCGCCCGCGTACTGGCATCGCTCGAACGCCAGCGCGGCGTGCTTGCGCCCGGCTTCGGTCAAGGCATAACTGACGTCGCCCTCGGTTTCGCCGCGCCGCGGGATCTCGATCAGCAGCAAGGCCCGCATGTGCACCAGCAGCGGCGAAATGCGCATCGGGCTCAGGCCCAGTCGCTTCGATATCTCGAACAGGCGCAACTCGCCCATGCGCGACAGATGCCGCAGCAACAGGTCGATGAGGAAGGCATCTGGAAGGCCATCGGCCACAGCGCCCGCCGCGCGGATCGGGTCCGACGGCGCTGCGGCACTGCGCAAGGATGTTTGTTCGGCTTGCATGGTGTTTCTTCTTGTTGTTTCGAGCCGGTATCAGAAACCGATCAATGGCATCGCGCCAGCCGAGCGCCAGACGGCATAAGCCAGCACGCCACCGGCTAAAGCCAGCGCATACGGCATGCGTTCGGCGGACTGCGTGGCCGGATCGAACGAGCGACCGGTCGCACCACCGAGACCCCCAAGCACCAGCTTCACATTGCCCAGAACCGCGCGCGATTTTCCGGTCCACAGCATGCGCGCCACCGCGAGCACACCGCCTGCGACCAGAATGCACAGCGCCAGGCTGATGATCTCGACCGGCCCGGCAAAGGCGCCGAGCGCGGCCAGCAGCTTGACGTCACCCGCTCCCATGGCGCGCCACCGGTACATCGGCAGAAAGATCACAAGGCCCACCAAGGCACCAAGCAGCGCTGGCCCGGCGCCCAGGGCACCGGGGAATTGGCTGAACAGGCCTTCACGGCCATTGGTCGGTCCGACTGTGTTGAGCAGCACACCGCTGCACAGCATCAGCAAGACGACGACATTGGGGATGCGGTGCGCGCGCAGATCGGACTCGACCGCCATGACCAGGGTCAGGGCGAGTGCCGCATAACACCACAGTTGCCAGGTTGCCGGGTTGAGATCGAGATCCATGACGGGTTCCTGTAGTCTGTGATGTATGCGAAGAATTCAACACGCGCTGGGTTGGGTCATGCAGGCCTGGAGGTGAAGGTAGAAGCCATGCACTTCCTGACCGACCGCCAGCACGGTGACCGTGACGGCGACCGCGATGATGGCTGCAATCAGGGCGTACTCGATGGCGGTCAAACCGTCTTCGTCACGCCATGCCTTGCCCGCCCACCCAGGCGCAGACACTGATCAGGTTCCGCAGCTGGCCGGCGTTGTGAGGCAGGTCTTGATCTTGGCGAACACCGTGTTCAGTTGCTGTCCGACCAGATAGACCGTGGCGATGACGGCCACGGCGATCAAGGCTGCGATCAGTCCATATTCGATGGCGGTCACGCCCTCTTCGTCACGCAGAAAATTGCGGGTTGCGAGAAATGTCTTTTCCATGATTAATCCCCAGTTCGACTAAAGAAACCAGCCGCCTCCTGAAGGCAACTGACCGATTAGCAGAACAACCAATGGCACCCTTGTTGGCGTGTTATTGATTCAGTTTCTGCATGGGGAGTAGCGTGCGCCAGCACACCGACGCGGCACTTGATAACTATCAACTTGCAAAGGGGTCCGCGCAGGACAGTTGATAACTATCAACTTCACGATGCATGCGGGCCATGAGCCCGGATCGGTCATGGCGAGCGCAGCGCGGCGATCCATGGCTTGCTGATGCATGGATTGCGGGTCGGGGCTCGAAATGACGGCTGTGATGGTCAGGCTTACGGAATTTTGCGCAGCAAGTCGGCAATCGCCTGCGGGTAGATGCGGTGCTCCTGCGTGAGCACGCGCACGGCCAGTGTGTCGGCGCTGTCGCCGGGCAGTACCGGGACCACGGCCTGCGCGAGGATCGGCCCGTGGTCGAGTTCGGCCGTCACCTGGTGCACCGTGGCGCCGGCCACCTGGCAGCCGGCATCGAGCGCGCGCTGGTGCGTGTGCAGCCCCGGAAAGGCCGGCAACAGCGAGGGATGGATGTTGAGCAGGCGGCCCTGATAGCGATTGACAAAACCAGGCGTGAGAATGCGCATGAAGCCGGCCAGCACGACCAGCGCCGGCTGCCCCGGTACGTCGAAGCGGTCGATCACGTTGGCCAGGGCGGCGTCGAAGGCTTCGCGCGAATCGAAGGCCTTGTGGTCGAGCACCTCGGTCGCCAGGCCATGTTCGGCGGCAAAGACAAGGCCTGCGGCGCTGGCCTTGTTGCTGATGACGGCGGCGACGCGGGCGCCGAATTTGTCGTGCCAGGCGTCGCGCTGCGACGCTTTGACGATAGCCGCCATGTTGGAGCCGCCGCCAGAGATCAAAATAACGATGTTCTTCATACCTGAGCCAATTATGACCGCGACCCCTGATACCCCGATTGCCCCGACACCGACCCTGAGCGCGATCGAAGCGCGCGTGCTGGGCACGCTGATGGAAAAGGCGCGCACCGTGCCCGACAGCTACCCGCTCACGCTGAACTCGCTGCTGCTGGGCTGCAACCAGAAGTCCAGCCGCGAGCCCCTGATGGACATCGACGAGGCCGAAGTCGCCAGCGCGCTCGACACGCTCCGGACGCTGAATCTGGTGCGCGAATCCAGCGGCGGGCGCAGCACGCGCTACGAGCACAACTTCCAGCGCGGCATCGGCGTCTACGAGCAGGCGGCCGTGCTGCTGGGCCTCTTGATGCTGCGCGGTCCGCAAACCGCCGGCGAGTTGCGCCTGAACGCCGAGCGCTGGTACAAGTTCGCCGACATCTCATCGGTCGAAGGCTTTCTGGAAGAGCTGCAGGACCGGGCAGCCGAAAAGGGCGGCCCGCTCGTGGTCAAGCTGGCGCGCGCCCACGGGGCGCGCGAACAGCGCTGGGCGCACCTGCTGTGCGGACCGGTGGACCCGAACCAGGGCTTTGATCCCGGCGCGAGCGCCAGCGGCAGTCAGGCCGAACGCCTGGCGCGGCTGGAAGCCGAGGTCGCGCAACTGCGCGAAACCGTGCAAAAACTGTGCGCCGAACTCGGCGTGTCGCAACCTGGACAGCCCTAATCGAACGACCGTGCTAAAACATCACCCATCCGAAATTTGGAGATCTTTCTATGGATTTGGCATTTACCCCTGAAGAGCAGCAGTTTCGCAAGGACATTCGCACCTGGGTCAGCGAAAACCTGCCGGCTGACATCTCGCACAAGGTGCACAACGCGCTGCGCCTGAGCCGTGAGGACATGCAGCGCTGGGCCAGGATCCTGGGCAAGAAGGGCTGGCTGGGACATGCCTGGCCAACAGCCTTCGGCGGCCCGGGCTGGAACTCAGTGCAAAAGCATTTGTTCGAGGAAGAATGCGCGCTGGCCGGTGCGCCGCGCGTCGTGCCGTTCGGTCCGGTCATGGTCGCGCCCGTCATCATGGCCTTCGGCAACGCCGAGCAGCAGCAGCGCTTTCTGCCCGGCATCGCCAGTGGCGAAGTGTGGTGGAGCCAGGGCTACAGCGAACCGGGTTCGGGCTCCGACCTGGCATCGGTGCGGACCAAGGCGGAGCGCCAGGGCAACAAGTACATCGTCAACGGCCAGAAGGCCTGGACCACGCTCGGCCAGTACGGCGAGTGGATCTTCTGCCTGGTGCGCACCAGCAACGAGGGCAAGCCGCAGACCGGCATCAGCTTCCTGCTGATCGACATGAAATCACCCGGCGTCACCGTGCGCCCGACCGTGCTGCTCGACGGCGAACCCGAAGTCAACGAGGTCTTCTTCGACAACGTCGAAGTGCCGGTGGAGAACCTGATCGGCGAAGAGAACAAGGGCTGGACTTATGCCAAGCACCTGCTCAGCCATGAGCGCACCAACATCGCCGACGTCAACCGCACCAAGCGCGAACTCGAACGCCTCAAGCGCATCGCCAAGGCCGAAAACGTCTATGACAATGTGCGCTTTCGCGACGAAATCGCCAAGCTCGAAGTCGAGGTCGTGGCGCTCGAAATGCTGGTGCTGCGCGTGCTCGCCGCGGAGAAGTCGGGCAAGAACTCGCTCGACATCGCGGGCCTGCTCAAGATCCGCGGCAGCGAGATCCAGCAGCGCTACAGCGAGCTCATGATGCTGGCTGCCGGTCCTTACGCGCTGCCGCTGATCCACGAGGCGATGGAAGCCGGCTGGCAGGGCGACTTCCCCGGCGGCGGCATCTGGTGCGCGCCGCTGACCTCGACCTACTTCAACATGCGCAAGACCACCATCTATGGCGGCAGCAACGAAGTGCAACGCACCATCGTTGCACAGACGGTTTTAGGCTAGAAAGGCAACATCATGGATTTCGATTTCACAGACGACCAGGAACAACTGCGCGACGCGGTGCGCAAATGGGTTGACAAGGGCTACACCTTCGAGCGCCGCAATGCGGCCGTCAAGGCCGGCGGCTTTTCGCAGGAGGCCTATACCGAGCTGGCCGAGTTGGGCCTGGCCGGCCTCTATATCCCGGAAGCAAACGACGGCATGGGCATGGGCCCGGTCGAGGGCATGGTGGTGATGGAGGAGTTGGGTCGCGGCATCGTGCTCGAGCCGCTGGTGCAAAGCCTGATTGCCGGTGCTGTGCTCAGCGGTTATGCCCCGGACGCCGTCAAGACCGCCTGGCTGCCGAAGATCGCCAGCGGCGAGGCACTGGTGGTGCTGGCGTACCAGGAACGCGCCGCGCGCTACGAACTCAACGCCTGCAAGGCCAAGGCGACGCAAGGCGCCAACGGCTGGACGCTGGTGGCGAGCAAGAGCGTGGTGAGCGCAGGCGACAAGGCCACGGCCTTCATTGTGCCGGCCACCGTCGACGGCAAGATCGCTCTGTTCCTGGTGGAGCAGTCTGCCAGTGGTGTGGCGACACGCGGCTACGGCACGCAGGACGGCAGCCGCGCCGCCGAGCTGACGTTGCAGAATGCGCCGGCCAGCCTGATCACGCCCGAAGGGCTCGCCGCGCTGGAGCACGCCATCGACATCGGCATCGCCGCCACCTGCGCCGAAGCCATCGGCGTCATGGACAAGACCGTGGCGATCACGGCCGAGTACATGAACACGCGCAAGCAGTTCGGCGTTGCCATCAGCAGCTTCCAGGCCCTGCGCCATCGCATGGCCGACGTGAAGATGCAGCTCGAATTGGCGCGCTCGATGAGCTACTACGCCGCGCTCAAGCTCAACGCGCCGGCGCCCGAGCGCCGCGCCGCGATGGCACGCGCCAAGTACCAGCTCGGTAATTCCATGCGCTTTGTCGGCCAGCAATCGGTGCAACTGCACGGCGGCATCGGCGTGACGGAAGAGTACATCGTGAGCCACTACTTCAAGAAGCTCACGCAGATGGAAATTAGCTTCGGCGATTCGATGCACCACCTCGGCGAGGTGGCCAGCCGCATGCAGGACACGGCCGGCGTTTTTGCCTGAGCCCAAAGACTGCGCGTCTGTGGCGCCCGGCAGCGCCACAGACCGGGTCTGCACCCGGCCGCGCGTTGTCGGATCACGTCAGCAGGTTCATTGCCGGATATGGACCACAGCGTTTTCATCCGCGTAGACCTTGCGCCATTCGTTGTGCTGGTCAAGGTAGCGCACGGTCGCTGAATCGGGGCGCAGCAGCGTCCAGCCAATCTGAAAATCATCGAGCACCTTGCGGATCTTTTCCGGCTGACCCGACTCCACCCCATCGAGATAGGCACCCATGTGCCGGTCGCCATACAGGTCGGCACGCCCGTCGATAAAGACCGGAATCCCGCGATCGATCAGGTAGCCGCCGAAGCTGTACTGATTCAGGACATGGCCTTTGGCGCCGGCGTCCATCGCGGCCTGCACGGCAGCGCGCGGTGATATCGAAGCCTCCGGCCGGTGCTGCCCGGTTCCATGCACCGCAAGGCCCGTCAGCAGCACCAGAAGAACGGCAGCTGCAACCATCACCCGCTGGGCGGGCGCGGCCAGGACATCAAAGAAGTCATCGAGCGCCGACACATCCCGCCGGTCCTCCGAGCGTATCCGATACTGCGCTGCGAATGAAGCGGCGATCAACAAAGGCGTCAGCATGCCGAAGATGGAGAGATAACGACCATGCGCGAGGGCCTGATGCAGCAGTCCCATGAGCAACAGCAACCGGACCAGAGGCAGGCGCAGATAGCCGCACATGGCCAGCCCCAGCAATACCAGCAGCCACAGTTCGAGAGGATTGAAGGCGGCAAAGGAGGTCGGCATCCATTCGCCGATGACGTCCAGATGTTTCAGATTCACGACATGAAACGTGAACCACAGCCCCCGCCAACCCGCAGGCGTGATCATGGCCGCCAGCACTGAAAGGCAGAAGAAGGCACACCAGGGCTTGAGCGTCTTCCAGCGCTCCGCTGCGGGGCTGCCGGTCGCCACCTCCAAGGCGCCGGCCATGACCAACACCAACCCGAGCGTGAAGCTGCCATGCAGGTTGGCCCATAGCACCATCAGGCCCGCCAGGTGCCAGGGCGGCGGTCGCTTTCTCTCGCTGGCCTTGATTAGGCTGCCGGCCCAAAGCGCAAGAATCGGCCACGCCAGCACGTGCGGCCGCGCAAGCAGGTGCGGCGCCAGCGCCGACGATGCCAGCGCACAAAACAGCAGGGCATAGATGGCGGGCATGACGCCGAGCATGAAACGCAGCAAGCAGGCCAGCGTCAGCGCAAATGCACCCGCGGCCAGAAGCACCAAACCGGTCCAGCAGCACCAATCGTAGGCGACGGCCATCAGGCATTGCGCCAGCCATTCGTGCGCGATCCACGGGGCACCGGCCATCGGGTAGGAAAAGGGGTCGACGACGGGCACGCTGTGATGCTGCAGTATCCAATGCCCGGTCGCCAGATGCAGCCAGGTATCGGGGTCACCCAGGATTTGCGTGGTCGAACCCGACAGGAATCCGATGCACACCGTCACTGCCACCAACAGCGGCCAGGACAGGCCGAACGACTGCAGGCGGCCAAACGCCGGGCGCTGGGGTGTTGGCATGGCGCTGCGGGTCTCTGGCAGGTCCGGGCGCTGCTCAGCTCAGGCCAACGGGCTCAGGCGATAAGGCGTGACGACTTGGGCACGTGCGCCATCAGGAACTCCATCTGGTCGGCCAGGATGCGCCGGTTGCGCAGGATGAAGTCTTCCCACAGGCTGGGAACGTAGGGCGTGTAGAGCAACGGCATCTTGGCCTGCTCGGGTGTGCGATGGCTCTTGCGGTGGTTGCAGGCGCGGCACGCCGTGACCACGTTCATCCAGGTGTCGATGCCGTCCTGCGCGAACGGAATGATGTGCTCGCGCGTGAGTTCTTCCTCGATGAAATGCTCGCCGCAATAGGCGCAGATGTTGCGGTCGCGCGCGAACAGCTTGTGATTGGTCAGGCCCGGCTTCAGGTGGAACGGATTGATGCTGGGCACGCCCTTGGTGCCGATGATGCTGTTGATCGTGATGACCGACTGCACGCCGGTGAGCGCGTTGTGCCCGCCGTGGAAGACCGCGATCTCACGCCCCATCTCCCAGCGCACTTCCTGCGCGGCGTAGTGGATGACCGCCTGTTCCAGCGATATCCACGATTGGGGCAACCCCTGGGCTGAGAGCTTCAAGACCTTCAAAAACGCCTCCTGAAAAAGACATTCGTTCACCATCGCTCGGCTAAGAGACAATATACCCTGTTTCCGTGGCCATCCGCTTTGCGGCGCATCAAACCCGAGCGCCGCCAGCTATCAAAAAGATAACAGTCCAATGAAGGTTTTCCGTGGCTTTCACCACCCCGGTCTGAACGCCGCGTGCGCGCTGACGATCGGCAACTTCGACGGCGTGCACCGTGGCCACCAGGCCATGCTGGCGCTGCTCAAGAGCGAAGCGCAGCAGCGCGGCCTGCCGAGCTGCGCGCTGACCTTCGAGCCGCATCCGCGCGACTACTTTGCCGCCGTCATGCACAAGCCCGACCTGGCGCCCGCGCGCATCGGCACGCTGCGCGACAAGCTGATCGACCTGGCGCAGTGCGGCCTCGATCAGACCGTGGTGCTGCCGTTCGACGCGCGCCTGGCCGCGCTGTCGCCGCAGGCTTTCATCGAGGAGGTCCTGCGCCAAGGGCTGGGCGCGCAGTACGTGCTGGTCGGCGACGACTTCCGCTTCGGCGCCAAGCGCGCCGGCGACTACGACCTGCTCGACCGCGTTGGCTCGGAACAGGGCTTCGACGTGGCGCGCATGAACAGCTACGAGGTTCACGGCCTGCGCGTGTCGAGCTCGGCGGTGCGCGACGCCTTGTCGCAAGGCCGCATGACCGACACGGCGCGCCTGCTGGGACGCCCGTACCGCATCTCGGGCCATGTGGTGCACGGGCGCAAGCTCGGGCGCGAGCTCGGTTTCCGGACCCTGAACCTGCGCTTTGTCCACTGGAAACCGGCCGCCAGCGGCATCTTCGTGGTGCGCGTGCACGGCCTGAGCGCTGCGCCGCTTGCCGGCGTGGCCAACATGGGCATCCGGCCCTCGCTCGATCCGCGCGACGTCAACGGCGGACGCGTGCTGCTGGAGACGCACTGCCTGGACTGGCCCGAGAACCTGGGCGCCGAGGGAGCGTACGGTAAAATCATCCGCGTGGAACTGCTGCACAAATTGCACGACGAGCTGAAATACGACGGTCTTGATGCCCTGACGCGCGGCATACGGCAGGACTGCGACGACGCGCGCGCCTGGCTCGCGGCACGAATTTGACGGGGCCCGCACCGACGCACCTTGCCCCGCGTCCTCAATGCCCCGCGCCTGCCTGCCAGGCGAGTTCCGTGCCCCGTTGCCAGATAGAGATTTGTCATGACCGAAAAAGTTGATTACCGAAGCACCCTGAACCTGCCCGACACCCCGTTTCCGATGCGCGGCGACCTGCCCAAGCGCGAGCCGCTCTGGGTGCAGCAATGGGAAGCGAACGGCCTGTACCCGAAGCTGCGCGCCGCGCGCGCCGGCGCGCCGAAGTTCGTGCTGCACGACGGCCCGCCCTACGCCAATGGCCAGATCCACATGGGCCACGCGGTCAACAAGATCCTCAAGGACATGATCGTCAAGGCGCGCCAGCTCAAGGGCCTCAACGCGATCTACATCCCGGGCTGGGACTGCCACGGCTTGCCGATCGAGAACGCGATCGAAAAGAAGTACGGCCGCAACCTGCCGCGCGACGAGATGCAGGCCAAGAGCCGCGCCTTCGCTACCGAGCAGATCGACATCCAGCGCGCCGACTTCAAGCGCCTGGGCGTGCTGGGCGACTGGGATCATCCCTACCGCACCATGGACTTCAGCAACGAGGCCGACGAGATCCGCGCCTTCAAGCGCGTGATCGAGCGCGGCTTTGTCTACCGCGGCCTCAAACCCGTGTACTGGTGCTTCGACTGCGGCTCTAGCCTGGCCGAGTTCGAGATCGAATACGCCGACAAGAAGTCGCAGACGCTAGACGTCGGCTTCCTATGCGCCGAGCCGGACAAGCTCGCCGCCGCTTTCGGTCTACCAGGACTGGACCGCGCGGCCTTCGCCGTGATCTGGACCACCACGGCCTGGACCATCCCGGCGAATCAGGCCTTGAATCTGAACCCGGCTCTCGAGTATTCGCTGGTGCAGACGCCGCGCGGCCTGCTGGTGCTGGCTTCGGTGCTGGTGGACAAGTGCCTGGAGCGCTACGGCCTGGCCGGCACGGTCATCTCGACCACGCTCGGCGAGCGCCTAGGCGGCATCAACTTCCGCCACCCGCTCTCGCACATCGACGCCGGCTACGACCGCCTGGCACCGGTCTACTTGGCCGAATACGCCACGGCCGAGGACGGCACCGGCATCGTGCACTCGTCGCCGGCCTATGGCGTGGAGGATTTCAACAGCTGCGTGGCGCACGGCATGAAGTACGACGACATCCTCAACCCGGTGCAGGGCAACGGCACCTATGAGGCGACGCTGCCGCTGTTCGGCGGCCTCAACATCTGGAAGGCCTGCCCGCGCATCATCGAGGTGCTGGGCGAGTCCGACCGATTGTTTGCCACCGCCACCATCACGCACAGCTACCCGCACTGCTGGCGCCACAAGACGCCGGTGATCTACCGCGCCGCGGCGCAGTGGTTCATCCGCATGGACGAGGGCGAGGGCGTGTTCACCAAGGACAAGGCGCCGAAATCGCTGCGCAAGATCGCGCTCGACGCGATCGAGCAGACCTCGTTCTACCCGGAAAACGGCAAGGTGCGCCTGCGCGACATGATCGCGGGCCGGCCCGACTGGTGCATCAGCCGCCAGCGCAGCTGGGGCGTGCCCCTGCCCTTCTTCCTGCACAAGGACAGCGGCGAACTGCATCCGCGCACGATGGAGATCCTCGACATTGCCGCCGACATGGTGCAGCAAGGCGGCATCGAGGCCTGGAGCAAGGCCAGCACGGAATCGATCATCGGCGAACAGGACGCGCAGCACTACACCAAGAGCAGCGACATCCTCGAGGTCTGGTTCGACTCCGGCACCACGCACACCACGGTGCTCAAGGGCTCGCATGCCGGCAGCGGCCACGACGAGGGCTGCGAGGCCGATCTGTACCTCGAAGGGCACGACCAGCACCGCGGCTGGTTCCACTCCTCGCTGCTCACCGCCTGCGCCATGTATGGGCGCGCACCCTACAAGGGCATCCTGACGCACGGCTTCACTGTCGACAGCAAGGGCCACAAGATGAGCAAGAGCGCCGGCAACGGCGTCGATCCGCAGGAGACCTCGAAGAAGCTCGGCGCCGAGATCATCCGCCTGTGGGTCGCGGCCAGCGACTACTCGGGCGACATCGCCGGCGACGACAAGATCCTGGCGCGCGTGGTCGACACCTACCGACGCATCCGCAACACCCTGAAGTTCCTGCTCGCCAACGTCAGCGACTTCGACCCGGCGCTTGACGCCGTCACGCCGGAGCAGCTGCTCGAGATCGACCGCTACGCGCTGAGCCGCGCCGCGCAGCTGCAGGCCGACATCCTCGCGCATTACGAGATCTACGAGTTCCACCCGGTCGTCGCCAAGCTGCAGATCTACTGCTCGGAAGACCTCGGCTCCTTCTACCTCGACGTGCTCAAGGACCGGCTCTACACCACCGCGCCCGATTCGCTGGCGCGGCGCAGCGCGCAGACCGCTCTCTGGCAGATCACGCAGGCCATGCTGCGCTGGATGGCGCCGTTCCTGAGCTTCACCGCCGAGGAAGCCTGGGCCGTGCTCGGTGCTGCCGGCAAGACGCCTGCGGCCACGCGCGAGTCGATCTTCATGGACGTCTACGCGAGCCTGCCCGCATCTGACGATGCGCTGCTCGCCAAGTGGAGCCGCATCCGCGAAATCCGCGACGCCGTCAACAAGGAGATCGAAGCGCTGCGCGCGCAGGGCCAAGTCGGCTCCTCGCTGCAGGCGAACGTGACGCTGACGGTCAATGCCGGTGATTACGCCCTGCTCGCCAGCCTCGGTGCCGACCTGAAGTTCGTCTTCATCACCTCGGCCATCGATCTGGTCGCGGGCGAGGCGCTGTCGATCGCGGCCGCCGGTTCCACAGCCGTCAAGTGCGAGCGCTGCTGGCACTACCGCGACGACGTCGGCAGCGACGCGGCGCACCCCGGCATCTGCGGCCGCTGCGCGAGCAACCTGTTCGGCGCCGGCGAAACCAGGAACTTCGCCTGATGGCCCGCAAATCCGTCGCCGGCGGCATGCTGCAATGGCTGGGACTGGCCTTTGCCATCGTGCTGATCGACCAGTTCACCAAGGTGCTGATCGTCGGCTTCTACCAGCTCGGCGACAGCACGACCGTCACGAGCTTCTTCAGCCTCGTGCGCTGGCACAACACGGGCGCGGCATTCTCGTTCCTGGCCGGCTCCGCCGGCTGGCAGCGCTGGTTCTTCACCGCCATCGGTGTGCTGGCGGCGGCGCTGATCCTGTGGCTGCTCAAGTCGCACAGCGGGCAGAAATTGTTTTCCTTTGCGCTTGCCTGCATCTTGGGCGGCGCCATCGGCAACGTGATCGACCGCCTGCTCTACGGCTACGTCGTCGATTTCCTGTCCTTTCATTGGCACAACTGGCACTTTCCCGCATTCAACGTGGCCGACAGTGCGATTACCATCGGAGCCGCCTGCCTGATACTCGATGAACTGCTGCGCGTACGCCGCGCGCGCTAGGCGCAACACGAACAAGGAACCCTGTTGACGCACCTGCTCAACCTACTCGCCGCCATCGCCCTGCTGGTCTG
Organism: uncultured beta proteobacterium; assembly: GCA_903828665.1. Taxonomy (GTDB): domain Bacteria; phylum Pseudomonadota; class Gammaproteobacteria; order Burkholderiales; family Burkholderiaceae_C; genus Rhodoferax. The sequence continues at coordinate 21,175 of CAIKMZ010000080.1, forward strand.
GGGCACGCAACTGGTACGCACCGGCATCCTGCGCGTATTCGGCGCCAGCCTGCGAAACATCCTGGCCACCAGTGTCGCCAATCGCCTGACGGCCATGATGTCGGGCATCGGCGTCACAGCGCTGGTGCAGTCGAGCACGGCCACGGCGCTGATCGTCTCCTCCTTTGTCGGCCAGGGCCTGATGACGCTGACGGCGGCGCTGGCCGTCATGCTCGGCGCCGACATCGGCACCAGCCTGATGGCTGTCGTGTTCTCGCGCGACATGTCCTGGCTCTCCCCGCTGTTCATCTTCATCGGCGTCGTGCTGTTCATCGCGCGCCAGGCGACCACGGTCGGACGCGTCGGGCGCATCCTGATCGGCCTGGGCCTGATGCTGCTGGCGCTGCAAATGGTCCGCGAGTCGACCAGCGTGCTGACGCAGGCGCCCGCGATCAAGGCGCTGCTGGCTTCGCTGAGCAGCGACCTGATGCTGGAGATCACGGTCGGCTGCATCCTCTCGGTGCTCTCGTATTCCAGCCTGGCCCTGGTGCTGCTCACCGCCACGCTGGCCAGCACCGGCGTCGTGCCGATCGATGTCGCGCTCGGACTGGTGCTCGGCGCCAATCTGGGCAGCGGCCTGCTGGCGGTGCTGACCACGCTCAACACTAACGTCGAGACGCGCCAGGTGCCGCTGGGCAACCTGGTGTTCAAGGTCATCGGCGTTGCCATCAGCGCGCCCTTCGTCGGCCTGTGGCTGCACGAGATGCGGCCCTGGATGGCCGACACGGCCACGCTGGTCGTGCTGTACCACCTGAGCTTCAACCTGGTGGTCGGCGTGATCTTCATCGGCCTGACGCAGATCGTGGCGCGCTGGGTCGAGCAACTGCTGCCGAAACAGGAAAAGAGCTCCGTAGCCGGGCGCCAGCGGCATCTCGACCCCTCGGCGCTGGAGACGCCTTCGCTGGCGATCTCGTGCGCCGTGCGCGAATCGATGCATCAGGCCGATGTGGTCGAGAGCATGCTGCTGGGCATGATCGACGTCATCCGCAACAACGACTTCGTGCTGGCGCAGACGCTGCAGAAGATGGACGACACGGTCGATGAGCTCTATTCCGACATCAAGTACTACCTGACCAAGATCTCGCGCGAAGCCCTGAGCGAGAAGGAAGGCCAGCGCTGGACCGACATCATCAGCTTCACGATCAACATGGAGCAGATCGGCGACATCATCGAGCGCGTGCTCGAAGACATCGAGAACAAGAAGATCAAGCCGGGGCGCGAATTCTCGGAAGCGGGTATGACGGAGATCACCGACCTGCACTCGCGCCTGGTGGACAACCTGCGCCTGGGCATGAGCGTGTTCCTGGACGGCAATGTGCGCGACGCGCGCAAGCTGCTCGAAGAAAAGACGCGCTTTCGCGATCTCGAGCGCGAATACGCCGCCACCCACCTGGACCGCCTGTCGGTCAACACGCTGCAGAGCATGGAAACAAGCTCGCTGCACCTAGACCTGATCAGCGACCTCAAGCGCATCAACTCGCACATCTGCTCGATCGCCTACCCGATCCTCGATTCAGCCGGCGTGCTCGCGCCGAACCGGCTGCGCGAGCCCGCCTCGCACAACCACCATCAGGTCAAGGGGCAGAACGCAGGGCGGCCAGCAGAATCAAAGCTGCCTCGGTCGTGAATTCGTTGCGCTGCAATCGCTGCGCCAGCGCCAGCGGATCGAGCAACGCGAACTGCGCCACTTCGCCGTCCTGATTGAGCGGCTGCACGCCGTCCGGCACCGTGCACTGGTACCAGTCGACGCGCTCGACCACATAGCCCGCGTCCGCGCCGTCGGAACTCGGTTTGCGCAGCACGACCTGACCGCCGCGGCGCAGGTCGGCCAGATTCTCCCGTTTCAGGCCCGCCTCTTCCCAGGTCTCGCGCTCGAGCGCCGACTCAATGCTGTCCTGCGCCGACACCATGCCGCCCATCAGCGTGTCCCACAGTCCCGGGTCGTTGGCCTTGTCCAGCGCGCGCTGCTGGACCCAGACACGCCCGTCGGGCGCGCGCCCGACCAGGTGCACGGCCTGCGTCGCGATGCCCAGCGGGCGCACGATGCCGCGCTCGACCGTGGCCAGTTGCTCCCCTTGCGCATTGCAGACCGCAAGCTGCTCGTTGCGCCAGTGCTGGAACACGCGCCCGGCGCGCGCGTCGTGCAGCGCCTGCGCGATGCGCTGCAAGGACGCGCTGGCCTCGCCCGTCACGCGCCAGACCGACGCGCCCGCGAGCGTGTCGGCCTGCAGCGGCGCCGGCCCGTGATCCACCCGCTGCCAATCGATTCGCTGCAGGAAGTCGGGTTCGACCGAGCCGATGGCGTGCTCGCGCCAGAGCAGGGGCACGCGCGCACGCCGCGGCGCCTGCTCGGCGCTCGCCATCAGCGCGGCCAGCCAGTGCGGATCGAGCGCGACCGCCTTCACAGCGTGAGGATGGTGCAGCCGGTGGTCTTGCGCGCTTCGAGGTCGCGGTGCGCCTGCTGCACGTCTTCCAGCGCGTAGCGCTGGTCGATGCGGATCGTCACCTTGCCGCTGGTCACGGCCTCGAACAGATCGTCGGCCACAGCCTGCGTGCCCTCGCGCGTGGCGATGTGCGTGAACAGGGTCTGGCGCGTCACATAGAGCGAACCCTTGGGGCCGAGGATGCCGGGCGCAAACGGCGCCACCGGGCCGGACGCGTTGCCGAAGCTGGCCATCAGGCCGAAGGGCGACAGGCAGTCGAGCGACTTGTCCCAGGTGTCCTTGCCGACCGAGTCGTACACCACCTTGACGCCCTTGCCGCCGGTGATCTCCTTCACGCGCGCCAGGAAGTCCTCGCTCGCGTAGTTGATCACGTGCGCGGCGCCATGCGCCTTGGCCAGCGCGCATTTGGCGTCCGACCCCGCAGTGCCGATCAGCTGCAGCCCCATGGCGCGCGCCCACTGGCAGGCGATCAGGCCGACGCCGCCGGCCGCGGCGTGGAACAGGACGAAGTCGCCGGCCTGCAGGCCGCCCTGTGGCAGCGTGCGCTTGAGCAGGTACTGCGCCGTCATGCCCTTGAGCATCATCGCGGCGCCGGTCTCAAATGAAATCGCCTCGGGCAACTTGCAGACGCACTTGGCCGGCATGACGCGGCGCTCGCAGTAGCTGCCGGGGGGCTGGCTGGCGTAGGCCGCGCGGTCGCCCACCTGCAGGTGCGTGACACCGGCGCCGACCGCCTCGACCACACCGGCGGCCTCCATGCCCAGCTGCAAGGGCATCGGCAACTGGTACAGGCCGCTGCGCTGGTAGACGTCGATGAAGTTGAGGCCCACCGCATGGTGGCGGATGCGGATCTCGCCGGCTCCGGGCTCGCCGACCGTGACATTGACGAGCTTCATCTGCTCGACGCCGCCGTGTTGGCCGATGCAGATTGCGCGGGAAGGAAATGAACTCATGGGGGTGTCCTCGTTGGTGAAATTTGCCGTATCCTGCCATGAAATCAGGCCCGTCGCTGTCACCGGGTCATCAGTCGGATCACGCCTGAGCCGCTACAGTCCTGCCATGCATCCGAAACTGAGTCCGACCGCCGCCCTCCTGCTGACCGTGCCGCCGCTGCTGTGGGCCGGCAATGCCGTGGTCGGCCGCCTGATCGGCCCGCTGGTCTCGCCGATGACGCTGAACTTCCTGCGCTGGCTGATCGCGTTCGCCCTGCTGCTGCCGCTGGCCGCTCCGGTGCTGCGCCGCGGCAGCGGACTGTGGCCGAACTGGCGGCGCTTCTCGCTGCTCGGGCTGCTCAGCGTGGGCAGCTACAACGCGCTGCTGTACCTAGCGCTGGGCACGTCGACACCGCTCAACGTGACGCTGGTCGGATCGAGCACGCCGGTCTGGATGCTGCTGGTCGGACGTCTGTTCTTCGCGGTGCGGGTCTCGCGCCGCCAGTCGATCGGCGCGCTGCTGTCCATCAGCGGCGTGCTGCTGGTGCTGGGCCGGGGCGAGCTGCAGACGCTGCTGCACGTGCGCCTGGTGCCGGGCGACCTCTACGTGCTGCTGGCGTCAGTGGGCTGGGCCTGGTACAGCTGGATGCTCGCGCATCCGACCACCGAGCCAACGGCGATCCGCGCCGACTGGTCGGCTTTTCTGATTGCGCAGGTGGTGTTCGGCCTGTTCTGGTCCGCCCTGTTTGCCGCCGCAGAATGGGCGCTCGGCAAGGGTCATATCGAATGGAGCGGGGCTGTCATCGCCACCTTGATCTTCATCGCCGTCGGCCCGGCCGTGATCGCCTTTCGCGCCTGGGGCGCCGGCGTGGCCCGCGCCGGCCCGGCGGTGGCCGGCTTCTTCGCCAACCTGACGCCGCTCTTCACGGCGCTGCTCTCCAGCGCCGTGCTGGCCGAGACGCCGCACCTCTACCACGTGCTGGCCTTCGCCCTGATCATGGGCGGTATCGTGGTCTCGTCAAGACGTTGATGATTCCGGGTCATTGCGGGCCTGACCCGCAATCCATGCTCCGCGTGACGCCGTCATAAGGCATGGATCCCGGGTCAAGCCCGGGATGACAACCCAGTGAATCTACTGCGCCTGAAACCCGCTGGCCTTGATGATGCGGGCCCAGGTCTGGGCGTAGGCGTGTTCGCGGCTGGCGAGCTGCTGCGGCGACATGTAGCCAACGGTCAGGCCCATGGCCGTCAGGCGGTCCCGCACATCGGGCTGCGCAATAACCTTGGACACGGCCTCAGCGAAACGGTCGATCACGGCCTTCGGCGTGCCGGTGGGCGCAAAGATGCCGTAGTAGGGAACGTCCTCGAAACCGGCGAGGCCAAGCTCGGCGAAGGTCGGCACATCGGGCAGCGAAGCCTGGCGCGCGCCGCCGAGCACGGCCACGACGCGCACCTTGCCGGCCTTGTGGTTCTCGATGAAATCGGGAATCGACGCGACGCCGGCATTGATCTGGTTGCCCAGCATGTCGGCCATCATCGGCGCGCTGCCGCGATAGGGCGCGGCCTGCAGGTCCAGACCGTATTTCTGGCCGATCACCTTGACCAGAAACTCGGGCACCGAAGCCGGTGCCGGCACGCCCACAGTGCCCTTGCCCGCGCCCTGGCTGCGAACCCAGGCCACGTACTCGGTCATGCTCCTGGCCGGCGTGCCGCCGGAGACGGCGAACGCGTTGACGAAGGTGGCAAAGCCGGCCACCGCGACAAAATCACGCGCCGGATCGAAGCCCGGGTTCTTCACCACCAGCGGCAGGATCGAGATGCTGTGGTCATGCGACAGGAAATAGGTGCTGCCATCGGCCGGCGCAGCCTTGAGCGCCTGCGCCGCGATCTGGCCGCCGGCACCGGCCTTGTTCTCGACGATCACTGTCGTGCCGAGCTGGTCCTTGAGCCGTTCGGCCAGGATGCGCGCAATCGCATCGGTGCCGCCGCCCGGCGGAAAGCCCACCATCAGCTTGATGACGGTTGGCTGCGCCTGCGCCATGCCGCCGAGCAGGAAGGCGCCGAGCGCGAGGGTGATGCGAAGCGCGCGTGACAGTCGCTCGAAACGTGAACCGGACATGAATACCTCCATTGGATTGATGAAAACTTTAGAAAGTGCCGGGGAAGGTGCCGCCGTCGGCCAGCACATTCTGGCCATTCACATAGCCGGCGTGCATGCTGCACAGGAAGGCGCAGATGGCGCCGAATTCGGCCGGCAGGCCCAGGCGCTGCGCGGGAATGGTCTTCTTGCGCGCCTCGATTATGGCTTCGACCGGCTGGCCACTTTTCTGCGCCGCGCCCTGCATCGTAACCTTGAGCCGGTCGGTGTCGAAGGCGCCGGGCAGCAGGTTGTTGATCGTGACGCCGCGGGCCGCGACCTTGCTGCGCGCCACGCCGGCGACGAAGCCGGTCAGGCCGCTGCGCGCGCCGTTGGACAGTCCCAGGATGTCGATCGGCGCCTTCACCGCGCCGGAGGTGATGTTGATGATGCGCCCGAAGCCGCGCGCCGCCATGCCGTCGACAGTGGCCTTGATCAGTTCGATCGGTGTCAGCATGTTGGCGTCGAGCGCCTTGATCCAGGCCGCGCGGTCCCAGTCGCGGAAATCCCCGGGCGGCGGGCCGCCGGCGTTGGTCACAATGATGTCGAAATCAGCCCGCTGCGCAAAGACCGCATCGCGGCCCTCGCTCGTGGTGATGTCGGCCGCCACGGCCAGCACCTCGGCCGCTGCCGGCCGCGCCGGGTCGGCCAGCAGCGTCGCCCTCGAGGCCTGCAGGGCGTCAGCGCCACGCGCCACGATCAGCACATTGACGCCTTCGCGCACCAGCGCCTGCGCGCAGCCAAAGCCCAAGCCCTTGCTTGCGCCACACACCAATGCCCATTTACCCGCAATGCCCAGATCCATGCCGTCACCCTCGTTTGTTGAAAAGAACCCCGCGATGATAGTGGGCAAACCGGCGCACCCGGATTGACAGCAAGCGACACCCGGCGTCCCGGCGCCAGCAATCGAGCGGGCACAACACGGGACTGCGCAAAATCGTCTACATTTTGCAGGTCCCCATCGGCGTGATCCGTGGCGACGGCGCGGTCCGGGAATCCGGATCATCACTTTGACGAAACAAGCACCCGAGTCAGCCGATCGCGTTCGCTGAAGTGCTGACCATGGGGATCGCATGCGTTGGAAGAACAGAGTTGCCGCACTGCTCGTGTCAGTGCTGGCAGGCGTCGCAGGCTCGACGTGGGCATCGGAGTGGAACGGCACGATGTCCTGCGGCGAGTTGAAGAACTCGCCCAATGCCAAATCGACTGCGCCCTATACCGGAGCCGTGACGCTGCGCATCGACGGCAACAAAGCGGTGTTCGAGCGCAACTGGGCCAAGGGCAAGGAGCACCTCGAAGGGCAGCTTGTGCGCGGCCAGCCCTTGCGCGTGGAGGGTCAGGGCTGGTTCTTCGACAAGCCGGGCAACCCCTGGAAGACCAGCGCGACACTCACCCGTTCGGATCGTCGTTATGAGGGCGCGGCAACGCTGACGAGTGTTGACGGCAAGACGAAGTACCGCGACTGCACGGTTTCGCTCGAAACCACGGCGCCACCCGAAATGCAAAGCCCCTCCGTGCATCAACACAAGGCCGTGCAACCGACGCCGGATCCGGTCAGGAAGACCGAGCCGCCGAAACCCGCGCCAGGCACGCAGCCCACGGCCAAGCCGGCCATCAGCCCGGCAGCCGCCATGCCTACCGCCGCCGTTGCAAGCGCAGCCACCGGCGCAAGCGCGCCGCGCGACGAAGCCGCCTTACCCGGCAGCACAGTCGCCGCAAGCGCAACGCAAACCGAGCCTCTTGCGCCGCCGGTTGCCGCGAGCGCTCCGGCCGCCTTGCTGGCTTCATCGCCCGACGAAGCTGCGGCGCCAACGCCGGCAGCGGCCACCGCCGCCCTGCCCGCCAGCGCGGCCGACGCCGGATCGTCTGCAAGCAGCTCTGGCTGGCTGGTGGCGCTCGGTGGCGTCGTGATCGGCCTGCTCGCCTTGCTGGGCTATCGGCGACGCCGGCCATCGCGCGCACCGGATGACGTGCAAGCGACCCGCAAGGGCCTGCCAAGTCCTGTCAAATATGGCGCTGGCATCCTGGTTGCTGCGCTGATCCTGGGCTTTGTCTGGAACCACTGGATTCGCGCCGGCAGCGGCGCCACAGACTCGGCCCCGGCCGCGCATGCCGACAACGGAACCCTGGCGATCCCGCTGCCCCTGATCCTTTCATGCGCGACGTCCAAGACCACGGCATCAAGATACTTTTTTCTTTCCGATGGTGTCCTGCTGGAACAGGTTTTCCTTAGTTCGGAAGGCAAGTTCTTTCCGTTCATGTGGCTGGCCGGAACACATGCGCGAACCCCTGATTCGTTCGAAGTCCACCGCACGGCAAGCTACTTGTTCGCCAATGATGTGATGCGGGAAACCCAGCTGCGCGCGCACATGGCGGCGAATCCGCCAACCCAATGGGAGGCCATGAAGGGCCGGGTTGACATCAGCTACCAGATCGTGCTCGCTTCGAACCAGAAGGCAACCCTCACCATCGCAAAACAAACCAATGACGGCGTGTCGCAAATCAAAAGCATCGATTCGTATGACTGCAGCAACGAGAGCGACGATCCGGAGCGGCAAAAGCAGGCTGAATCGATCCGTGCCAGCGTACCGGTGCGCTACCTGCAGCCGGAACAAGCGCCAGCCGGATCGTCCGTTGCAGGTGTGCCAGCCAAGAGCGGTGAAACCGGCCGCGTTGTCGAGGGCCTGGCTTCGAACAAGCAGGCGACGTACTACAGCTTTTCGGCCCAGTCCGGCGCAACGATCCGGCTGACGCTCGAATCCGAGGGCAACGTGGTGGCCTTGCACCTCTACCCGCCCGGCGCAGCGGCACTCATTGCCCGGAATGTGGTGCCGCCGAATCGCATCACCAGCGAACCGGTGCGGCGTTTCGAGCAGCGGGCGACCGGCAGTGGAACCTATGTGGTCGGCGTTGGTTTCCCCAGGGGTGAGCAAACCGAGTCGGCCAAGTTCCGGCTCAGCCTGTCATCCGACGACGCCAACATCGGCAATCTCGCCGCCGGACTTGGCGAGGCCGCGCCGACGGTGCGCAACCAGGGCGCCACCGCACGGTCCGACAGCAGCGGATGCGCTCAGGTCTCGAGCATGACGGGCGGTGCTTCAGATATCACGGCCAAAGAGGCACTGATGCAGCTGGTGCCGGCACGTGAACGTGCGATGGAGGCGATCACGACGGCCGAGGCTCGCAGTGATCTGTGTCGGGCCACTGCCCGGACTCTGGAAAAACTCGTGCGTGACGCGGATGCCAGTCTGGAGAGTCAAAGGCCGGGGATTGAATACCGGATCTCGCACGGACAATCGGTGCATCCCGCAATCTTCATCCAGATATGCCAGCGGTATGCGCAGGTGGAGCGTCTGCTTGCACACTGTCGGTGATTGACGCAGGAGGCGGGCCGGGACCGAGCGGAACTCAGGCGCCGCCGGCTGCCATCTTGCGCAGCGTCGGCAAGCCCACGCCACTCGCATCGAAGCCGCCATCGACCGCCAGCACCTGACCGTTGACGTAGGCGGCGTCGGCGCTGCACAGGAAGCCGACCACCGACGCAATTTCTTCCACCAGACCGTAGCGGTTCAGCGGAATGACGTCGTGGTAGTCCGAGCGGATCGCCACGCTGTGCACGAGCTTGGCCATCTCCGTGTCCACCGGACCGGGCGCCACGGCATTGACCCGAATCCCCACGGTTCCGAGTTCGGCCGCCTGCTGCTTGGTCAGGTGGATCAGGGCGGCCTTGCTCGTGCCGTAGGCCACGCGCAGGGTGCTGGCGCGCAGCCCCGAGATGGATGCGATGTTCACCACGCTGCCGGCGCCATTGCGCAGCATGATCGGCACGCAGGCCTGGGTGCATAGGAACGCGCCGTCGAGGTTGGTCGACAGCACCGTGCGCCATTCCTCGTAGCTCGTGGTTCCGATGGTCTTGAATACGGCCACGCCCGCGTTGTTGACCAGCGAGTCGATGCGACCCAAGCGCGCGTCCACCTGCGCAATCGCCTGTTGCACCTGGTCCGGCTTGGATACATCGCAGACCAGCGCCAGCACGCGCGTCGTGTCGTTCAGCTCGGCTTCGGTGCGGGCCAGGGTGACGGCATCGATGTCGAGCAGCGCCACGCGGTAACCGCGCGACAGAAACCAGCGCGCAATGCCAAGGCCGATGCCGCGCGCGCCGCCCGTCACAACGGCCACGGGGGTGATGGAAAGAGCAGTTGTCATGTATGTAACTCGAGCAGTAATCGAGGCCCGACTTTACCGCCATAATGTGCGGGCGTCGCAACCATTGCCGGCGCGTTTTCACAAAAATATTGACCGGAGACCTCCCATGACACTATCCCGCCGTTCCCTGCTGGCCGCTGCCGGCGCTACTGCCATCACCCTGCCCGTTGGCACGGCCTTCGCCCAGAAGGCGGAGTTTTCCTACAAGTACGCGAACAATCTGCCGGTCACGCATCCGATGAACCTGCGCGCCAAGGAAATGGCCGATGCCATCCGCGCCGAGACCAAGGGCCGCGTCGACATCCAGCTGTTTCCGAACAACCAGCTGGGCTCGGACACCGACATGCTGAGCCAGCTGCGCTCGGGCGGCATCGAGTTCTTCACGCTGTCGGGCCTGATCTTGTCGACCCTGGTGCCGGCGACCTCGATCAGCGGCATCGGCTTTGCGTTTGGCGACTACGACGCGGTGTGGAAAGCGATGGACGGTGACCTCGGCGCCTACATCCGCGCCCAGATCGTCAAGGCCGGCCTGGTGCCCATGGACAAGATCTGGGATAACGGTTTTCGCCACATCACGTCTAGCAGCAAACCCATCGTCAGCCCGGCCGACCTGAAGGGCTTCAAGATCCGCGTGCCGGTGTCGCCGCTCTGGACCTCGATGTTCAAGGCCTTCGACGCGTCGCCCGCTTCGATCAACTTCGGCGAGGTCTACTCGGCCCTGCAAACCAAGGTGGTCGAGGGCCAGGAAAATCCCCTGGCCATCATCGCCACGGCCAAGCTGTACGAAGTGCAGAAGTACTGCTCGCTGACCAACCACATGTGGGACGGCTTCTGGTTCCTGTCGAACCGCAAGGCCTGGGAGCGTCTGCCCAAGGACCTGCAGGTCATGGTGGCCAAGCACATCAATGCCGCCGGCCTGAAAGAGCGCGCCGACGTGGCCGAGATGAACGCATCGCTGCAAAAGGACCTGGCCGGCAAGGGCCTGATCTTCAACCAGCCCAAGACGCAGGCGTTCCGCGAGCACCTGCAGAAGGCGGGCTTCTACGCCGAATGGAAAGCCAAGTACGGCGACGAAGCCTGGGCGATTCTGGAAGCCAATACCGGCAAGCTGGCCTGAGCCGGCGCCGCCGCTCACATTAGCCCCGTCTGCGTCCTGAACACCGCATGGCTGCCTCACCCGACCAAGCTGTTGCAACCAACCGTCCCTGGCTGAAGCGGATCGACACCGTGCTAGGCGTGCTGGTCGAAGTGCCGGCGGCGCTGCTGGTGCTGGCCGACATCGCCGTCCTGCTCGGCGGCGTGTTTTCGCGCTTTGTGCTGCACCGTCCGCTGGTGTGGTCGGATGAGCTGGCCTCGATGCTGTTCCTCTGGCTCGCCATGCTCGGCTCGGTGGTGGCCTTGCGCCGGGGCGAGCACATGCGCATGACGGCGTGGGTCAGCAAGGCCAGCGGCAAGCGCCTGGCGATGCTGGAGGCCGTGGCCACCAGCGCCTGCCTGGCCTTTCTCGCGATGATCGCCTGGCCGGCCTGGGACTATGCGGCGGACGAAGCCTTCATCACGACGCCGGCACTGGAAATCTCCAACGTCTGGCGTGCCGCCGCTCTGCCCTGCGGCATCGGCCTGATGGCCGTCTTCGCCCTGTTGCGGCTGGCGCGAGCCACCGATCTCAGGCAGACCCTGCTGGGCCTGGCGGGAACGGCGCTGATGGTGGCCGCCTTCTGGTTTGCCAAATCCCTGTTCGAAGACCTCGGGCGGCTCAACCTGGTCATCTTCTTTGTCGGCGTCGTGGCGAGCTGTGTCTTTGCCGGCATTCCGATTGCCTTCGCCTTCGGCCTGGGCACCTTCGGTTATCTGGCCCTGTGCACCGGCACGCCGCTGCCGGTGATCATCGGGCGCATGGACGAAGGCATGTCGCACCTGATCCTGCTTGCGGTGCCGCTGTTCGTGTTCCTCGGGCTGCTGATCGAAATGACCGGCATGGCGCGGGCCATGGTGAACTTCCTGGCCAGTTTTCTCGGCGGCATCCGGGGCGGCCTGTCCTATGTGCTGGTGGGCGCGATGTACCTAGTGTCGGGCATTTCCGGCGCCAAGGCGGCCGACATGGCGGCCATTGCACCGGCGCTGTTTCCGGAAATGCGCAAACGCGGCGCCAAGGATGGCGAACTGGTGGCCCTGCTGGCGGCAACCGGCGCCCAGACCGAAACGGTGCCGCCAAGCCTGGTCCTGATCACGATCGGCTCGGTCACCGGTGTCTCGATTGCCGCCCTGTTCACCGGCGGCCTGCTGCCCGCGCTGGTGCTGGGCCTGCTGTTATGCGCGATGGTCGGCTATCGCTATCGGGATGAGGACGTGAGCCACGTGCAGCGCACGCCCTGGCCGCACGTGCTGCGCCTGGGCCTCATTGCCTTGCCGGCGCTGGCGCTGCCGGTCGTGATCCGCGCCGCCGTGGTCGAAGGCGTGGCGACCGCCACCGAAGTCTCGACCATCGGCATCGTCTACGCGGTTCTGGCGGGGCTGCTGGTGTATCGCCAGTTCGACTGGCGCCGGCTCGGCCCTTTGCTGGTCGCCACTGCCTCGCTGTCCGGCTCCATCCTGCTGATCATCGGCACCGCCACCGCGATGGCCTGGGGCCTGACACAGTCGGGTTTTTCCAACTGGCTGGCCTCGGTCATGCAGGGGCTGCCCGGTGGGGCACCGATGTTCCTGGGCGTGTCGATCGTCACCTTCGCGGTGCTCGGTTCGGTGCTCGAAGGCATCCCGGCCATCGTGCTGTTTGGTCCGCTGCTGTTTCCGATCGCGCGGCAACTGCACATCCATGAAGTGCACTATGCGATGGTGGTCGTGCTGTCGATGGGCCTGGGCCTGTTCGCGCCGCCGCTGGGCGTTGGCTACTACGCGGCCTGCGCCATCGGGCGCGTCAATCCGGACCATGGCATTCGCCCCATCATCGGCTACCTGCTGATCCTGCTGTTCGGCACTGCCATCGTCGCGGCGTTTCCCTGGATCTCGACCGGATTTCTCTGACGCCGAACGGCGCTAACGCCCCCGGCGGCTGAAGACGAAGATGCCGGATATCACCAGCACCGTGCCGGCGGCGACCCAGAGCGTGAACGGCTCGCCCAGGATCACGACGCCCATCAGGATCGTCGACATGGGGCCGATCATGCCGACCTGCGACACCACGCTGGCGCCCAGGCGCTCGATCGCCATCATCACCAGCAGCACCGGCAGCGCCGTGCACAGCGTGGCGTTGAGCACCGAGAGCCAGATCACCGGCGCGGCCACCAGCGCCGCGCTCCAGGGCCGCAGGACGACAAACTGCGTGATGCACAGGACGCAGGCCACGCTGGTCGCCAGACCCACCAGGCGCAGCGAGCCGATGCGCTGCACCATCTCGCCGCTGTAGATCAGATACAGCGCATAACTGATCGCGCTCAGAAAAACCAGCACGGCGCCGAGCGCGACGTTGGCGCCGGCCAGCGTGACCTCGTGCCCGAACACCAGCAGCACGCCGGCGTAGCTGAGCAGCATGCCCAGCGCCTGCATGCGCTGCACCGAGCGCCGGTACAGCAGCAGACCGAGCAGCAGCACCAGCGTCGGGTTCACGTACAGAATCAGGCGCTCCAGCGAGGCGCTGATGTACGACAGGCCGGCGAAGTCGAGGTAGCTCGCCAAGTAATAGCCGGTCACGCCCAGGCCGAGGATGCCCAGCCAGTCCTTGCGCGAAAGCGCCGGCCTGCCGCGACTGGCCCACCAGGCCATCAGGACGAAGATAGGAAACGCAAACAGCATGCGGTACATGATGAGCGTGACCGCATCGACGCCGTGCCGATAGGCCAGCTTGACGATGATGGCCTTGCCGCTGAAGGCAATGGCGCCGACGGTCGCCAGCAGCATGCCGCTGGCCAGGTTCTTGCGGGCTTCGGGGGTTTGGCGCATGGCTACGAGTGCGCCCTCAGCAAAGATCAGCCAGGCCGGCTGCCACCGCCCTCAAAACCCCACCGCCTGCCCATCGCGCCGCGCATCGCTGGCGGCGATGTAGCCCTGCGTCGCGGGGTCGCCGGCGCGCCAGATGAACTGGCCGGCGCCGAAGTCCTGGTAGACATCCGGGCTGCCCTCCGCCTGGTGTCCGAGATCGATCAGGCCCTGCACGGTGGCTGGCGCCATGGTCGGCTCGACGTTGATCTCCAGGCCGGCGTTGAATCGCCAGCGCGGCGCGTCGCAGGCCATCTGCGGGTTCTGGCCGTGGTCGAGCATGCGCACCAGGGTCTGCATGTGACCCTGCGGCTGCATGTTCGCGCCCATCACACCAAAGCTCATGACGGGTTGCGAGTCCTTCGTCAGGAAGGCCGGGATGATGGTGTGAAACGGCCGCTTGCCCGGCGCCACCACATTGGGACTGCCGGGCTTCAAGCTGAAGCCGAAGCCGCGGTTCTGCAGGCTGATGCCAAACGTCGGCTCGACGCAGCCCGAGCCGAAGCCCTGGTAATTGCTCTGGATGAAGCTGACCATCATGCCCGAGGCATCGGCGGCGGTGAGGTAGACCGTGCCGCCGCGCCGGTGCGCATCGGCCGGGCTGCCGGCCTTGAATTCCTGCGCGCGGCGCGGGTCGATCAGGCGCGCGCGCGCCGCCAGGTAATCGGCAGACAGCAATTGATCGACGCTGACCTCCATGCTGCGCGGGTCCGAGACAAAGCGGTAGACATCGGCAAACGCGAGCTTCATGGCCTCGATCTGCAGGTGCTGCAGCGCGACCCCGTCGACCGCCATGGCCCCGAGGTCGAATTGTTCCAGCATGCCCAGCGCCATCAATGCGGCAATGCCCTGGCCGCTCGGCGGGATTTCGTGCAGCGTGTAGCCGCGGTAATCCTTGGCGATCGGCGTCACCCAGTCACAGCGGTGCGCCGCCAGATCGGCCAGGCTCAGGGCGCCGCCGTGCTCGGCGGAAAAATTCGCAATCGCCTGCGCAATGTCACCAGTGTAGAAGGATGCGCCACTGCTGGCTGCAATCGATCGCAGCGCGCGCGCCGCGGCCGGGAACGTGAACAACTCGCCGACTTCCGGCGCGCGTCCGCGCGGCAAGAAGGACTGCGCAAAACCGGGCTGACTGCCAAGCACCTGCGCTGCCACCCACTTGCGCTGCACCACGGGCGGCACGCAGTGGCCGCGCTCGGCCAAGCCGATCGCGGGCGCCATCAGATCGGCAAACGGCAATTTTCCAAAGCGCTGGCTCAGGGCCGTCCAGGCGCTGACCGCGCCCGGCACGGTGACCGAGTCGATGCCGCGCTGCGGTGGCGTGGCCGCGTCCTGGCCGTAGCGCGAGCGGAAGTACTCCGGCGTCCAGGCCTGCGGCGCGCGCCCGGAGGCGTTCAGGCCGTGCAGGGCCGAGCCATCCCACAGGATGCAGAAGGCGTCGCTGCCCAGGCCATTGCTGACCGGCTCGGTGATCGTCAGCGCCGCGGCTGCGGCGATGATCGCATCGACGGCGTTGCCGCCCTGCGCCAGCATGGTCAGGCCGGCCTGCGCCGCCAGCGGGTGCGAGGTCGCGACGACGTTGCGCGCGAACAGCGGCAAGCCCGTCGTGGGGTAGTTGTTTTGGTAGTTGAAGTTCATGCGGGAATGGTTGCTTGATGAATGCGAAGCTCAGTCCTTGAAGACCTTGTGGTGCAGGCGCCGCAGCGACCACCAGACGCCGATGGCGATGAACGGAATCGCCAGCGCGGCCGTGCTCTCGGCGCTCCAGGGCCAGCCGAGTTTGGACGCGCCCTTGGCCAGGTAGCTGACCAGGCCGACGATGTAATAAGTGATGGCGGCCACCGACAGGCCCTCGACCGTGGCCTGCAGCTTGATCTGGATGTCCTGGCGCCGGTTCATGGTGGCCAGCAGCGCCTGGCTGCTTTGCTGCTGCTCGATCTCGACGCGCGTGCGCAGCAGGTTGCTGATGCGCGAGACGCGTTGCGACAGCGCGTCTTGCCGGCGCGCCGCCCACTCGCAGGTGCCGCGCGCCGGGCTCAGGCGGCGCTCCAGGAATTCGCCGATGGTCTGCATGCCGGGCAGCGCCGATTCATCGATGTCGCTGATGCGCTTGTCCACCAGCTCGAAGTAGGCGGTGCTGGCAGAAAAGCGCGCGTGCGTTGCCGCATGCTGGCTCTCGACCTGGCCCGCAAGTTTGGTCAGGCGGTCCAGCAGCATCGGCTCGTCGGTCGTGACCGCGCTGCGGATCGCGCTGGCGAGTTCCGCCAGTTCGCGCTCGGCGCTGGCCAGCACGCTGCCGACCTCGCGCGCCGCCGGCAGGCCCAGCAGCGCCGCCATGCGGTAGGTCTCGATCTCCAGCAGGCGCTGCACCAGACGCCCGAGCCGGCGCGGCGAAAGCGTGCCCACCAGCAGCAGCATGCGCGAGAAACCGTCGGCATGGATCGCAAAATCGGTGTAGGCCTGCGCGCCGCCGCCGGCCACGCTGGAGGCCACCAGGGTGTCCTCCAGCAGCAGTTGCTTGACCAAACTTGCGGCGCCCCACGCCTGGCCGGCCACCGCCCACACGTGCAGGCTGACCAGGCACTGGCCCGGCAGCGCCGCGAACCACGCCTGCGGCACGGCATCGAGCGCGCGCGCCGGCTCGCCCTCGCCCAGGCGCGCCTCGGGCAGCGCGCAGAGAAAAGTCCAGGTCACAAACTCGGTGTGCAGCTCCCAGCGCAGATGAAAAGCGCCCAGGTCCATGCGGAAGTGGCTCGATTGCGGATCCGGCAGCGGCAGGTGGTGGTCGCGCAGCAGCGCCGCGACATGGGCGCGGCTGGCCTCGCGCTGCGCGGCGTCGCAGGCCATGACCACATGCGAGATCGCCAGCGGTGCTGTGAGCGCCTGCGGCGGGCGCGCATGGATTTCATTGTGCAGGACGGCGCGCTGCGGATGCTGTTGAAGGTGGTGTTGGCTTTGCATGGGTCGGTTCCGGCACCATTGTGGCGCAAGATGCGCGGCCGCACCTCCTCACACCGCCGCGAATTCAACCAGCAGCAGCAGACCGTGCCCGCCGTGGCGCGGAGCCTCAACCCGGATCGCACCGCCGCACTGGTCAACCAGTTCCTTGACGATGGCAAGGCCCTGGCCGCTGCCGCCGGCGCCGCTGGTATCGACGCGAAAGAAGCGCTGGAAGATCTTGTCCCGATGCGCGCTCGCCACGCCGGGGCCGTTGTCCTCCACCGCCAGCACCAGTTTGCCTGCGCCGGATGCGACGCGCACGGTCACGGTGCCATTGGCCGGCGTATAGCGCAGCGCGTTGTCGATCAGGTTCGTCGCTATCTCGCGCAGCGCCACCGCGTCGGCCAGAATCACAACCGCGTCGTCGGCGCGCTCAAAGCCCAGATCGATGGATTTGGCGTGCGCCTGCAGCGCCAGGTCTTCCAGCACCGCCTGGATCACTTCGCAGCAGGCCTGCGTGCTCATCGGCTTTAGGGTGGCGACAAAAGCCTGCGCCGAGGACAGCGTCAAGAACTGGTTCACGAGGCGCCCGGTCTGCTGCAGCGTGCGCCGGGCGGCCTGCAGCGGCACATCGGCGGCCGGCTTGTCGCTCGCGCGCAGGGCATCGCTGACCTGCGTTGTCAGCACGGTCAGCGGAGTGCGCAGCTGGTGCGCCACATTCTGGATGAAGATCCCGCGCAGATTGATGTGGCTTTCGAGGCGCGCGATGTAATCGTTGAAGGCATCAACCAGGGGCGTCAGCTCGCCCGGAACACCATGCGTCTGCAAGGGCTGCAGCGATCCTTCCCGGCGCGAGCGCACATCGTTGCGCAAGCGGATCAGGGGCCGCAGGCCCAGATGCAATCCGAACAGGATGCAGATGGTGGTCAGCGCCAGGATCAGCAGCTGCTGACCCACGACATGCAGCCAGAGCTGGTCCGTCAGCTGCGCGTGGCCGTGCATGGTCTGCGCCACCTCCACCACGACCGGCAGCACCGACGGGTTGCCGATCACCGGCTGGTAGAACGCGACGACGCGCACCGCTTCGCCGCGCATGGTGGTTGCGAAAAAATACGGGACATCCGGCAGGGCATCCAACTTGGGCACCAGCAGATCGGTATAGCCCGCCAGCAGGTGGCCGGAGCCGGTGGTGACGCGTAATAGATCCGGTCCGCGTTCTGCGACTGGAAGAGCTCCAGCGCGGCGGGCGGAATCTCATGTTCGAACGCGCCATTCTGAAAGCTGATCTGCTCGGCGATCATCCGCGCCGAACCCAGCAGCAGACGGTCCTGCACGACGGAGGCGATGTCGACCGAGCTGCGATGCGTGAGCCAGGTGTCGACCGCGACCGCGCAGGCCAGCGGCAGCAGAACCCAGGCCAGCAACTGGCGGCGCAGGCTGCTGCTCATCGCGCCCCCACGCCCGTCAATGCGTTCTTCATGCAGTGCTCACGCATCACCTGCCGGCCGCAGCAGGTAGCCCAGGCCGCGCAGGGTCATGATCCGCGCCGAGCCGGCTTCGAGCTTCTTGCGCAAACGGTGCACATAGATTTCGATGGCGTCGGTGGAGACGTCTTCGTCGAGCGAGAATAGGCTTTGCGCCAGCGCCTGTTTGGTCACTGTGGCGCCGGCCTTGCGCACCAGCACCTCGAGCACCGCACGCTCGCGCGGTGTCAGTGACAAAGGCTTTTGATCGATCCTGAATTCCCGCGTGTTCGTGTTGTAGCTCAGATCGCCGCAAGCGATCACAGGGCTAGCCTGACCCGAGGAGCGCCGCAAGAGCATGCGGATGCGCGCCTCCAATTCTTCGACTTCGAAGGGCTTGGCCATGTAGTCGTCCGCTCCCTCGTCAAGCTCGCTGACCCTGCTCTGGATCGTGTTGTTCGCGGTGAGCACCAGCACCGGCGTCACATCGTGCCGCGCGCGCAGGCGCTGCAGGACTTCGCGCCCGCTCATCCTTGGCAGCGCCAGATCCAGAATGACCAGGTTGTATTTCTCCGAGCGCAGGGCGTAATCCGCGTCGGCGCCGTTGTCGATCCAGTCAACCGTGTACTGCTCCTTGCGCAGGTTGCGCTGCAGCCAGTGGGCCAATTCGATGTTGTCTTCGATGACGAGGATTCGCATGTCGGGTACTGCTTGCAACGGGCCAAAAAACCTGGCTGATCATAGTCGCGCGCACGCCCATCGGTACTTTCCCTAGGTTCGGAAAACTGAAAGCGGACTGAAAGCAGCCTCGCCATACATTGGCCTGCAGTTGGCAGGGCGCAAAGCCTGTCAACAGGCAGCTTCTTGCATTTCACGCTGCCGCACCATCAATCATTTCCGGAGACCCCACAATGACAGCAAAGAAAATCATCCTCATGAGCGCGGCCCTCGGGCTGGCGTCCATCGGGGCGCAGGCGCAAAGCACGGACAGCATGCAGCAGGCACTGGCGCAGGCGCAAGCAGCGGCGGCGCAGGCGCAGGCGGCGGCCAAACAGGCCCAGGCGGCTCTGGAGCAGGCCCTGGCAGCGGTCGAGCAAGCAAAGAAGAGCAACGCTGCCGTGGCAGCGGCCGAACCCGAAAGCAAACCGTTGAGCGGCAAGGGCCTGACGATCGGCAACAGCATGAACAGCGCCACGCTCTACGGCCTGATCGACGTGACCCTTGTGCACAAGGACAACGCCAACGCCAAGGGTCAGTCCATCACGGCGCCGCCCGTGGCCTGGTTCAGCGGCAACCGCTGGGGCATCACCGGCTCCCACGCCACCGGCACGGGTGAGGACGCGATCAAGGCCATCTTCAGGCTCGAGAGCGAATTCGAATCCGAGACCGGCAACATGGACACCCCCGGCACCATCTTCAACCGGGACGCCTGGCTCGGCATCGAAAGCCAGTCCCTGGGCAAGCTCACCTTCGGGCGTCAGAACGCACTGGCGCGCGACCCGGCCGCCTCGGCAACCTACGGCGACCCGTACGGCAGCGCCAAGGCTTCCGTGGAAGAAGGCGGCTACTCGAATACCAACAACTTCAAGCAGCTGATTTATTACGCTGGCAGTTCCACCGGTACACGTATCAACAACGGCGTGGTCTGGAAGAAGGCCTTCTCGAACGGTCTGGTTGCCGGCGCAGCCTATTCATTCGGCACCGTGGTCGGCAGTTTCGGCACCGGCTCCAGCGCCACCGGTTCGCTCGCCTACAACGGCAGCAACTACACGATCGCCGGTTTCGCCACCAGCGCCAACATCAGCGACCTGTCGCACAAGACCGTCTCGATCGGCGGCAACATGCAGATCAATCCCTTGATCCGCGTGAACGCCGGCTACTTCAGCTACACGGCGCAACAAGCAGCCGCCCTGGGTGACCGCACCGACCACGCCTGGACCCTGTCGACCAAGCTGACCCCGAGCGGCCCGTTCGACTATGAACTCGGCTACCAGGTCATGAGCGCGAGCAACGCCGGCCTCACCGGCGCCGGTTATGTCCAGAATGCGTTCAGCGACACCAGCGGCATCAGCAAGACGGCCTCTGGCGACCGCAGCACCCTGTACGGCTCGGTGTTCTATCACCTCGACAACGTCACCGAGTTCTACCTCGCGTTCGATCGTCTGAGCACGACCGATGGCTACCTGGCGGCGCAGGCCAATGGCGCCACCTCGCAAAACGAGTATGCGATCGGGATGCGCTACAAGTTCTGATAGCAGTCTCAAGCGTCATTCCAAGGGTCCGGCTGACTGCGGGCATTCGAAGCATGCCGGAAACGGCATGCTTCCTTTTTCCCAAGTCCCCTGACGGATCCGTTCTTCTCGTTCGCTAAAATTTGAATGCAGGCACCGTCCATCGTTTTTCGTGCTTGCCTGTTTCATCACATCAGGAAGCACCATGAAAACCAACTTCAACTTCACACGCCTGCTGCAGGCGCTCGGCCTTGCCTCGGCGGTCCTTGTTTCATCGGCCGCCACCGCTGCTGACAAGGTCACCATCATCATCGGCGGCTACGAGAAGCAGATCTACCTGCCCGCCAAGCTGACCGAGGCGCTGGGCTATTTCAAGGCTGAAGGTCTCGATGTCGATCTTCTCAATGAAGCATCGGGTGTCGATGCCGAGAATGAAATGCTGGCCGGCGCCGTGCAGGGGGTGGTCGGTTTTTACGACCATTGCGTCGATCTGCAGGCCAAGGGCAAGTACGTTCAGTCGGTCGTGCAATTCAGCCAGGCCCCCGGCGAAGTGGAGCTGGTCTCGACCAAGCACCCCGAAATCAAGTCCATGGCCGACCTGCGCGGCAAGAGCCTGGGCGTGACCGGGCTGGGATCATCGACCAACTTCCTGTCGCAGTACCTGATGGTGAAATCGGGCGTGCCGCTCGGTGAATTCAGCACCATCCCGGTCGGCGCCGGAACCACCTTCATCATGGCCATGCAGCAGGACAAGATCCAGGCCGGCATGACGACCGAACCCACGATCTCGCGCATGCTCAAGACCGGCGAAGCGCAGATCCTGGTGGACATGCGCACCGTCGAGAAGACCAAGGCCGCCCTGGGCGGCACGTACCCCGCCGCCTCGCTCTACATGTCGAGCGACTATGTGGCCAAGAACAAGCCGACCGTGCAAAAGCTCGCCAACGCTTTTGTGAAGACGCTCAAGTTCATCAACACGCACAGCGCGGCCGAGATCGCCGACAAGATGCCCAAGGACTTCTACGCCGGTGACAAGGACGGCTATATCAAGGCGCTGGCCGACGGCAAGGCCATGTTCACACCAGACGGCGTGATGCCCGCGGGCGGACCGGAAACCGTGCTCGCGGTGCTCGGCGCGTTCTCCAAGAACGTCAAGGGCAAGACCATCGACCTGTCCAAGACCTACACCACCGAGTTCGTCAAGAACGCCAAGTAAGCCGACCACGTCCATGACACCTGACACCAACAGCCCGGCGATCGAACTGATCAACGTCAGCCGGCGTTTCCTGACGCCGGACGGCAAGTCCATGACGGCCCTGCGCGACTTCAACATGAGCGTCGCGCGCGGCGAATTCGTGGCGGTGGTCGGCCCGACCGGCTGCGGCAAGTCCACCACCCTGAACCTGGTCACCGGCCTGGCCAAGCCATCGGCCGGCGAGGTGCGCGTCATGGGCGCGCCGGTCGACGGTATCGATCCGCGCATCGGCTTCGTATTCCAGACCGATGCCCTCTTTCCCTGGCGCAGCGTGATCGACAACGTCGTGGCCGGCCCGCTGTTTCGCGGCATGGCACCTGAGCCGGCCTACGCTGCGGCGCGGGAATGGCTGGCACGGGTCAACCTGTCGATGCACGCAACCAAGTATCCGCACCAGTTGTCGGGCGGCATGCGCAAGCGCGTCTCGCTGGCGCAGACCTTCATCAACGAGCCGCAGATCCTGCTGATGGACGAGCCGTTCTCCGCGCTCGACGTGCAGACGCGCGTGCTGATGCACGAAGAGTTGCTCAAGCTCTGGTCGCAGTCCAAGGCCTCGGTCGTGTTCGTCACGCACGACCTGGAAGAAGCAATCGCGCTGGCCGACAAGGTCTATGTGCTGACCTCCGGGCCGGCCACTGTCAAGTCGGTCTACACCATCGACATTCCCCGCCCGCGCATCGTGAGCGAAATCCGCTATGACCAGGCCTTCATCGACATCTCGCGCACGATCTGGGAAGACCTGCGCGACGAGGTGCTGCGCGGCGCCGCGCGCGACGAAGCCAAGGTTTCCTGATTGCCAGCAATGACCAATACAACCACTTCCAGCACCCCGGTCTTTCAGCCCGGCACCTCCGACGCCGAGATCGAAGCCGCTGCTGCGCTGGCTGCGCGCCGGCGCTACTTCACCGTCTATTTCTGGCGCTACTTCATCCTGGTCGTCTTCCTTGGCGGCTGGGAACTGGCGGTGCGCTTCAAGCTCATCGACCCGTTCTTCTTCGCCAGCCCCTGGGCCATCGTCCTGCGCCTGCAGGAATGGATTTTCGAAGGCACCTCGGAAGGACCGCTCTGGTTCCACCTCTGGGTCACGATGGAAGAGTCGCTGCTGGGCTTCTTCTCGGGTTCGATCGCGGGCATCATTGCCGGCATTGCGCTCGGGCGCAACCGCATGCTGGCCGACGTGTTCTCGATCTACATCAAGGTCATCAACTCGGTGCCGCGCGTGGTGCTGGCGCCGATCTTCATCATGATCTTCGGCCTGGGCCTGACCTCCAAGGTCGCCCTGTCCTTCGTCATGGTGTTCTTCGTCGTGTTCTCGAACGCCTTCCAGGGCGTGGTGGAAGCCGACCGCAACCTGCTGGCCAACGCGCAGATCCTGGGCGCCAAAGGCTGGCAGCTGACGCGCTCGGTGGTGATCCCGTCGGCCATGAGCTGGATCTTCGCCTCGCTGCACGTGAGCTTCGGCTTTGCCATCGTCGGCGCGATCGTCGGTGAATTCGTCGGCGCCCGCTACGGCATCGGCCTGCTCATCAATGTTGCCAAGGGCTCGTTCGACGCCGCCGGCATGTACGCGGCCATCGTCATCATCATGGTCGTGGCCCTGGCCGCGGAATACGCCATGACCCACGTCGAGAACAAGCTCGCCAAATGGCGCCCGGCGCCGCTGCAGGAACTGCACTGATCCGCAACTGCAAGCAGTTCCGCAACAAGAAGGGCTCCCGATACAGGGGCCCTTTTTTTGTGTCGCGGGGTCTTGCGACGCTGTTGGCCCATAGCGGCCATTGGGCGAACCGAATTCTCCAGATCGGTCATTGCCCGGGTAGAAGGCGGAACGCGGGCTTTGTCGGCTCTTGTGCTGCG
>CAIKMZ010000081.1 GCA_903828665.1 uncultured beta proteobacterium
CAGGGCCATCGGGCGAGTCTGGGCAACCAGGCAGACCACGAAATCAAGGCCGGATATAAGTAAGCAGCCGATTCTTTTACAGAACAACACAAATTCTTCTTGCTATCCGGGAGGCATCCATATAAGCCCGCAATGACAAATTCAGCGGTCCTCCCGTGCCCTCGGCTGTCATGCCGGACTTGATCCGGCATCCATGCCTTCTGCAGCTTGGATGGCAGGTCGGTGCGCGCAATGACAATTCAGTGGCCCGATGAAAGCACGGCCCCATTGGCAAACCTGACCCTGTTCGACCTCGACCACACATTGCTCAACGGTGACAGCGATGTGCTGTGGTGCGATTTTCTGATCGCCCTGGGCGTTCTGGATCGCGCCAGCTTCGCCGCACGCAACGCCGACATGGACACGCGCTACCGCCTGGGCAGCGTGGATGTGGCCGAATTCGCCAATTTTTATGTCGGCACGCTGGCCGGCCGCACGGCGCAGGACTGGGAGCCGCTGCGCCAGGAATTTCTGGTCTCGGTGATCGTGCCGCGCATCGGACGCGCCGCCCTCGATCTGGTCGCCCAGCACCTCGATGCCGGTGATCTGGTGGTGATGACCACCGCCACCAATCGCTTCATCACCGAGCTGACGGCCCGGCACTTCGGCATCGCGCACCTGATCGCAACCGAGCCGCAGATGCAGGGCGGCCGCTTTACTGGGCGCACCACCGGCACGCTCAACATGCGCGAAGGCAAAGTGACAAGGATGCACGACTGGCTGGCTGAGCTTGGACATCGCTTCGATGACTTCGACAGCACGGCTTACAGCGACTCCATCAACGACCTGCCCCTGCTGCAAGCGGTGGACCGCGCCGTCGCGGTCGACCCCGATGCACGCCTGCAGGCCGCCGCGCAAGCGCAGGGCTGGCGCATCCTGCATCTGGCGCGCTGAATCAGCGCATCAACTGCCAGAGTAGACCGAGCGCGCCACAGCCGGCGATGACTGGAATCACGCCGGTCTTGAAGCGGAAGATGGCGACGCTTGCGGCCAACCCGATCGCCAGCGATGCCCACTCGAAGGAACCCGCCAGGCCTTTGGGCCAGAGCACGTGGTAAACGAAGAACAGCGCCAGATTGGCGATGACGCCGACCACTGCCGCCGTGATGCCGGTCAGCGGCGCGGTGAACTTGAGATTGCCATGTGTGGACTCGATGAACGGAGCGCCGGCCAGGATGAAGAAGAACGAAGGCAGGAAGGTGAAATACGTCACGACCGTGGCCGCCACGGCGCCGGACAGCAGGAGCGAGGCCGTGCCGAAAATCGCCTGCGTCCAGCCGCCGACAAAACCGACAAAGGCGACCACCATGATGAGCGGCCCCGGCGTCGTCTCGCCCAGCGCCAAACCGTCGATCATCTGCGCTGCGCTGAGCCAGTGGAAATGCTCGACCGCCCCCTGGTAGACATAGGGCAGCACGGCATAGGCGCCGCCGAACGTCAGTAGCGCCGCCTTGGTGAAGAACCAGGCCATTTGCGTCAGCACACCCGCCCAGCCAAAGGCCCAGACCAGGCCGCCGATACCGACCAACCAGAGCCCGAGCGACACCAGCACAACGCGCAACAAGCGGGACCAGCTGAAAACGGCGTGCGCGGGTGTCGGTGTCGTATCGTCGATCAGGGCCGCGCCGTAACGCTTGGCCGTCGTGCCATGCGCGCCGCCGATGGCGAATTTCTCCGGCGCAACCCGGCCGCCGAAGTACCCGGCCACGCCTGCGGCCAGCACAATCAGAGGGAACGGCAATTGCAGCGCATAGATGGCGATGAAGGCCGCTGTGGCGATGCCCCACAGCACATTGTTCTTCAGGGCCCGGCTGCCGATGCGATGCGCTGCCGACACGACGATGGCGGTCACCGCGGGCTTGATGCCGTAGAGCAGGCCGGCCACGGCTGGAACGTCGCCAAAGGCCAGGTAGACCCAGGACAGGCCAACCAGGATAAACAGGGACGGTAGCACGAACAGGCCGCCGGCGACGAGCGCGCCGCGTGTGCGGTGCATCAGCCAGCCGATGTAGATCGCCAGTTGCTGCGCCTCCGGCCCGGGCAGCAGCATGCAGTAGTTCAGGGCGTGCAGGAAACGGTTTTCCGAGATCCAGCGCCGCCGCTCGACCAGGTCCTGGTGCATGATGGCAATCTGCCCGGCCGGGCCGCCAAAGCTGATGAAACCCAGGCGCAGCCAGTACCAGAAAGCCTCGCCCAGTGTTGGCGCCAGCGGTGTCACGTTTGGGTCCATGGTGTCCATGGCGAGCTTGTACCATGGGCGGCAGTTTCGCGCTCGCGTCAGATTTGGCGGGAAAGGGAGTGATGGCTTCTGAGGACAAGACAAAACTGAAGTTCGGCGTCCATCCGGATGTGTTCAAGCTCGGCCTCGTGAGCTTTCTGACCGACCTGAGTTCCGAGATGATTTTCTCGGTCTTCGCGATCTTCATGACGACGATTGCCGGCGCCTCGGCCGCTTTTCTCGGTCTGGTCGAGGGCCTGGCCGATTTGTCGGCTTCCTCGCTCAATTTCTTCTCGGGCTGGCTGTCGGACCGCAGCGGCAAGCGCAAGGGCTTCGCCATCGCCGGTTACGGTTTCTCGACCCTTGCAAAGGTCATTCTGCTGGTCAGCAGTTCGGTCACCGGCCTGGCCGTCTTTCGCGTCATCGAGCGCCTGGGCAAGAGCTTTCGCGGTCCGCCGCGCGACGCCTGGCTTTCCGGCCTGGCCGACAAGAGCAGCCGCGGCTACGCGTTTGGCGTGCACAAGGCGCTCGACAAGGCCGGCGCCGTGTTCGGCCCGCTGATCGCCTACGGCCTGCTATCCTGGCTTGGTGGCGGCGCATCGACCTACCGGGTGCTGTTCTGGGTCGCGCTGATTCCAGCGCTGCT
This sequence comes from uncultured beta proteobacterium, assembly GCA_903828665.1. GTDB lineage: Bacteria > Pseudomonadota > Gammaproteobacteria > Burkholderiales > Burkholderiaceae_C > Rhodoferax. The sequence goes on from CAIKMZ010000081.1 coordinate 2,904, forward strand.
CAGCGTGCTGGTTCTCAGCCGCGTCACGGACCGACCCGGCACGGCGCACGAACGCGAGAACATGGTTGCGACCTGGAAGACGCTGAGCCCCGGCTTCAAGCGCTACCTAGTGTCATCGGCCATTTTCTCGCTGGCCTATTTCAGCTTCAGTTTCCTGCTGCTGCGCGCCCACAGCGTCGGCTTTTCGGTCGAGCACATCGTCTTGCTCTATGCCTTGTTCAACATCGCGTTTGTCGTCGCTTCGCCGCTGATCGGCAAGCTCGGCGACCATGTCGGCCGCGCGCGCATGATCATGCTCGGCTACGCGGTCTACCTGCTGATGTGCCTGGGCTTCGCCTTTGCGAGCACGCAGCCGCAGGTTATCGCGCTGTTCGTCGTTTTCGGCATCTTCTACGCGATCGACGAGGCGCAGAGCAAGGCCTTCATCGCCGACCTAGAACTGGAGCGGCGCGCCTCGGCGATCGGCGTCTACAATTTTCTGACGGGTCTGATCTACCTGCCAGCATCGCTGATCGCCGGCGCCCTGTGGCTGCTGCAGCCAGCCAGCGCGTTTCTGCTGGCGGCCGGCCTGGCCCTGGCAGCGCTGCTGGCGTTTGCCCTGCTGCGACCCGATCGCGACCTGCATTGAATTTTTTGAAACGAGGAAACCATGAACCCGATGATCCGCCGCCAGACCCTGGGTGATGTCCTGCGCCGCACAGCGCTGCGCGTACCTGCCAAAACCGCCATCATCTGTGGCGAGACGCAATGGACGTACGCCGAATTCGACGCGTTGGTGACGCGGCTGGCAGCCGGCTTGGCGAAGATCGGCGTGCAGCAGGGCGAGCGCGTCGCCGTGCTGGCGCGCAATTCGCACGGCTTTGCCGCCCTGCGTTTTGCGCTGGCGCGACTTGGTGCCGTGCTGGTGCCGATCAACTTCATGCTCAAGGCCGAAGAGGTTGCCTACATCCTGCGCCACGCCGGCGCGCGCACACTAGCCACCGACAGCGGCCTGGCCGAACTGGCGCGCGCTGCCGCCGCGCTGCAGACCGAAGTGCGCGAGTTCGTCTGGCTGCCATCAGAAGACTCGAGCAGCGCCGCGGTCGGCATGCACAGCTTCGACACCCTGGCTGCCTGCACCGCAGCGCTGCCGGAGATCACACTGACCAGCACCGATCTGCTGCAGATCGTCTACACCAGCGGTACAGAGTCGAGCCCGAAAGGCGTGATGCTGACGCACGACGCCGTGCTCTCGCAATACGTGAGCTGCCTGGTCGATGCCGAGATCACGTCGCAGGACCTGACGCTGCACGCGCTGCCGCTGTACCACTGCGCGCAGCTCGATGTGTTCTTCGGCCCGGCGATCTACATCGGCAGCAGCAACGTCATCACGTCCAAACCCGTTCCCGACAACCTGCTGGCCTTGATCGAGAAGTTCAAGGTGACGAGTTTCTTTGCGCCTCCCACGGTCTGGATCGCGCTGCTGCGCTCACCGGCCTTCAACGTCGAGCGACTGGCCAGTCTGGTCAAGGGCTACTACGGCGCATCTATCATGCCGGTGGAGGTGCTGCGCGAACTCGCGGCACGCCTGCCCAAAGTGCGCCTGTGGAACCTCTACGGCCAGACCGAGATCGCGCCGCTGGCGACGATGCTCGGCCCGGACGACCAGTTGCGCAAGCCCGGTTCCTGCGGGCGCGCCGTGCTCAATGTCGAGACACGGGTGGTGGACGACCAGATGCAGGACGTGCGCGTCGGCGAAGTCGGCGAGATCGTGCACCGCTCGCCGCACCTGATGCTGGGCTACTTCCGCGACGACGAGCGCAGTCACGCTGCGTTCACGGGCGACTGGTTTCACAGCGGCGACCTGGGCATCATCGACGAGGAGGGTTTCATCAGCGTGGTCGACCGCATGAAGGACATGATCAAGTCGGGCGGCGAAAACGTCGCCAGCCGCGAGGTCGAGGAAATGATTTACCGCATGCCGCAGGTCAGCGAGGTGGCCGTCATCGGCCTGGCCGATCCGCGCTGGGTCGAGGCCGTCACGGCCGTGATCGTGCTCAAGGACGGCCAGTCACTGACCGAGGCCGAGGTCATGGCCCACTGCAACACGCACATGGCCAGCTTCAAGAGCCCCAAGCGTGTGGTCTTCACCGACTCCCTGCCGAAGAATCCGAGCGGGAAACTGCTCAAGCGCGAACTGCGCCGCAGCTACGACAAGCAGAACTAGACTCGGTCCGACGCGCTCGCGGCCGGCAGCCACAGGGTCACCGTGGTGCCGGCGTCGAACTGGCTTTCGATCTGCAATTCGCCGCCGTGCAGGTCGATGATCTCCTTGACGATGCTCATGCCCAGGCCGGTGCCTGGTATGTTGCCCGAGGTGTCGGCGCGGTAGAAGCGTTCGCATACCCGGGCCGTTTGTTGCGGCGTCATGCCAATACCGTGGTCGATCACGCGGATGCCCACGCGTGCTGGCTGGCTCGGCGTGGCCACGCGGTCGCAGCCGATCAGACTGATCACCACCGCGCCGCCGTCTGGCGAATACTTGTAGGCATTGGATAGGACATTGCGCATCGCCTGCATCAGCTTGTTTCGGTCGGCGCGCACCCGGCACGGTTGCGCCGGCACGTCGATTGCAGCTGCCTGCTGGCCAGCCGGCACCCCAAAATCAGCGGCAAGCTCACGCACCAGCGCAACCGCATCGACGCTGGCAAAGTGAAACTCCTTGCCGCGCCGGTCGTCGATGCGGACCAGATCAAGCAACTCGTTGATGATGGCGATCATGGTCTCGGACTGCCGGTGGATGATGGCAAGAAACTCCTTGCGCTCCGCATCGGGAAACTCCTGGGCCATCATCAGTTCGGAATAGCCGTAGATGCTGGCCATCGGCGTGCGCAACTCATGGGCCGCATGCGACAGGAACTCGCTCTTCATTCGATCGATTTCGGTTTCCTGCGTGACATCGCGGAAATAGAGAATTTGCGAAACGGTCTCGGCGCTGGACTGGCGCAGCCCAATTTCGAGCACGTGCTTGGCCGGTCCGGCGAGTTCGATGAGCTGGCGCCGGCCACCGGTCTGCAGCGCTTCAATACCGGGGAAGCGCGCCGGATCAAGGCAGGCGCGCGCCAATCGTTCGGAAAAGGCCGCCTCGTCCACGCCGATGATGTCGGCGGGCTCGATGCCCGTCATGCGGAAGAAGGCGGGGCTGGCGTACTTGACGCGTCGTTGCGCATCGAACGAGATGAACCCGTCGGGGCTGAGATCGAAGATCGCGTTGAGCTGCTCCGTGTGTTCACGGATGCGCCCTAGGGCTGATTCCAGCTCGTGCTGCGCGTCAACGCGCATCTGGTTTTCGACGCGCAGCACCTCATGGCTATCCTCCAGCTGGGCGTGCTTTTCCTGCAAGGCTGCGGCGATGCGCGCCGTCTCCTCGTTGGCACGCATGAGCTGGTCGACGCGCTCGGCAATGGCGCGCGACATGACGTTGAAGGCAGCACCCAGACGACCGACATCGTCCTTGCCCTCGGGCACCGGCGCCGGGGTCAGCTGCCCCTGCGCCACCTTGAGGCTGGCCGCGGTCAGCAGCGAGAGCTGGCGCGTGATCAGGAGGCCGAGCAAGGTCAGCAAGCCCGCCGAAAGCAGCAATTCGCCGCTGGCAATGAACATGCCCTGGGTCAGCAGATTCTTGCGCGCGACCAGGATGCGCTTGAGGTCGAGACCGAACTGCAGCTTGCCCAGCGACTGGCCCGCGAGCTTGATCGGCAATTCGAGGTCATAGCGCGGCGGGTCGTCGTCGTCATCGAGGGTGAAGGACGCATCGATCGCCGGCAAGGGCGTGTTGATCGGCCAGCCGCTGGTGGCAACGATCACGCCGCTGGCATCGGTCACCGCGAGGTAATCGATGCCACGGATCGCGTGGCTCTCATCAAGCACCGCCTGCACCGTGGCGTAGTCATACTGCGCCAGCGGTGCCACCAGCGCGGCCGAGAGCACCGGCGCAATCTGCTCGGCCTGCTCGCGCGCCTGATCGCCCATGGCGTCGTGCAGCAGGCGCAGGCTGTTGCCGACCAGGATCGCCAGCATGACAAATTCCACCAGCAGTGCCGCCAGCACAAGCCTGCCGCGCACGGTACGCCAGGGCCAGAAGTGCATCATTTGCCTTGCTTGAGCACCAGGCGGACTTCGTTGGCGTAGGGTTCGAGGGCGATCAACTCACGCGCCTCGAGCGCCCGATAGCCACCGAGCTGGTAGCGCGCGAAATACTGTTTGCCTTCCGGCGTTTCGGCAAAGGTCCACAGGGCGGCAAGAATTCGATCCTGATCGCGGGCGTGGCGGACGTTGAGCAGGTAGACGCGCCCGGCCATCGGCAGGCTCTCGGCGAGCAGGCGCACTTGTTGGCGCACGGCGAGCGGCAGATTCTGGAAGTTCGCCAGCGACATGAAGCCGGCACTGCCCTCACCCTTGAGCAGCAACTGGCCGACGCTGTCGGAGGCACTGACATAGCGCATGGTGGCGTTGACAACCGAGTTGCGCAGCAGCCAGTGCTGGCCCCACAAAGTCACGAGCGAGGAGGCCGACAGGCCGATCACCGTGCTGCCCGCCAAGTCCTTCGGCTCGCGGTAGCGGCTGTCGGCCGCGACCAGCGCGACCGCCTTGAAATCGGCCTGGTAGGTCAGCAGCGGCAGGTAGCGGGCATCGGTCTGCAGCAAGCGCGCCTGATGCCCGGTGGTGATCGCAAGGTCGTAGTTCTGCGCCATGGCGCGACGGGCAAATTCGGTGAAATCCGGCGCCGTGACAATTTCGACCGGCCGCTGCAGAACCTGCTCCAGGTACAGGCGCAAGGGCTGGTACATCTCGATGATGACGCGCGCGCTCGAATGCGGTGCCACGCCGATACGAAAAGGGACAATTGGCGCGCTCGCCGTGAAGGCGAGTGCGGGCAGCAGCAGCAACATGGAAACAAACCATCGGATGCAGCGCATCATGATCCCCCGCAAGAACAGTTGGAAATTGACGATCACGCCCCGGAGCCTTGTGAATGTCAATGGGTACCCAATGTTACCCGCGTGCGCGGTGCATGAACCTTACTCCCGCAGAATCAGCTGCCCCCGGATCTCGCCAGTGCTGTGGACTGCGGTGTGGATGTTGGCATACCATTTCCCTGCCAGCAGGTCTGCGGCCTGTGCCGGGGTCAATGTGGCTTGGCCCTCCAGGGGGCTCTTGACCGGTCCCTTGAAGGCAAGGACGACGCTGGCGTTGGCACCAATGCGGGCCGGGCCGTGAAAATCGCCGGCCGTGGCCGGTCCGCTCAGGCCTGAAAACGCAAGTTTCCAGCGCAGCAAACGGGTCTCCTTGTTCAGCACCGCATACAGGCGGCCACTCGCTGCCGTGGCGACGGGTGGCACCTCGTTCAAGCCGGTCAACTGTGTGCTGAACGCGGCGAGATCGGCGTCCGGGCGCAACACGCTGCAGCCGGCGACAGTCAGCGTCGCAAGCACGGTGGCGAGTAGGGCGGAGCTGGCGCGAGACCGGTGCATGCGCATCACTTCCTGCATGAATTGGTTGATGGAAAAGTCGATCCCAGTGTAGGGTTCCGGGCAACCCGTGCGGCAGCGAGCACATGCGTTTTTTGTAACGCATTGTGCTCACGGTCAAGGCGGCATGCGGGCGCCGCTGCGGGCCAGCATGGTGCGGGCCTCCGGATAGATCATTTTTTCTTCGAGTTCGATATGGCCGCGGCACAGGTCATGGAACACTTCCACGTTATGCTGGAATTCGGCACTCTCGATCCAGGTGTTGCCCAGGGCGATGGCGCGCAGTTGCGGCGCGAGCTCCAGCCAGTTTTCCTCGATCCAGCCGTGGTCCTGCTGCAGCATGCGCACCAGCGCCGCCAACTCCGCATCACCCCGGATGAGCAAAGGCGCGAACACCTGTTTCTCTTCATCCAGATGATGCTGGCGCGAACTGCCCGAAAAGAATGCTTCGATGACGGCGGCCCGCTGCTGCGCCAGCGCGTCCACCCCCGCCGTCTCGACCTGCACGGCCAGCGCCGCCAGCAAGCCCAGGTGTTCAAGAATCTGCTGGTGGCAGGCATCCAGGGCTTCAAAGTCGGTGGTGGCGGGACGTGGGACAGCGCTCATGGCATCTCCAGACGAAAATTTGAAACGGGACTGCACTGCGCAGGCAGCCGGTGCCCAATGGTAGCGGAGCGTGCACCCGCATGGCAAACGGCTCCGGCGCGACCGGCACAAAAACGGTTCCCGGCTTGCCGGTTGACGACGTTAAGATCACGCTGACCTGCGCCGGATGTTGTGGCCGGGCTGGTCGCCTCGCATCCACTCTCTTTTTGAACTGGAAAACACCATGCCCCTATTTAACTGGACCGAAAAAAGCGCCAGCATCCTGCAGCAGGGCGGCGTCATTGCCCCCGATGAGCGATTACCCTGGCCGCAAACGGCCGTGATGGGCATGCAGCACGTGATCGCCATGTTCGGCGCCACCGTGCTGGCGCCCATCCTGATGGGGTTTGATCCGAATCTGGCCATCCTGATGAGCGGCATCGGCACCCTGATCTTCTTTTTCATCACCGGTGGGCGCGTGCCGAGCTACCTGGGATCCAGTTTTGCGTTCATCGGCGTGGTGATCGCCGCCACCGGCTATGCCGGCAAGGGGCTCAACCCGAACATCGGCGTGGCGCTGGGCGGCATCATCGCCTGCGGCGCGGCCTACACCGTGGTCGGTGCGCTGGTGCAGATCGCCGGCACCGGCTGGATCGAGAAGCTGATGCCCCCGGTGGTCACCGGCGCGGTGGTGGCCGTTATCGGCCTGAACCTGGCCAGCGTGCCGATCAAGAACATGGCCGCCAGCAACTTCGACAGCTGGATGCAGGCCGTCACCTTTGTCTGCGTGGCGATGGTCGCCGTGTTCACGCGCGGCATGGTGCAGCGCCTGCTCATCCTGGTCGGCCTGATCGTGGCCACACTGGTCTACGCGGTATTGACCAACGGCATGGGCCTGGGCAAGGCACTCGATCTGTCCGGCGTTCTGAACGCTGCCTGGATCGGCATGCCCGGCTTTGCCGCTCCCGTGTTCGACGCCAAGGCCATGCTGATGATCGCACCGGTGGCGATCATCCTGGTCGCCGAGAACCTGGGCCACATCAAGGCCGTCACGGCCATGACCGGCAGGAATCTGGACGCCTACATGGGCCGTGCCTTCATCGGCGATGGCATCGCCACCATGGTCAGCGCGAGTGCCGGCGGCACCGGTGTCACCACCTACGCCGAGAACATCGGCGTGATGGCAGCCACCAAGATCTACTCCACGGCAATGTTCCTGGTGGCCGGCCTGCTGGCCATCGTGCTCGGTTTCAGCCCCAAGTTCGGCGCGGTCATCCAGGCCGTGCCGCTGCCGGTGATGGGCGGCGTCAGCATCGTGGTGTTCGGCCTGATTGCGATCGCCGGCGCGCGCATCTGGGTGGAGAACAAGGTGGACTTTTCGCAGAACAAGAACCTGCTGGTGGCCGCCATCACGCTGGTGCTGGGCACGGGCGACTTCACGCTCAAGTTCGGTGATTTTGCGCTCGGCGGCATCGGTACCGCCACATTCGGCGCCATCCTGCTGCACGCCTTGTTGAATCGCAAGAGCGCCTAAGGGTCCGTTGCGCCAGGCGAGAGACGAATGCTCGATCTGCTGCTGCGCAACGCATGCCTGCCCGATGGCCGGACAGGCATGTCGGTCGCCGTGCGCGGTGAGCGCATCGTCGAGGTCGCTGCCGGCCTGGACGCCCCCGCGCAGCAGGTCATCGACGCGCAGGGCCTGCTGCTGAGCCCGCCCTTTGTCGATGCGCACTTTCACATGGACGCCACGCTGAGCTACGGCCTGCCGCGTGTGAACGAGTCCGGCACGCTGCTCGAAGGCATTGCGCTGTGGGGCGAGCTCAAACCACTGCTGACGCAAGAGGCGCTGATGGCGCGCGCGCTGGCCTACTGCGACTGGGCCGTGGCCAAGGGCCTGCTCGCGATTCGCTCGCATGTGGACGTGTGCGACCCGCGGCTGCTGGCGGTTGAAGCTCTGCTCGAAGTGAAGAAGCGCGTTGCGCCCTACATCGACTTGCAGCTGGTGGCCTTCCCGCAGGACGGCGTGCTGCGCGTTGCGCGGGGCATTGACAAGCTCAAGCGCGCGCTCGATCTCGGCGTCGATGTGGTCGGCGGCATTCCGCACTTCGAGCGCACCTCTGCGCAGGGCGCGCAGAGCGTCAAGCTGCTGTGCGAACTCGCCGCCGAGCGCGGCCTGATGGTCGACATGCACTGCGACGAATCGGACGACCCGCTGTCGCGTCACGTCGAAACGCTGGCCTTCGAGACGCAGCGCCTGGGCCTGCCGGGGCGCGTCACCGGCTCGCACCTGACTTCCATGCACAGCATGGACAACTACTACGTGAGCAAGCTGCTGCCGCTCATGGCAGAGGCGCAACTGCAGGTGGTGGCCAATCCGCTCATCAACATCACGCTGCAAGGCCGGCATGACACGTACCCGAAGCGCCGCGGCATGACGCGTGTGCCCGAGTTGCTGGCGGCGGGAATCAACGTCGCCTTCGGCCATGACTGCGTGATGGACCCCTGGTACAGCCTGGGCAGCGCCGACATGCTCGAAGTCGCGCACATGGGCCTGCACGTGGCGCAGATGACGAGCCAGAGCGCGATGCGCCAGTGTTTTGATGCTGTCACCGTGAGCCCGGCGCGCATCCTGGGGCTGCAAGGCTACGGGCTGCAAGCCGGGTGCTTTGCCGACTTCGTGCTGCTGCAGGCGCGCGATCCGATCGAAGCGATCCGCCTGCGCGCCACGCGGCTGCAGGTGTTCAAGCGCGGCAAGCTGCTGGCGCAGACGCCCGCAGCGACCAGCGAGTTGCACCTGAACGGAAGGCCGCAGCAGACTTCACTGATGCTGTAACGGCGCGCGCAATCAGGCTGGCGCTCACCCACCGGCATGCCTCAAGGCATGATCTCGACGTACTCATAGACTTCGCATTCCATGACCTGTCGGCGCACCGGCAGTGTGGCCTGCTCGAACCAGGCTTGGGGCTGGTGCTTGTCAATCTCGCGGCCCATGAAGCGGATCAGTTCGCAAATCGGCTCGACCACATTGACGCGGTAGCGCGCATCCTGCAGGACGTAGCCGACATGCATGTTCTTCATGCAATTGCCGCGGCACCAGGCATAGGCCTCGCAAGCCGCGCACGGCATGGCCGCGTTCTGTTGCAGCGGGCTCTTCTTCAACCAGTTGGCCTTGATATCGCCCATCTTCATGACGGGGTCGTACAGCATGTCGGGACAGGGAAAGATTTCGCCGCTGGGCATGACGTTGAGCAGATGGCTGGAGACGCGGCATTGAGCGCGGCCCGCGTACAGTTCCTGCGCGCGCGTGGGGAATAGCTTGTTGCGCACCATGCCCATGAGCGGAATGAGCGGGTAGAGCACATCGGTGCGGGAGAAGAACTTGTCGATCAACTGCACCAGCACGGCCCGACGCTTGGCCATGGAGTCGCCGGCATACATTTCATCGGCCACGAACTGCCAGTACAGGTAGTCGAAGGGCGAATCCTCGCTCACCAGCTTGTCGAGTTCCTCAAACGACGTATCGGGGTTGCTCCAGGTGACGCGCGCCGTGACCGAGCCGCCGATCTGTTCACGCACCGCCTTGAGGTTCTTGATGACCTGGCGGTAGATGCCGCGTCCCCGGTAGCCGTCGGTGATGGCCTCGCCGCCGTCGATGGACGCCAGAACATTGGAGAGCCGACCCAGCACCCAGGGTTCCAGATCATCGATCAGCGTGGCATTGGTCTGCAGCTGGAAACGAAAGCGCGCAAAGCGGTGCATCACGTCCATCATCAGGGTCTTGTTGAGCGTGGGCTCGCCGCCGTAGAAGGTGACGTAGACCTCCTTGCCCTGCAGATGCTTGTCGACGAAGGCGCTGAGCTGCTCGATGTCGTACTCAACGTGCACCTGCGAGCCCAACACCTCGCCCACGCCCAGCGAACAGTAGCTGCACTTTAGGTTGCACTTGAGCGTGGTGAGCAACTGCAATTCAACCCGACCGCCCACGATGGGGTCGAGATCGGATTGAACAACGGGCGCTGTGCCAGGGACTGGAGAAAAGTGAACGGGTCTGATGGTGTGCATGGTCCAAGCATAGCCCCAGGCGAAGCGCGAACTGCCGTCGAAGTCAACTGCCGTGGTCACAAGCCAACCGAGCGCTATAGATGTGTTCGTAATTAAGAAGTGAAAACTCGGTAGTTCCAGTTTCAACCGTTCGCTCCCAGAATCCACCCCATTGCAATTTCGCAGTGGATTCTCCGAGCCGAACATGATCAAACGCCGAACCGTCTTCAACCTCGCCGCCAGCACCTTGCTGGCCGGCATCGCCGTGGGCGCGGCAGCGCAGCCGGCCGTCACGCTGCTCAATGTGTCGTACGACCCGACGCGCGAACTCTACGTCGAGTTCAACGCCGCTTTCAGCAAATACTGGAAGGCCAAGACGGGCCAGGACGTGAGCATCAAGCAGTCGCACGGCGGCTCCGGCAAGCAGGCGCGCTCGGTCATCGATGGTCTTGACGCCGACGTCGTGACGCTGGCGCTGGCCGGCGATGTGGACGCGCTCAACAAGAACGGCGCCTGGCTCGTGCCCGACTGGCAGAAACGCCTGCCGCACAACGCGGCGCCCTACACTTCGACCATCGTGCTGGTGGTGCGCCAGGGCAATCCGAAGGGCATCAAGGACTGGGACGATCTGATCAAGCCCGGCGTGAGCGTCATCACACCAAACCCAAAGACCTCGGGCGGCGCGCGCTGGAACTACCTCGCAGCCTGGGAATTCGCGAAGCGCAAGTTCGGCAGCGAGGCCAAGGCGAAGGACTTCGTGCAAGCCCTGTACAAGAACGTGCCGGTGCTCGACACCGGCGCGCGCGGCTCCTCGATCACGTTTGCCCAGCGCAGCCAGGGCGATGTCTTCATCTCCTGGGAGAACGAGGCGCACCTGCTGGAAAAGGAATTCGGCAGCAAGGTCGACATCGTCTATCCCTCGATCAGCATCCTGGCCGAGCCGCCGGTAAGCGTGGTCGACAAGAACGTGGACCGCAAGGGCACGCGCGCTGTCGCCACCGCCTACCTGGAATACCTGTACAGCGACGAAGGCCAGGACATCGCGGGCAAGAACTTCTACCGCCCGATATCGGAAAAGTTCCAGGCCAAGTACGTCAAGCAACTGCCCAAGCTCAACCTGTTCACGATCGAGCAGGCCTTCGGCGGCTGGACCAAGGCCGACAAGGAGCACTTTGCCGACGGCGGCAGCTTCGACCAGATCTACCTGAAGAAGTAAGCCTTGCTGTCGCACGCGCATTCATCCGGGAGGAAAACCATGATCAGCCCGATAGACCGGTCGCCCGCCATTCAGCGTGAGTTGGCACGCGTATTGAACGTCACGGCGCGAGCCTGGGGTCTGCAGCGCACGCGTCACACGCACGAATTTCGGGTGCAGAGATACACCGCACCCCACCCGACGGAACTGATGCGCGCAGCCGACTACCAAACCCGCTTTTTCGCCATCTTTCAAGGCATGTTTTGATTCACCTGCACAACATTTTCCAAACCTATCAGGGCCCGAGCGGCCCGGTCGAGGCGCTGCGTGGCATCGACCTAAACGTGTCGCGCGGCGAGATCTCCGGGGTCATCGGCCGCAGCGGCGCGGGCAAGAGTTCGCTGGTGCGCACCATCAACCTGCTCAATCGTCCGGTTACGGGCCAGGTGCTGGCCGATGACCGCGACCTGATGGCACTCGAACCCGATGCGCTGCGCGCGGCGCGCTCACGCGTAGTAGCGGCTGCGCATGCGCTGGCAATAGGCGTCGAGTTGCGGATACTGCATCGCATGCCGCTTCAATTCGGACTCGACCGGCACCCAGAGCAGGTTGGCCAGGAAGGCATAGGCGCTGGCATCGAGCGCGCTCGGCTGCTCGCCCATGAAGCAGGGCTTGTCTGAAAGAAAGTCAGCCAGCGCGGTGATGTCGCGCCGGCCGATGGCCATGATCTCTTCGCGGCTGTGCCGGCCCATTCCCTGTCCGTGCAGCTCGCGGATGATGCCGCGCCGGGCCAGCGTCGGCAGCACCCATTTCAACGGCGGCGACAGCTTGCTGAAGAAGCCGGCGCGGGTCAGTTCCCAGCCCTGCGGCTCGACCCAGCGCGTGTAGACCACGGCCCAGTACAGGTTCTCTTCGATCAGGCGCTGGAACGCCAGCGCCACCGCCTTCTGACTGGCGTCGAGCCAGCCATCAAGCGGGTCGCCGTAGGTCGTCTTCAGGTAGTCGATGATGAACGTGCTGTCGGCGACGATTCTGCCCTGGTCTTCGACGTAGGGCATCTTGCCCTTGGGCGCGTTCTGCAGATGGCGCAGCGTGGGCGTCGGAATCTCGAACGGCAGGCCGGCCATGCGCAGATAGGTTTCGAGCTTCATGCAGAACGGGCTCGCATTGGGCAAGCCGAAGGCTGGCTCGAATTGAAACAGTTTGATCATGGCGCGGGCTGGATGGCGATACCGAAATCCTGCTCGATCGTGACTGCCGGGTAGTGGAAGTGCACCGGGCCGTCCGGCCGTTCATTGACATACTGGAACACCAGCGGATCTTCGCTGGCGCGGACCTCCTGCACCGTGCCCTCGAAGGCGACCTTGCCGCTGTCGAGAATGATCACGTGATCGGCGATCTCAAGGGTTGTCTTGAGTTCGTGCGAGACAAAAATGCTGGTCAGCCCCATGGAGTCATTGAGCTCGCGGATCAGGTTCGCGGCGACGCGCAGCGAAATCGGATCGAGCCCCGAAAACGGCTCGTCGTACATCACCAGTTCCGGGTCGAGTGCGATCGCGCGCGCGATGCCGATGCGCTTGGCCATGCCGCCCGAGACTTCGCTGGGCATGAGCTCGCGCGCATTGCGCAGGCCGACCGCGTTGAGCTTCATCAGCACGATGTCGCGGATCAGGGCGTCGGGCAAATCGGTATGTTCGCGCAGCGGGAAGGCAACGTTCTCGAACACGCTCATGTCTGCAAACAGGGCGCCGAACTGGTACAGCATGCCCATGCGCCGGCGCACGGCATAGATCTGCTGCTGGTCCATCGGGCCGATGTCCTGGCCGTCGAACAGCATCTGTCCGGACCAGGCGCGGCTCTGGCCGCCCATCAGCCGCAGCGTCGTGGTCTTGCCGCCGCCCATCGGGCCGATCAGGGCCGTGACCTTGCCGCGCGGTATGCACAGCGAAACGTCATGCAGCACGACGCGCTCGGTGTAGCCGAAAGTCAGATTGCGAAATTCAACAAGGGATGGGGTCGCGGTAGGTGGCATAGGGTACTCAAGCCAGACAAAGCCGGGCACGCAAATGATAGAGGATTCGCAACTACACACCACGAGATGCCGGTTTCGGGCCGCAGCCGTCAACCAGAATGCTGATATTCTTCGTTCGAGACCCGATATTCCATGAACCAATTGATCATCGACATCCGGACGTTGCTGCTGGTTTGCACCCTCATCCTCGTCTGTCGGGCAGCACTGCTGGCCTACGCATGGGCCATCAACCGCACCTACCGGCCGATCCGGTACTGGGCCATCGGATCGTCCCTGTTGGCCTTGGGCGTGCTGCTGCTCAGCATGCGTGAACTGGTACCGCTGGTGGTTTCGGCGATGTTGGGCCAGACCGCCGTGATTGTGGGCTGGCTGTTCACGTCGGCCGGCACCATCACCGCAACCGAGCGCGTGCCGCCGTGGCGCTGGGGATTTTCCATCGCCGCGGCCGCGCTGATCGCCACCTTCTGCCTGCTGCTCGTCTGGCCCGATTATTCGCTGCGCAATATTGCCGTGACCGTGCCCGGACTGCTGTTCGACGCCTGTTCCATCTATTTCTGCCTTGGTTTTCGTGGCGGGCGCTGGCGCACGATCACGTTCCGGATTCTGGCGCTGGCGCTGGCCGTATCGCTCGCTTCCAGCTTGATCAAGATGGCTTACGTCACGCAATCAGGGTCGACTTCCATGTTTGACACGAACGCGCGGATCAGCCAGTTCTATTTGCTCAACATCGCCATCCTGGTGGTGTGCACGGTTCTTTACGTCCTGCTCGCCGAACAGAAGAGCCAGGAAGCGCTGGCCCAGGAAGTGGAGCAGCGCAAGTACGCCGAGGAGCGGATCCACAACCTCGTCTACTACGACGTCCTGACGCAGTTGCCGAATCGCCGCATGCTGACGGAACGCCTTGACCTCGCGATCGCGACCAGCAAGCGCAGCGGCATGTACGGCGCGGTGATGTTGCTCGACCTCGACCACTTCAAGCCGCTCAACGACGCGCACGGGCATGCCGTCGGTGATCTTCTGTTGATTGAAGTCGCACAGCGGCTTTGCGCCAGCGTGCGCGAGATCGATACCGTGTCACGCCTGGGCGGCGACGAATTCGTGGTGGTGCTCAGCAGTCTCCATGCGGACCGGGCGCGGGCGCGGCTCCAGGCGCTAAGCGTTGCGGAGAAAATTCGCACCGCGCTGGCCGGGCCCTACCAGCTCAAGCCGCCGGGCGCCACGAACGCGACACCCGTGATCGAGCACCTTTGCTCGGCCAGCATCGGCGTCACCTTGTTCAATGCCGACTCCGTCAGCCAGAACGAGATCATCAAGCAGGCCGACGACGCCATGTACGCGGCCAAGGAATCCGGCCGCAATTCAATCCGTTTCTTCGATGTGATGCCGCGGGCAGCGGCTTAGGGTCAGAAGACCGATCGCCATCGTGGCAATATCTTTGCTTCGATTGTGATCTGACACTGTTGACACGCACGCATCAATCGCCCGCAACGGCCAGGGTGTTGGGTTGTCGTTTCTCGATCGCGTTCTTCAGCAGCGCCGCCGCTCTGAAAATGCCGTGCGCGAACTTGCCGTAGGGCAGCGTGATGAACAGCGCCATCACCACGCCCAGGTGCAGGGCCAGCAGCAACGCCATCGCGCCGCTGTCGCGCCAAAGCAGCAGCGCCAGGCCGCTGCCGCTCACCAGCAGCAGCAAGGCGATAAAGCCCCGGTCCATCGGGCGCTGCGCCAAGTCGCCATGGGCCGGGTCGCGCCGCAGGTTCAGCCACAACAAACCAATCGGTCCGATCAGCAGGCCGATGCCCCCCACCGTGCCCAGCAGCACCGGCAGGCTGTTCAGCGCATACGGCGCGTGGCGGTCGAGCAGGTAGTGGTAGAGCGTCGCCACGCCGGTGGCGGCAAAGCACAGGCTAAAGCCATAGAACGTGAAATGGTGGAAACGCCGGCGCCACAGCGTGAAGGCATCGTCGGCGTTGTTGCATCCCTGGCCATGGCCGCCACCGAGGTAGTTGAGGGTCAGAACATCGCTGAGCGTCTCCGCGCCGGCGGCCCGGCGCAGGCCCGGCGTCGGCGCATCGCCAGCTTCTGTTGCGGGCGATACGTCACCCCAGAAACGCGCCACGCCGAGGCCCAGCGCCAGCACGGCCAGCGCGAATACGCCGCCGAACATCAGGCCAAGCAGGTTGTGACCGAAGACGGCGTAGAAATTGCCCTGCTGCGGTCCCGGCAGCAGCGTGCCGCGCGCCAGCAGCGCGAGCAGCAGGAACAACACCAACGCGAATGCCGTGGCCAGCGCCAGCGTCAGACCGTTGCGTTTGTAGAGCGCACCCAGCGCCGGTGGCCAGGCGTAATCGGTGTAGGTGTCCAAGCGCACTTTCGCCATGGCTTGCGGCACGTTGACGGCGAACTCATGCGGCGGCGCGTACTGGCAGGCGTGCAGGCAGGCGCCGCAGTTGTGGCACAGGTTGGCCAGGTAATGGACGTCGGCCTTGCCGAATTCGAGCCGGCGCGTCATGGCCGGGAACACGGCGCAAAAGCCTTCGCAGTAGCGGCAGGCGTTGCAGATCTGCATCTGGCGGCTGACCTCGGCCTCGTTGGCGCTCAGGATCGGGATCACCGGCTGCGTGCCAGCGGCCAGCGCGACGGCCTCGCGACGCAAGGCTTCAAGCTGCTGCATGGTCGCTCCTGCGCGCGGCCGCGGCCGCCTGCGTGCCGGCGATGCGCCCGAAGGCGGTGCCGATGGACATGCCGACGCCGGCCGTGTAGCCCTTGCCGAGCACATTGCCGGCCATCATCTCGCCGGCGACAAAAAGGTTGGGGCTGG
Source organism: uncultured beta proteobacterium (assembly GCA_903828665.1). Taxonomy (GTDB): domain Bacteria; phylum Pseudomonadota; class Gammaproteobacteria; order Burkholderiales; family Burkholderiaceae_C; genus Rhodoferax. The sequence goes on from CAIKMZ010000081.1 coordinate 19,088, forward strand.
GCCGGCCGCCAAAGTGCACGGCCGCCTGCGCATCGACCTTCAGCCCGAGGTAGGTGAAAGTGACACCGGGCTTGAGCGGGTAGCCATAGAAGGGCGCATGGTCGATCGGTCGCGCCCAGTGCGTCTTGGCCGGCGTCAGGCCGGCGGTGGCGCAGTCATCAAGCGCGGTATGGTCGAACGTTCCAGGGCGGCAGGCGGCGTTGTAGTCGTGCACGGTCTTGATGAAAGCTGCCTCGGGCAGGCCGAGCTTGCGCGCGAGTTCGTCGAGCGTGTCGGCGCTGGTGCCGGGAAAGACCGGCGGCATGAAGCGCCCGACGGCCTTCTGGTCGATGATCGAATAGCCGACCTGGCCCGGCTGCTGCGCCACCAGGCGACCCCAGATCGCATAGCGCTTGGGCCAGAAGTCCTCGCCCTCGTCGTAGAAGCGCACACCGTCGCGGTTCACCACGACGCCGAGCGAGACGCAGTCGATGCGGGTGCAGATGCCGCCATCAAAAAGCGGCGCGCGCGCGTCGATCGCCACCATGTGCGCCTGGGTCGGGTCGCCAATGGCGTCGGCGCCGGCATCGATCATGTGCTTGAGCAGCACGCCCATGTTGAAGCGCGTGCCGCGGATCAGGAAGTTGTCAGCCGGCCATTCGCCGCGCTCGTTCTGGCCCCAGGCTTGGCGCAGCCACTCGATGTTCGACTCGAAGCCGCCCGCGGCCAGCACACAGCTCCTGGCCGCGATGCGTTCACCGCTGGCGGTATGCGCGGCGACAAAGCGATCGCCGTCGAGCTCCACCGAGGTCACCGGCGTCTCGTAGCGCACCTGCACGCCGAGCTTTTCGGCGCTGCGGAAATACGCGTTGACCAGGGCCTTGCCGCCACCCATGAAAAAGGCATTGGTGCGCGCCACGTGCAGCGCGCCCGACAGCGGCGGCTGGAAGTGCACGCCATGGCTGCGCATCCAGTCGCGGCAAATCGACGAGGCGCGGATGGTCAGGCGTGCCAGTTCCTCGTTGGTGATGCCGCCGGTGACCTTGAGCAGGTCCTGCCAGTATTCTTCTTCCGGGTAGGCATCGATCAGCACGTCCTGCGGCGCATCGTGCATGCAGCGCAGGTTGCGCGTGTGCTGCGAGTTGCCGCCACGCCAGGCGCGCGGCGATGCTTCGAGCAACAGCACGGAGGCGCCCGCCTCGCGCGCCATCAGCGCCGCGCACAGCGCCGCGTTGCCGCCGCCGATGACCAGCACATCGACCACGTTGGCGTGCTTCATCCGAAGTGGCGCGGCTTGTCGCGCAACATCATCATCATTTTTGCCGTTGTCGCCGCTGGTTCTCGCATCATGCAGTGCCATCTTTTTGGTTCAAGGAAAGTCCAATGATAGAAGCCGGGCCGGAAAAGAGAAAACGCGGCTTTCCGGGCGATGGCGAAGAATTTCCTGCCTGCGACGACCGGCGCTATGACGTGGCCTTCGCCAGGCTCTGCGCGATGTCCCACAGGATGTCATCAAGCGTCTCAAGTCCGACCGAAAGCCGGATCAAATCAGGCGGCACGCCAGCGGCAATCTGCTGGGCTTCGTCCATCTGGCGGTGCGTGGTGGAGGCCGGGTGAATCACCAGCGTCTTGGCGTCGCCGATGTTGGCCACATGCGAGAGAAACTGCACGCTGTCGATGAACTTCTGCCCGGCCGCCGCGCCGCCCTTGATGCCGAACGAGAGCACGGCACCAGCGCCGCGCGCCAGGTACTTCTGCGCCAGCGCGTGGTACTTGCTCGACGCCAGACCTGGGTAATTGACCCAGGCCACACTGGGATGTGCCTCCAGATACTTCGCCACCGCCAACGCATTGGCGCAATGCCGGTCCATGCGCAGCGACAGGGTTTCGACGCCCTGCAGCAGCAGAAAAGCGTTGAACGGCGAGAGCGCCGGGCCAAAGGTGCGCAAGCCCTCCATGCGGCATTTGGCGGTGAAGCCGAAGTCGCCAAAGGTCTCGAAGAAGCGCACGCCGTGGTAGCCGCGTGAGGGCTCGGTCATGCCGGGGAAGTTGCCATTGCCCCAAGGGAACTTGCCCGACTCGACGATTACGCCGCCCATGGTGGTGCCGTGGCCGCCGAGGAACTTGGTGGCCGAGTGCACGACGATGGCAGCACCGTATTCAAAGGGCCGGCACAGATAAGGCGAGGCAAAGGTGTTGTCGACAAACAGCGGCAGACCGGCAGCGTTGGCAATATTCGCGACGCGTTCGATGTCGAGCACATTGAGCGAGGGATTGCCGAGCGTCTCGGCGTACAGCGCCTTGGTCTTGGGTGTGATGGCGCGCGCGAAGTTTTCCGGCTCGTCGGAATCGACAAACACCGTGTTGATGCCGAGCTTGCGAAAGTTGACGTCGAGCTGCGTGTGCGTGCCGCCGTACAAGGTGCGCGCCGCGACGATCTCGTCACCGGCCTCGACGATGTTGAGCAGCGCAATCATCTGCGCCGCCATGCCGCTGGCCGTGGCCACGGCGGCACGCCCGACTTCGAGCGCGGCGATGCGCTCCTCGAACACGGCGACCGTCGGATTCGACAGGCGCGAGTAGACGTTGCCAAAGGTCTGCAGGTTGAACAGGCTGGCAGCGTGCTCGGGGCTGTCGAAGACATAGGCCGAGGTCTGGTAGATCGGCACGGCGCGGCTGCCGGTGGCGGCGTCCGGGATCTGCCCGGCGTGCAGGCTCAGGGTGTCGAAGCCGAATTGGTGATCACTCATGATCAGAGTAGTTCATGGTATTACTAGAAAGAACCCATGAGGCATGGTATGACAGTTGATGTGGCGGTGGTTTTGCAGTCGAGTAGCAAGTTTGTGAATACAAACGAGTAGCGGGGTTGGGTTTCCAGGGGAGCGCGAGGGGAAAAATTATGGCTATACCGAAGACAGGAAGGGTCGATTCTGCGGAGCTGGAGCGGTACCGCTCCATGGACTGCGAAGATGTCCTTCCCAAAATCAGCGATTACGTCAAGGCTGACCCGTCCTTTACCCCGATAGGTAACAGTCACACCCGCCGCTGGCACCTGCGGGCGGGTGGACGTGAGTTCGAACTTCTCAGCACCGGCCCGAAGTTTTATGACACCCGTGCCAAACGCGGCGGGGGCGGCGCAATCGATCTGGTGATGCATCTGCGTTGCCTCGATTTTAAACAGGCCGTGGCGTGGCTCAGAGAGGTCCTATGAGGTACGTTCTCGCCACAGACAAACTGGTGGTCCAGGGTCGCTGCTACAAAGGGTTTCCACTTCTGGTCAACGAAGGCGGGGATGCCATGCAGCCCGCGCAGTCCTTCCTTTGGGATGTGATCGCAAAGGGCGCAAGGGTTAGCAGCCCAAAGACATGGGATGTCTATGGCCGGGCACTCTACGACTTCTTCGCCTACGTCTATACGAAAAAGCTCGACTGGAAGAACCCCGCCGCGCCGGGGATGCCCGGAGCCATTGAAGCCTACCGGGATTGGTCGAAGGGCACGGTTGGACTTGAGAACAGCACCATCAACAACCGCCTTCGCGTCGTGGCCCGCTTTTATGAATGGGCTGTGCGCAAGGGGCATATCGACCACGTTCCCTTTGATCGCGTCACCGTCCAGACCAGCCGCCAGCCCGGATTCCTTGCCCACGTCGATGCCACGGGCGGGAAAGTCCAGTCGCCAGAAATCCTGCTGCAGCAGAAGGCCCGTGCCATCAAAATTCTGACCAATGAGCAGATACCGATCTGCTACGACGCGCTACCCAACCTCACCCACCGGCTGATGTTCGAACTGATGGTGCGTACCGGCCTGCGCCAGATCGAGTGCCGCACCTGGCCGCAAAAGTACGTATTCGACCCGAGTCGCCGCAAGGACTTGAATCCCGGCCAGAAGATTCGCATGAATCTTGACCCGGCCAACATAGAGCTCAAGAACAGCAAACCCCGTGATATTGACATGCCCTGCGGGCTTATGGAAGACCTGTGGGCCTACAGCGTGCGGCACAGGCAGAAGCGCGAGCGCAACAACCCCAAGGGCGACAAATTCCCGACCCTGTTCCTAACCGAGAACGGTGCACCCTACAGCAAGGACGCGATGACCGCGATCTTCGCCGCGCTCTCGAAGCGGGTCGGGTTCCACGTTACCGCTCATATGTTGCGCCACACCTATGCCACCTACTTGCTCTGGAGCCTGAGAAAGAGCAAGACTTTCGAGGGCGAACCACTCCTGTACGTGCGGGATCGGATGGGCCATAGCGATGTCACCACCACCGCCATCTACCTGCACCTGATTAACTCGTTGGAGGGACACCTGGTGTTGGCGCATGAGGACGAAATGGATATGGTTTTTGCAGTTAAGGAGATTCAGCACTCATGAAAACGCGCAAGTCCTTCGAGGGGGAAACGCCCATCCAAGTCTCGACCACCCCGATCTCGGAGGATGACGGCGGTGCCGTCGTCACCGTGCCGGTCAAGGGGAACGCGACAGGTTGCCGCGCGCTTGACCTCAGCCCCTACCTCGGGCACGGCATCGACGACTGGGTGTGGGTGTGCGTCGCGCAGTTGCGGACGTTTCTGACGGGCGGCGGCGTCACGCCGGCCACGGTGAAGGCGTATTGGAGCGACGGCTTGACGTACTTCTTTGACTTCCTGATCGCCGCCGGTGTGCCCTGCCAGCCCTGTATGCTGACGAAAAATCACGTGTCGGTCTACATCGACTGGCTCAAGGGGCATGGGGAATATGCCTACGGCACGCAAAAGAATTTTTACACGCACACCAAAGCCGTCCTCGTCGGCCTGCAACAGCGCAAGGTCGTGAACGGCGGCAAGGACCTGTTTCCCGCCAATCCGTTCCCTGGTAGCAACTCCTGCTTCAAAGGGGCAACGCCGCTTTCCACCGACGAGCGCATCCGGCTGGCCGAGGCGATCCGGGATGACCTGATCGCCATCCACAAGGAACGCTTCAACGGCACCGCCTCGGAGGCGCTGGTGGTGCATCTGTTGGCACTGGCCTACCGCACGGGAGCGAACACCACTCCGCTTCTTGAGATGTCGCGGAACTGCCTGAAGCCCCACCCCTTCATGCCCAGCATGATGCTGCTTGAACTCTTCAAGCGGCGGGGCAATGCCACAATCCACAAGAGTCTGCGTTTCTCCAATCGCCCTCTGCCGGTCGCGATGGACGGCGTGGCGCTGGTGCGCAAAGTACTGGCGATGACCCAGCCGCTGGCCGATGCCGCTCTCGATGATCTCAGGGATTTCGTGTGGTTGTATGTCTCAGAGGGTAAGAGCGTAGCAAACCGAGAACTTACTCGACTCAAATCAAATACCCTGCGTAGTGGCATCCAGTCCCTGATCGCCCGCCACCATATCAAGGCCGACGATGGCGAGCCCCTGCGGGTCACTACCTCACGCCTGCGCAAGACCATGGAGATGCGCCTGTGGTCACTCTCCGGGGGAGACCTGATCGTCACGGCGGCACTCATGGGCCACACGCCGCAGGTCGCCGACAACCACTACCTCGCCTGCACCAAAGAGATGCGCGAGAACGCCACCTTCGTTGGCGAGGCGCTGTCGGACATTTACCGCAACGGCGAGCAGGGCGACGCGCAGGGCAAGGTGATCCCCATCGTCCAGAGCGACAGGACGCCCGTGGGCCACTGCAAGGACGCATACAACGGCGACAGGGCTCCCAAGGATGGTACGCCCTGCGACGACTTCTTTGCCTGCTTCTCCTGCCGCTCCTACGCGATCGTCGGCTCGCCCGAGGACCTGCACCGCCTGTTCAGTTTCTATTGGTTCCTGGAACGTGAGAAGGACCATGCCCGGACCAACGACTGGCGCGAGCAGTTCCATAACACCATGCGCCTGATCGATGCCTTCACCCTCGACAAGTTCGACAACGCGATGGTGCTGGCGGCCAAGGAGCGTGCCCGCACCGATCCGCACCGCTTCTGGAAGTCCTACGTGATCGAGCCGTTAGCGACAGGAACTGACAATGGCTAAGACCGTCAAGCAACTCGCCCAGAATAAGTCGCGGCCCGAGCGCGCCACCGAGCGCAAGTTCGCCCAGGCCTACGGGCTGCTGGTCGATCAACCGCTGAGCGTCGCGGGGCTCGATGAACTGACGCGCAACAACATCGTCATCAGCGCCGTTATGGACGGGGACAGGGAGCGGGTGCTCTCCCGCTATGGCAACTTGGTGTGGGAGTTGTGGCCCTTCATCACCACGCCGAACACCAAGGAAAACCAGAAGCGCCTGGACTGGGCGTGCATCCCCGAGCCCTACCGCGAGGTGTGCAAGGCGGTGGTGTTGCGCTACTGGCGGGTCGGCATGGAAGGCAGCATCCGGCCCGGCGTGGTTGGGCTGCGCAAACTACTGAACAATCTGGCCACTTTCTGCCGCTTCTTGGAGGCCTCCAGCATCGCCTCGCTGGGCGAGGTGCATCCGATTCACATCGCCCACTACGTCCATGTTCAAAAAGCTCGTGGCAATGCCTCCAGGACGCTGGCCATTAGATTCTCCGTTCTGGAAAAGCTTTACGCCTTTCGCGACCAGCACCCGCAGGGGCTACGATTCCATCCATGGCCAGAGTCCTCGGCCTTAGAAGTGGCGGGATGTACCGGCATGGGATACAAGGACGCCAGGCGCGACGGCAAGACGCCGCTGATCCCACCGGCGGTGGCGCAGGCGCTATTCCTCCATGCCGAGGCCATCCTCAAGACCGCCCAGACCGTGTTGGACGAACGCGATGCGGGCTTGCGATCCGCATGGAGGGATCCGCAAGTTACGGCGATCCGCAGCGCCTGCTTCTACCTTCTTGGGGTTCTCACCGGCATGCGAAGCTCGGAACTGTCGAGCATCGAGGTCGGTGCTGGGCGCACCGAGGTCAAGAACGGCTACACCTTCCACTGGCTCAAGTCGGTGGAGCACAAGACGAAGAAGGGTCTGGTCGAATTCCTGATACCGGCCATCGGGCTCGAGATCCTGCGGGTACTGGAACGCTGGTCGGAGCCGCATCGGGCGAAATTAGCCGCGCAACTGGCCGAATGGGAGCTCGATCAGGAAGAAAAGACCCCCAAGCGTCTGCGGCAGATCGCCGCCGCCCGCGCCAATCGCGACAAGCTGTTCCTCGGCAATGGCGGTAATGGCGTCGTGCCGGTGCCGGGCACGGCATGGGGGGACTGCCTGCGCGCCTTCGCCACGGCGGCCGGGGTGCAATGGGCTCTGGCCGCCCACCAGATGCGCCGCCTCTATGCCTACACCTTCTGTCGCCACCGCTTGGGTGGCCTGCTGTTCCTCAAGGAGCAGTTCAAGCACTCGAGCATCAACATGAGCCAGCTGTACGCCGCCAACCCGAATCAGGACGTCGCGCTCTACGACGAGATTCTGAAGGAGGTGCGCCTGCACAAGATCAAGACCATCGCCGGCTGGACGAATGGGGGCGAACTATTGGCCGGGGGCGCTGGTAAGAAGATCATGGCGCTGCGCGCGCACGACTTCCCCAACCGTGCCGCGATGATCGAGGAAACGGCCGACCGGATCACTATCCGATCAACCGGTCATAGCTGGTGCCTGGCGCAAGACGAGGGCTGTGGCGGCTCGGGCATCTACGAGAAGGGGCGTTGCGGGAGATGCCATAACGGCCTCATTGACGGCCATTTCAAACCCTTCTGGCAGGAAACCTACAAGCACCAGAAGGAACTGCTGGACGAAGCGCAAAAACTTGGTCCTGGAGCGGTCAAACGCGTTCAGCGCGATCTGGATGAGGCCGCGTGGGTGCTGAATGATATGTGTGTTGAGTTGACCGAGGAGGTGCCGAATGCAAGCGCAGCAGCCAAGTAACGCCGAGCCGGTAGCAGCCCAGGCCAAGCCACCGCGGCAGCGGGATCGGGAACGGACGCTAAAGGAACTTCAGCTGGCGCTTCATCGGCTGCAGCGGGCGGGGAGGAAGGTCAGCATCAAGGGTGTCGCCGAAGAGGCCAAGGTGACGTCTGCCCTGATCCACAACCGCTACCCCGACTTCGCGGAGCAGGTTCGCACGCTGACCAACAAATCGACACGGGCGCAGCGCGACGAGAAGCACGATTTGTTGCAGCGGGAGCGGGAAAAAAATCGGCAATTGAGGGCGTTGGTGGATCAGCAGATCAAGGAGTTTGCCGATATGGCGTCGGTCAATGAAGCGCTCCGGGCTGAGATTTCTTTGCTCAACGCGATGGCCAATGGCAAGGTTCTGAAGGGTCCGTTTGGAGGAAAAAATGACGAATAAATACCGTAAACCAGGGTCGAAAACTGTGCGATATTTGTTACTTGGGAATTCGTTGTGCAGATCAGTCACTCTCGCACGAGTAACTGTTACAACGAATCTGATC
>CAIKMZ010000082.1 GCA_903828665.1 uncultured beta proteobacterium
CAGGGCCATCGGGCGAGTCTGGGCAACCAGGCAGACCACGAAATCAAGGCCGGATATAAGTAAGCAGCCGATTCTTTTACAGAACAACACAAATTCTTCTTGCTATCCGGGAGGCATCCATATAAGCCCGCAATGACAAATGGTCGCTGCAACGGAGAACAGAGCCTGTCATCCCGGACTTGATCCGGGATCCATACCTTGCAAAAAAGATCGGGGGAAAGAAGGCCGGCTACGCGGCCAGCGCCGACATCGCCAGGCACAGATCAGCCCAGGCGCGCGCCTTGTCCTGCGGCGTGCGCAGCAGGTAGGCCGGGTGGTAGCTGACGATGACGGGAATGCCCTGGTAGCGGTAGATCCTGCCGCGCAGCTTGCCCAGCGGCGTGCCTGCGACATCGGGCAGACTGCCCTGCAACAGCGTCTGCGCAGCAAAGCGGCCCAGGGCCAGAATCACTTTCGGTCGCACCAGCGCGACTTCGCGCTGCAGGTAGTTTTCACACGCCGCGAGTTCCTGCGGCTCGGGGTTGCGCGCCAGCGCCGGACGGCACTTGACGCAGTTGCTGACGTAGGCGGCGCCCGCCGCCTCGGCGGCAGCGCCATCATGACCGCCGCGGCGCACACCGACCGCCTTGAGCATGTTGTCGAGCAACTGCCCGGCCTGACCGGCAAAAGGCAGGCCGAGCCGCTCCTCGTTGTCGTCGGGCGGTTCGCCGACCACCATCCAGTGCGCCGAGTGCGGCGCCAGCGCGGCAGCGAATACAGCGGAGCGCCGGCCCGCGGACAGGCCGCAAGCCGTGCAAGCGGCAACGGTTTGCGCCAGCGTTGCCCAGTCCAGACTGGAGACCCGTTCGACCGCCGTGGCCGCCACCGGCGCCGGCGCAGGACCCGGTTCGGGCGCGGCCCTGGCGACGGACTTTGGTGCCGGCATCGCACTGGCCATTGCGGCCGGCGGCGTTTCGGGCCACCAGACGTGCACGCCCATCTCGTCCAATATGGCGCGCTGGCGGCGATCAAGATCCAGGTTCATGGCGCCATTCTCACCGACTCACAGGTGCCGGCTCATGACCAGCGCGTCTTCGCGCAGGCCGTTGCCGGCAGGATAGTAGGCCTTGCGCACGCCAACCCGGGCAAAGCCCTGCGCCTGATAGACCTCGATCGCGCGCAGATTGCCTGTGCGCACTTCGAGCCAGAGCCAGTCCGCGCCCTGCCCCCGGGCCCACAGCGCGAGCGCATCGAGCATGACGCGTGCCCAGCCTTGGCGCTGGTATTCGGGCGCGACCGTGATGTTGAGCAGATGGACTTCGTCCACGCCTCTCATGGCGACGAAATAGCCAAGCAAGGTGTCCTGCGCCAGCAGCATCTGGACCTGATAGCCGCTCTGCAGTGCATCGAAAAAATTGGCCCGCAGCCAAGGATGGGCGTAGGTCCGCAGCTCAACCTGCAGCACGGCATCGAGGTCGGCGGCGGTCACGGGTTCGAACCGCACTTCGACCGGTTTCAGAACGGCACTCACAGCGCCGCCTTCTGCGCCGCGCGCTGCAGCGTGGTCTGCGCCACCTGGTCCCGGATGTACAGCGGCAGCGCCTGATCGGCCGGCAGCGCGGCACCGGCGGCCAGCAGGGCCGGCGCCAGGCGCAGCAGCGCGGCCGCCTCGGGGCGCGCCTCGAGGCGCGGCACGGCGCTGATCGGCAGTCGCGCGCCATAGGTGGCGAAGACATTGCCGGCCAGCGCATCGATCTGCTCGGCATGCGCCTCTTCGGGCCGCAGCAGACAATGGTCGCGGGTCTGGCGCCAGGTGCCGCGCTCGAACGCGTAGCCGGCGGCGTACAACTCGTCCATGCGGGCGTCGAGCAAGGCCAGCACCTGCCAGTGTTCCCGCTGCGGCGCGAATTGAAGGCGCGCAACTTCGGCCACGCACAGCAACGTGTCGATCGGCAACACCTTGACGTCGGCGCCGAAGGCCAGCCCCTGCGCCACCGAACATGCCGTGCGAAGGCCGGTGAAGGAACCAGGACCGCGGCCAAAGACGATGGCATCAAGCTCGGCGTAAGCGAGCCCGGCTTCGCGCATTAAACGTTCGATGGCGGGGATCAATTGGGTCGAGGTCTGCGCGCCGCCAGGGCCGTTGTGCTGCCGCAGCGCGTCCGGTGCGCCACACTGCACGGCCACCGACATGATCTCGGTGCTGGTGTCAAACGCGAGCAGTTTCATCGCCGCACCACCGCACGCACGCCAAACAGGATGCCCAGCGTCACCAGCGCCAGACCAGCCGCCAGGTTCCAGTACAGCGGTTCGCCGAGCAACAGCACAGCGCCCAATGCAGAGAGCCCGGGCACCAGTGCCGTGATCATGGTCGAGCGCACCGGCCCGAAGTACTCGATCATCCGGGTGAAGGAAATGCCCGAAACCACGACCGAACCGAAACCCTGGTACAGCGTCTGGAACGCGACTTCCGGCAGCGGCGCCGTGAACACATGGCCCGGCGCGACATGCGTGAGCAGCAGCACGGCGTAGAGCGGCACGAAGCTGAAACAGGCAAAGGCGGTGACGGCAATCGTCGCCCGCACGGCGTCGAGCGCATAGCGCCGCGCCAGCACGCTGTACATGGACCAGCACATGGCTGCCATCATGAACAGCAGGTCGCCCTTCCAGACTGAACCGCCATCGAAGGCGCGCAGCAGGCTGGCACCGCCGACGACCAGATCGCCGGCCACGATCAGGGCCAGGCCAAGCGCGCGCGCCGGCGTGATGCGCTCACCGAGCAGGAACAGCGCGAGCAACGTGGTCCACAGCGGCAGGCTGCCCGGCATCAAGACCGAAGCGTGGGCCGCCGGTGCGAAGACAAAACCACTGTAAGCAATCAGCGCGTACAGCAGGCCGCCGAACAGTCCGGCGCTCACGGTCACGCGCAGCGGCAAGGGCGACAGCCCGAACAGGGATGCATGTCCCAGGCCGAGCGCGCGGTCGCGCCGCACCAGCCAGGCGCCCCACGGCAGCAGAAACAGGCCGGCGCCGACCATGCGGCAAAAGGCGATATCGAAGGGCGTCAAGGAGCCGCCACGCGCCGGGTCCGACGAAGCGCGGGCAATCAGGATGAAGGAGGTCCAGACCAGCACGGTGACAACGGCCGCGGCGCGGCCAACGACGCGCGGCGAAAGGCTGCTGAATGTGAGGGGTGCGGTGGTCGCCATGCCCCCATTATCCGTGGCGCCATCAACAGCAGGAATCAAGGGCGGGATAATCGGCCCATGTTCTTGCATCGTCTCATGACCGGCCTCGTCGCCAGCACCATCGGCGCCCTGGCGCTGGCCCAGGGCGTGCCGCCCGAAGTCGCAGCGGCGCTGGCGCGCGCCAAGGTGCCGCTCGAATCGGTCACGCTGCTGGTGGTCGACGCCGAGGGCAAGGCGCCAGCGCGCCTGAGCCACCGCGCGCAGGTGCCGGTCAATCCGGCTTCCGTGATGAAACTGGTGACAACGTATGCGGCGCTCGACCTGCTCGGCCCGGCCTACGTCTGGCGCACACCGGTCTACCTGGACGGCAGCGTGCGCCAGGGCACGCTGCGCGGCAATCTGTTCATCAAGGGCCAGGGCGACCCGAAACTGGTGCTCGAACGGTTGTGGCTGCTGCTGCGTCGCGTGCAGGGCCTGGGCATCGGCAACATCGAGGGCGATATCGTGCTCGACAACAGCGCGTTCGAGCCGATCGAATCCGACCCTGCCAGCTTTGACGGTGAGCCGCTGCGCCCCTACAACGCGGCGCCGGATGCGTTGCTGATCAATTTCAAATCGGTTCTCATGACCTTTGTGCCCGATCGCGCAACCCGCAGCGCCACCGTTCAATTCGAGCCGCCGCTGCTTGGCGTTCAGATGCAGAAGAGCGTGCCGCTTTCCGGCACCGAAGCCGGCGCCTGCGGCGACTACCGCGCTGCGCTGAAAGCCGACTTCTCCGATCCGGCGCAGATCCGCTTCGGCGGCAGTTATCCGATCGCGTGCGGCGAGAAGGTCTGGCCGCTCGCCTATGCCGATCCGTCAAGCTATAACCGGCGCGCCGTGGCTGCGCTGTGGCGCGAGATGGGCGGCCAGTTGACCGGTTCAGTGCGCGCGGGACGCCTGAGCGAACCCGGCACGACGGGCCAGAAGACCGCACTGGAGCCGGCCTTCGAGATCAACTCGGCGCCACTGGCCGAAGTGATCCGCGACATCAACAAATACAGCAATAACGTGATGGCGCAACAGGTGTTTCTGACGCTCAGCCTGCCCGAACGCGGCGCCGGCAACAGCACGGTCGCCGGCGCCAGCCGCGCCGCCTCGCGCGAGGTGCTGCGGCGCTGGTGGCAGGAGCGCATCGGCAGCGACGACGCGCCCGTGCTCGACAACGGCGCGGGCCTGTCGCGCAGCGAGCGCATCAGCGCCCAGGCCCTGGCCCGCCTGCTGCAAAGCGCCTACCGCTCGCCGCTGATGCCGGAACTGATGGCCTCGCTGTCGATCAGCGGCGTCGACGGCACGCTCAAACGCAGCCACGCCACGCTGGAGGGCGGCGCCCATCTGAAGACCGGCAGTCTGCGCGATGTCGCGGCGCTGGCCGGTTATGTGCACGCGGCCAGCGGCAAGCGCTATTGCCTCGTGGCCATTGCCAACCACGCCAACGCCCAGGCCGCGCGCCCAGCTTTTGAGGCCCTGCTGAGCTGGGCCGTCAAGGACAACTGAAACGCCTGCCATGAGCCTCCCGGAACTGTCCGATCTGATCGGCTACTGCGCCGCCGTGCTGACCACCGCGAGCTTCGTGCCGCAGGCTTGGCACACGTTTCGGACACGCGATGTGCGCGGCATCTCGCTGGGCATGTACAGCGCGTTCACGGCAGGCGTGGCCTGCTGGCTGCTCTATGGCCTGCTGCTGGGCGCGTGGCCTGTGGTCATCGCCAACCTGATCACGCTGGGCCTGGCAGCGGCGATTCTGGTGATGAAGCTGCGTTACCGCTAGTCCGATTTCGATTGCCAGCGGGTATACCCCGATTTCACCGGCTTTCTTTGGCTCCTATGATTTAGATCAAAGAGAGCACGTCTGCTCCCGATCCTATAGGAGACAAATCGATGACGAACTTCAAAGTTCTGGCCGCGGCGTTTGGTGCGGCCTTGCTGGTGGCGGCCTGCGGCGGCGGCGATGGCGGCCCGCTCGGGACGCAAAACGCGAACCCGACGCGCGGCGTCCTGATGCAGAGCCCACCACCGCGCATCACATCGATGACGGCGGCCGACTTCACTGCCATCCTGACGGCCAAGTCGCCAAGCCTGTTGCAGTTGGCCGGGACGCCGGTTTGCGGCGTCGACGTGCAATACCTGCAATACGGAACCGTCGGCGGCGCCGGCGAAGCCACGAGCGCGTCGGGCGCACTGATGGTGCCGACCGGCACAGCCGCCGCGTGCAGCGGCGCGCGCCCGATCGTGATGTACGCCCACGGCACCAATATCACCAGGACCTATAACCTGGCCAACCTTACCGACAGCACGAATCAGGCCTATTCGGAATCGGTCCTTCTTGCCGCCCTCTATGCGGCGCAAGGGTACATCGTGGTGGCGCCCAATTACGCCGGTTATGACAGTTCACCACTGGCCTATCACCCGTACCTCAATGCGGATCAGCAATCCAAGGAAATGATCGACATCCTCGCCGCCGCCAAAGCCGCGCTGCCCAAACTGATGTCCCCGACCACCGCCAGCGCCAAGCTCTTCATCACCGGTTACTCCCAAGGCGGCTTCGTCGCCATGGCGGCGCACCGCGCCATGCAGGCGGCCGGCATTCCGGTCACGGCCTCGGCCCCGATGTCCGGTCCCTATGCGCTGGCCGCCCAGTCCGACGCCACCTTCTACGGCAACGTGAACGCGGGCAGCACGATCTTCTCACCGATGATCTTCACGAGCTTCCAGAAGGCCTACGGCAATCTGTACAGCTCGCCGTCGGACATTTATGAGAGTGCCTATGCCACCGGCATCGAAACGCTGCTACCAGGCGCCTACGATTTCACGACGGTCATCACCAGCGGCAAGCTGCCGCAGTTGGCACTCTTCAACGTCACACCCCCGACAGCTCCGGCCGGTTCAGGCCTGCAGCCTACGCTCAACGCCATCTCGCCACCAACCGGCACCGGCGCCACCGATGCCCTGTTCGCCGCCGGCTTTGGCAGCAGCAACCTGATCAAGAACAGCGCGCGTCTGGCCTATCTGCTTGACGCCATGGCACATCCCGATGGCATCGTTCCCGCGCTGACCACGGGCGCACCGGCCACCGGCGCCACCAACCCGATCCGCATCGCCGCGGTCAAGAACGACCTGCGTGGCTGGACACCGCAGGCACCGGTCCTGCTGTGCGCCGGCAATGGCGACCCCACCGTTTTCTATAAGCTCAACACCGCCGTGATGGGCGCCTTGTGGGCGGGGCTGCCGGCGGGCCTTGTGACCGTGCTCGATGTCGATTCGGCTGTCACTGGCGCGAGCGACCCGTTCGCAGCGGCCAAGGTCGGTTTTGCGCAGGGCAAGACCGCCATGATCAACGGCGCCATTGCCGCTGGACAGGACCCTGCGACTCAGGTCACCGCGAATTACCACGGCACACTGGTTCCGCCGTATTGCAACGCCGCAGCGCGTGGCTTCTTCTCGCAGTTCTAACCCAAAGGCGCAACCATCATGAAAAAAACAGTTCTCAACCTCTGCGCCTTGGCAAGCCTCGCCTTAGGCCTGTCCGGCACCGCCCTGGCCGAATCGATCACGCTCAAGCTCGGCGTCACCAACATCGAGCCCAATTCGTCGGCAACATCCGTGTCCGGTCCGTTCACGCCGGTCGATGCGCTCAGTCTCAAGGTGCAAAGCAAGTCAACGGTGTTCTTCAGCGCCGCCATGCCGATCAATGATCGTTGGGACGTTGAACTGGCGCTGGGCATACCGCCGACGCATGACATCAATATCGTGGTTCTCAATCCGGCAGCGCTTCCAGGCAGCGTCGCCGCCCGCGATGGCCAGCTTGGCGCCCGGGTGCGTCAAGTGGCGCCGACCGTGTTTGCCAACTACAAATTCGGCGACAACAACAGCCAGTTCCGCCCTTTTGTCGGACTGGGCATCAACCACACCGTGTTTGACAACGCGGAATCGACCGCCGCGAATGACCTCACCAATGGCGGCCCTACCACCATCAAGCTGACAAGTTCGACCGGATTGGCCATGCAAGCGGGTGTCACGGCCAAACTGAGCGGCCCGTGGTCGCTCACCGGTTCTTGGTCAACAGCCCGCGTCAAGACCACGATGACCACGAACACGCTGGGCATCGAGCGCAAGGCGGATATAACGTTCCACCCCAGTGTGCTGACGCTCGCCGTGGGCTACAGCTTCTAGGCACGACAGTCCGGTCCGGGCCTTCAAGCAAGGCCCGCGAGCACAACGACAACCCCGCGTCTGCGGGGTTCTTTTTTTTGCGCGGCGCTACCCGGCAAGGCACAGTCCGCAGTTGCGGCGGTCTGGAATCAGGAGATGGCGTGATGCGAGCGGATCCGGGTCAAATCCCGCGAGTCCGCCGCGCTGCGCGCCGATGATTTGCTCAAGAAAAAGGCCGCCAGGTGTTTATTCCTAGCGGCCTTTGTCAGGGGATATGGTGGCGGATGGATTACTGCATGGGAAGGCCCTTCCCGAGCTCCTGAGTAACAGCGCGGGCTGCTGTCCACGCCCTCGAACAAGAGTGGTTTTCATACCCTGCAACGAAGGGTTCAAAAACCAATCGCAGCACTCAATTTGCGGACGCCGGTTCAAATCCGTCAATCGCAATTGAACCCTGTTCCGCATCCGGCACTTGCGGCATCCGATAGCCCATGGCTTTGTAACCGCGCTGTCTCTTGTCCCACATGCGCAGAAGTGCCGGGTGGCCGGTATCCACGAAATCCAGAATGCGCACATCGGTCTTGGTGGCATGCTCACGGTGCAGTCGACCTGCATACTGCTGCAGTGTTCCCTTCCAG
>CAIKMZ010000083.1 GCA_903828665.1 uncultured beta proteobacterium
CGCTATCACAACGCTGGAATTCCGACCTCGATCGATGGCGACAAACACATCATCAAGATCGGCGGCAATGCCGTTGGCAAGCCCTTCGAGCTCACCGTCGCCGAGTTGCGCGCGCAATTCAAACCGATCGAATATGTGGCGGTGAACCAGTGTTCAGGTAACAGTCGCGGCCACTTCGCGCCACGCGTCACCGGAGGGCAACTGTCGAACGGTGCCATGGGCAATGCACGCTGGGTTGGTGTTGCGCTCAAGGATGTGCTGGCGCGCGCCGAATTGAAAAACAGCGCACGCGAGGTTACCTTCAACGGGCTGGACATTGCGCTCTTTGGCGGTGGCGACTTCATCAAGTCGATCGACGTCAACCATGCCATGGATGGCGAAGTGATGCTGGCCTACCAGATGAACGGCACCGATATTCCGATGCTCAATGGTTATCCGGTCAAGCTGATCGTGCCCGGCCATTACGGCACCTACTGGGTCAAGCACCTTTCAGAGATTGAGGTGGTTGACAAGGTTTTCGAAGAGTTCTGGATGAAGCCCGCCTACCGGATACCGGACAATGACTGTGCCTGCATCGAACCAGGTACCTCGCCAGCGGCGACACGTCCGATCGGGCGCTTCAACGTGCGCTCTTTCATCACATCGGTCACAGATGGCGCCCGTTTGACTGCGGGCCAGCAAATCGAGGTTCGTGGCATCGCCTTCGACGGCGGCCAGGGCATCCGTGAAGTGGCCTTTTCCAGTGACGGAGGGCAAAGCTGGCGCGGTGCCGAATTGGGCCGGGAACTTGGGCGCTACTCCTTCCGGGAATTCACATTCGGTTTTACACCGAGCAAAGGCAATTACGACTTGCGCGTGCGCGCCTGGAACCGCTCCGGGCAAAGTCAGCCGATGCAGTCGCTGTGGCAGCCTGCTGGCTACATGCGCAACGTGGTCGAGTCGGTCAAAGTCTCTGCTGCCTGAGGAGGAAGAAATGCAATACCAGAAATTGCCATTTGCATGCCTGTTGGTCACGGTATTTTGCCTTTCCGGCCAATTCAATGCGCAGGCCAAAGACATTACATTGCCGCCGGACGGCATGCAGCTCAAAGCCAGCGACTTGCCTGGCTACTTCAAGGCACAAGTCAATTGTGTTGCATGCCACTCGGCCGAATACATGGCATACCAGCCGCCCACCGCACCGCGCGCCTATTGGGATGCCATGGTCAAACGCATGAAAAGCGTCTTCAAGGCGCCCATCGACGACGCCGACATGCCGGCCATCGTTGATTACCTGGCCAAGACTTACGGAAACGAGCAGTCAAAATGATTTCCTGGGCGTCGAGCTGACTGCGGCCTGCGGTCTTCCCATGGTCGTTGCTGGCTTGCGTGAGCCGCGCATCAACTGTGGAGGAGCCAATGTCAGTGTCTGAAATTGATCGATGACTTGTGCTGGCATGGAAGAAGTCATCGCCATATGGCCGCCTTACGGGCTATTGATATCACTGACAGGTCAGGAGCGGGCAGTTCGGAAAGTCGACTGACTCTTTTCAGACTGGCTTGCCGGTCAATCTGGAATGGCGGATCCCTCTGTTCGGATTGCAACCGCACATTGAGCCTGCGTAACAACGGTTCGACGCAAATTTCCGCAAATAAGCATACACTTATAAGTCGATCTTGCAATCATCGATCCAGCAGTCTTTCCAATCGTAGTCATGAGATTTGCCCACCTTGCCTCAGTTGCTGTTGTTGCCGTTTTCGTGATCGGTGACGTATGCGCCCAAGCGCCAGTCGCCGTCTTCTCACCGCCGCAGGAATCCAGCATACCAACTGGCACCAAAGGCGTTGCCATTCAAGCTGGCCGGAAGATTTTGACCGAGACGCAAACAAGTCTGCCGAAAAACGTTGGTAATGGGCTTAGCTGTGGCAATTGCCATTTGAGTGCTGGGACCGTTGCCAACGCATCCCCCTGGGTTGGGATCTGGGGTGTCTTTCCAGAATACCGTTCGAGAAGCGGAAAAATCATTTCGCTGCAAGAACGAGTGAATGACTGCTTTGAGAGATCAATGAACGGGCAGGCGCTGCCTTATAACTCGACTGAAATGAACAACATACTGGCGTATATGCAGTGGTTGTCGACGGGTGTTCCAACGGGCCTCAGTGTGAAAGGACGGGGTTTTCGTCCAGTCGACCAAGACCTCAAGCCCGATCCCGGACGAGGCAAACTTGTGTACGAGGCGAAGTGCGCAGCCTGTCACGGCGCAGACGGATTGGGAATGAAGAATCCGGACGGCAGCTATGCCTTGCCTCCGCTGTGGGGCAAAGATTCATTCAATGATGGTGCCGGGATGGCCAGAACATACACGGCGGCGGCATTTGTCAAACACAGTATGCCTTTGGGACAAGGTGGCACGCTCACCGATCAAGAGGCGGTTGACGTCTCGGAATTCTTTACGCACCAGCCACGACCCGTCTATCCGTACAAAGCCAAGGATTGGCCCAAAGGTGATCAGCCAGAGGATGCGCGGATCTGACAAGGTTGGTGGCGCAGAACGGCTTCTGTCTCGATCCTTGCCTTGTCGGCTGGTGATGCCGCAGACTAAATTGCTTTGCCACCGTATTGCCGAACCGCGCCTTCATGCTCCGGCGATTCACAGGATGACCCTGTGTGGCGTTGGCGCATGAGGGGCGTCCTTCGTTTGACCTGCTTGCGCAATCTACTGGTCCGCAAGGCCCGGTTCCTCAAGTCTCTTCAGCTTGCTGGCCAGCGATGCGGATGACAGGGCGCCGACATGGGTATCAACCAACTTTCCGCTTGCGTCAAAGAACAGCGTGGTTGGCAGCCCCGCAGAGCCGACCTGTTCCGCCAGTTTCTTTCCGGGATCGAGCAGCACATTGGCCAGAGCCAATTGCTGCTCAGAGATGTACTTCTGCACTGTCACAACGTTCTCGCCCTGGTCGGCAAAAATGAAGCTCACGCCTGGAACCTGGTGCTGCGCCGCGGCCAGCACCGGCATCTCGCGACGACAGGGCGGACACCATGTTGCCCAGAGGTTCACAACCATGGGTTTGCCGGGTGCCACTCGGGTCAGGCTTTCGGGCGATCCCTGCAGTGTCACGAGCGCAATTTCCTCCAGATCCGACCGCGCCGGGCCGGTACCCAAGCGCATCACCCCGAGAGACACGGCCCAGATCAGCGCGCCAGACAGCAGCCCCATCGTCAGCGGGCCTCGCAGCGTTGATCGGCGCCAGCCTTGCCATAGCCCAACCGCGATCGCCGCAATCAAACCCGCCCACGGAGTGAAGCCGCCGTCGCGAATGTCGAGAATGGTCCACGGTGCGCCACGGTAGTGCTCAAACCAGATTGCCACAAAGGCGACACGAGCGGCCAGGGCGCCGGCCAATAGCATGTCGGTCAAGGTGCCGCTGATGCCGACGTGTTGGCGCCGCCCGACGAGGTGCCCCACCAGCGCAGCGACAGCACCGCAGATCAACAGGGCCAGAAATTGGGTGGGAAAGGCAAGAGGACCGATATTGATCGTCAAGGTACTCACCCTCTTGCGGAGCTTGATTGCGCGTCATTGCGCATGGGCTTGCGCGCAAGCATTCCGATCAGGGCCGAGCGTCCATGATGTTGCCGACCTTCTGTCATGTCGCACTCGTATTCCAGGAGGTCCAACATTTGCATGCCGGCAAAGGCCTCCTGCAACAGATCTGGCGTGTACAGGTGGTCGACAAATGGCGGACCGCCCGTCTTGTATTCCAGTTGCTTCAGCGTATAGCCTTGCAGCACCAAGAACCCGCCGGGTTTCAGGGATCGCATCATGTTCTGAAACAGCCGCGCTCGCATCGGCGGATCGGCAAACTGCACAAAAATGGCTGCCATGCCGTCATAGGTGTTGTCGATCCAGACTCGGCTGTCGCAGTCCGCAACGCTGAAATCGACGGCGACATTTGCGGCTTTCGCCAGCCGCTCTGCCTTGCGCACACCCACCTCGGAAAGATCGAAAGCGGCGACCGACAGCCCTTGTTGCGCCAGCCAGACGCTGTTTCGGCCCTCGCCGTCTGCCACGCACAATACCCGCTCACCAGCCTGCCAGTGATGGGCCTGACGACGAAGATAGTGATTCGGTTCAGTGCCGAACAAATAGCCATCTTCCTGGAATCGGGTATTCCAGGTTTGGGCTGCATCGTTGAATCGTTGGGTCGTCATCTTGGTGGGGTTCAGTGGTTCTTGAGGATTGATTTTGACAGCGCGGGCGAAAAATTGCGGCGCGGTCAGCCCGAGCAGCCTAGCGTGCCAGCCGTCACATCGTGGCCGCAGTTGGAGCAGGCGCTGCGCTTGTTAGTTCCGGGCTCTGTCGATCATGGCCTGGAGCGGCCAGTTCCGCAGCTTTTCCCAGGTCTTCTGTGCTGCAGGCGGCAATATGTCCATGTTCTTCAGGAACAGTGCGAGCGTCCGGATCCCAGTATCGCTCAGGGCGCGACCCAATGACGGCGTCCGCCGTGCGCTGTTCAAAGTGTGCACCGGTGCACATTCTTCCAGGCATTGCGACTACCCTGGCCTTGCGGCGCATTCGGATTTGCGCGGCCACGGCCTGACGCAAGCGCCGGGCTCAATGCAGCCGCGCCACCGGCAACACGCGAAACGCCAGCGCGCCCAGCGCCAGCAGTGACGCCACGCACACCAGCACGCCCGCGTAAGGCTCATGCCCCAGGGCCTGCGACCAGGACGCCGCCAGACCGCTCAGGCCTTGCACGAAGGCCACACCCAGAAACATGGCCATCGTGAAGACCGACATGGCGCGACCGCTCATTTCGGCGGTGTAGGAGGCGCGCACGTTGGCGTACTGCAGAATGGCGACCCCGGAGAGCACCGCCACCGCCACCATGCCGCCAACGTCCACCCACTCCAGCGGTGCAAACGCCATCAGCGCAAAGATTGCCGCGATGGCCAGCGCTGCGCGCACGATCCAGTGCCGTCGCTGTGCCGGGCCGGGGTCGAAGTGGCCAAACATCGCGGGCGTGAACAGCGACAGCAACGAAACGATCAGTGCCACGTTGCCGGTCTGTACCAGCGACATGCCGTGGCGGTGCATGAGCAAAGGTCCGAGCCAGAGACCGCGCAGGGTCAGGAAAGCCCCGTAATTGACCAATGCCAGCGCCAGAATGCCCCAGGTCTGCGGCAGCAGAAACAGCGCGCCAAAACCGCGCAAGGCGTGTTGCAGACTGTCCGGTCGGTGCTGGGCGGCGGCTGGATCCTCCCGCAATTGCGAGTGCACCAAGAGCCACGAAACACACGCCAGCCCCGTCAGAACGGCGAAGCCCATGCGCCACGAACTTGCATGAATGAGCCAGGCCAACGGCGTGCCGGTGAGCACAAGCCCCAGGCCGCCCATGCCCATGGCCACTCCGGATATTGCGGCAAAGCGGTGCGCGGGAAAGCGCCTTGCGATGAAGAGCGTGCACACCACAAAAGCCGGCGAGCAGCCAATGCCGATCAAGGCCTGGCCAAGCACCAGAACGGCGTAGTTCGGCGCCAGCGCGGAGGCGATCGCACCAAGGATGGCCAGCGGGAAAGTGCACAGCCAGGTGCGGCGCAGCCCGTAAAAGTCCAGCGCCACGCCAATGACGAACTGGCTCAGGCCGAAGGAAAAGGCGAAGGTAGCGGCAAACAGGCCCAACGCCTGCGTGGACAAACCGAAATCCTGCTGCAAACCCGTCGCCATCATGGCGGTAACGGTGCGAAAGGCCTGGCTGAGCGCGAACGCGCTGACCAGGGTCAGCAAGGGCAGCCAAGGCACGGCGGGTACAGATGGGGCGGGAGATTGAGGCGAGGCGGACATGGAGGGGGACAGGAAAACGGATAAGGCCGATGGCGGCACCCCCCTAGCGTACTGCACCGGTGGTCTCGTTGGGCCTGGATCGGCAGCAGCGGCAACGCTTCGTGGTCGGTTGTGCGCGTCGCGATAACTCGGGCCCCCACAAAAGTCGCTGGCAGCGCGCGCCAAAGCGCTGCAAACATTCGATACATTTGCCCCGAATTTTTGCAACAGTCCGCTGCCATGATGCCGGTGCGAAAGCCTTCGCCCCGGCATGCGAGCGCCTGCAACCCACGACTTGAAACCTATTCCAGAAAGCACCTTATGAACTACCAAGCCCCCCTTCAGGACATGTTGTTTGCGATGCAGGAACTCGCAGGCTTGTCCAGCGTCAGCGCCCTGCCGGGCTTCGAGGATTACGACCTCGACACGGCCCAGGCGGTGATGCAGGAGTCGGCTAAATTCTGCGCCGGTGTGGTGGCGCCCCTGAACGTCGGCGGTGACAAGAATCCAAGTTCCTTCAAGGACGGCGCGGTCACGACCGCGCCCGGATTCAAGGAAGCCTACGCCCAGTTCACGCAGGGCGGATGGCAGGGCGTCATCCATCCGACCGAGCATGGCGGTCAGGGTTTCCCCAAGCTGATCGCCACGCCCTGCGCCGAGATGTTGCATGCGGCCAGCCTGTCGTTTGCCCTGTGCCCGATGCTGACCGACGGCGCGATTGAAGCGCTGCTGGTGGCCGGCAGCGAGGAGCTCAAGCGCAAGTTTGTCGGCAAGCTCATCAGCGGCCAGTGGACCGGCACCATGAACCTGACCGAGCCGCAGGCCGGCTCCGATCTGGCCGCGGTGCGCGCCAGCGCCCAGCCGCAGGCCGACGGCACCTACAAGGTGTTCGGCACCAAGATCTTCATCACCTATGGCGAGCACGACATGGCTGAGAACATCATCCATCTGGTGCTGGCCCGGGTGCCGGGCGCGCCCGAGGGCGTCAAGGGCATCTCGCTGTTCGTGGTGCCCAAGCTGATGGTGGGCGACGATGGCGCGCTGGGTGCGCGCAATGACGTGGCCTGCGTGTCGATCGAGCACAAGCTCGGCATCAAGGCCAGCCCGACGGCGGTGCTGCAGTTCGGCGATCACGGCGGCGCCGTGGGCTATCTGGTCGGCGAGGAAAACCGCGGGCTCGAGTATATGTTCATCATGATGAACGCGGCCCGCTTTGCCGTCGGCATGCAGGGCATCGCGGTGGCCGACCGCGCCTACCAGAAGGCGGTCCGCTTTGCACATGACCGCGCCCAGAGCCGCGACCTGGCCGGCTCGGACGGCCCGGTCGCCATCATCAACCACCCCGATGTCAAGCGCATGCTGCTGAGCATGCGCGCCCACGTCGAAGGCACGCGCGCCCTGGCCTACGTGGCCGCGGCCGCCAGCGATGCCGCGCACCATGCCGCCGACGAGGCCGCGCGCAAGAGCAACCAGGCCGTCTACGAATACTTGGTGCCGGTGGTCAAGGGCTTCTCGACCGAGATGTCGGTCGAGATGACCAGCCTGGGCGTGCAGGTGCACGGCGGCATGGGCTACATCGAGGAAACCGGTGCCGCCCAGCATTACCGCGACGCGCGCATCCTGACCATCTACGAAGGCACGACGGCGATCCAGGCCAACGACATCGTGGGCCGCAAGACGCTGCGCGACAAGGGTGCGGTGGCCAAGGGCTTGTGCGCCCTGATGGCCAGCACCGAGCAGGAACTGGCTGCGCGCGGCGATGACGACTGCGCCGCGATGCGCAACGCGCTCGAGCAGGGCCGCCTGGCGATGGAGCAGGCGGTCGACTTCATCCTGGCCAATGGCAAGAGCCAGCCCAAGACGGTGTACGCCGGCGCCGTGAATTACCTCAAGCTGGTCGGCATCGTGCTGTGCGGCTGGCAGATGGCGCGCGCCTTGCTGGTGGCGCAGGACAAGCTGGCAAGCGACCCCGCGTTCTACGGCGCCAAGCTGATCACCGCGCGCTTTTACGCCGAGTCCGTGCTGCCGCAGGCCGGCGGCCTCGCGCAAAGCATCTGTCTGGGCGGCGCCACGATCAACCGCATGGCGATCGAGCAGTTCTGAAATCCGGGCCAGCTGTCTGACGCCGCATTCCAATTCCAACCCATCCTGAAGACAAGAGGCACAAGCATGACAAGACGTGACCAGGACCTGTACCGGCAAAAGCTCGGTTCCGCCGAGCAGGCGGCCGCGCTGGTGAAGTCGGGCGACATCATCTTCATGGGCGAGTTCGCCCAGAACGTGGAAGCCGTGGACGCCGCACTGGCCTTGCGCAAGAACGAACTGCGCGACGTGATCCTGATCACCACGACGCGCGCCAAGCCGCTCAAGTGCGTCGAGGCCGACCTGAAGCGTGAATCCTTCATCTGGAACGACTGGCACTTTTCCGGACTGGGACGCAAATATGGCGAGCAGGGCCTGGCCAGCTACATCCCGTTCAGCTACCACCAGGGTCCGCAGAACGTCATGCTGTACGAGGAGCCCGACGTTGCCGTCGTGCAGGTGGCGCCGATCGATGCACAGGGCTTCTTCAACTTCTCGACCAGCTGCTCGATGACGCCGGCCTATTGCCGCAAGGCCAAGCGCGTGGTGGTCGAGGTCAACACGAAGGCGCCGCGCTGCCTGGGCGGCCTCGATGAGGCGATCCACATCTCGCAGGTGGACATGGTGGTCGAAGGCCCGAACAGTCTGCTGCTGCAGTTGCCCGAAGGGCAGGCCAGCGACGCCGACCGCATGATCGCCGGCCACGTCATGGAGTTGCTCGAAGACGGCTCGACGATTCAGCTCGGCATCGGCGCGCTGCCCAACATCGTCGGCTCGATGATCGCGCACAGCGGCTTGAAGGACCTTGGCGTGCACACCGAGATGCTGGCCGACTCCTATGTCGACATGTACGAGGCCGGCCGCATCACCGGCATGCGCAAGTCGATCGACCGCGGCAAGATGGTCTACACCTTCGCCATGGGCTCGCAAAAGCTCTATGACTTCCTCGACAACAACCCGGTGGCGGCGATCTTCCCGGCGTCCTATACCAACGACCCCTGCGTCATTGCCCAGAACCCCAAGGTGGTCGCGATCAACAACGCCATCGAGATCGACCTCTTCACGCAGGTCGCCAGCGAGGCCGCCGGCACGCGCCAGATTTCCGGCACCGGGGGCCAGCTCGACTTCATCCTTGGGGCCTACAAGTCCGAGGGCGGCAAGGGGCTCATCTGCATCAACTCGACCTTCAAGAAGAAGGACGGCACGATCGGCTCGCGCATCGTGCCCACGCTCGCCGCCGGAACCATCGTCACCTGCCCGCGCTCCATCGTGCACTACGTCGTGACCGAATTCGGCTGTGCACAAATGAAGGCCAAGTCGACCTGGCAACGGGCCGAGGCCCTGATCAACATCTCGCACCCCGACTTCCGTGAGCAGTTGATCAAGGATGCCGAGGCCATGGGTATCTGGCGCCGGTCCAACAAGATCCTCTGAGTCGCCGGACGAAACTGCCACGGGTCCGGGTGCAAAGGCACCGGCCAAAAGACGGGTATTTCCGTTGATGGCAGAATACCGCCTGTTATCAGGCCCTTCCAAACGCCAAAGTCGCATCCGCCAAACGGTTCAGCCGGGACGCGGAAGGTTAATCAACAACAGCTTTAACCAGCTCATGTTTCCTGCAGGGAAACGAAGGTCAGCGCAGTATGAGTGAAACGAAATCCCAAGGGGATAGTCCGTCTTCGTCGGTCTATCAGGCCTATCAGGCCAACACCTATCTTTTTGGCGGCAACGCCCCGTATGTCGAGGAGATGTACGAAAACTACCTGGCCCATCCCGGCAGCGTGCCCGATACCTGGCGCGACTACTTCGACGCCCTGCAGCATGTGCCGGCGGCCGATGGCAGCAGCGCCAAGGATGTGCCCCATCTTCCGGTCATCAATGCCTTTGCGGCGCGTGCCAAGCAGGGCGGCACCAAGGTGGTTGTTGCCAGTGCCGACGCCGAAATGGGGCGCAAGCGCACGGCCGCGCAGCAGCTGATCGCGGCCTACCGCACGGTGGGCGCGCGCTGGGCCGACCTGGACCCGCTCAAGCGCACCGAGCGCGACAAGATTCCGGAACTGGAGCCCTCGTTCTACGGCTTCACCGACGCCGACCAGGAAGCGGTGTTCAACACCAGTAACACCTTCTTCGGCAAGGACACGATGAGCCTGCGTGAGATGATGAACGCGCTGCGCGAGACCTACTGCGGCACCATCGGCGCCGAGTACATGTACATCACCGAGCAGAACCAGAAGCGCTGGTGGCAGCAAAAGCTCGAGAGCATCCGCTCCAAACCCAATTTCAGCGAAGAGAAGAAGAAGCACATCCTGGACCGGCTCACGGCGGCCGAAGGCTTGGAGCGCTTCCTGCACACCAAGTTCGTCGGGCAGAAACGCTTCTCGCTCGAAGGCGGCGAGAGCTTCATCGCCTCCATGGACGAGCTGATCCAGGGCGGCGGCGCCATCGGCCTGCAGGAAATCGTGATCGGCATGGCGCATCGCGGACGCCTCAACGTGCTGGTCAATTCGCTCGGCAAGATGCCCTCCGACCTGTTCGCCGAGTTCGAGCACACGGCGCCGGAAGACCTGCCCGCGGGCGACGTCAAGTACCACCAGGGCTTCAGCTCGGACGTCTCCACGCCCGGCGGCCCGGTGCACCTGAGCCTTGCCTTCAATCCCTCGCACCTTGAGATCGTCAACCCGGTGGTCGAAGGTTCGGTGCGCGCGCGCATGGACCGCCGCGCTGATCCCCGGGGCTTGCAGGTGCTGCCGATCCTGGTGCACGGCGACGCAGCGTTTGCCGGCCAGGGCGTGGTGATGGAGACGCTGGCGCTGGCCGAGACGCGCGGCTACAGCACCGGCGGCACGGTGCACATCGTCATCAACAACCAGATTGGCTTCACGACGAGCGACCCGCGCGACACGCGCTCCTCGCTCTACTGCTCCGACATCGTCAAGATGATCAAGGCGCCGGTGCTGCACGTCAACGGCGACGACCCCGAGGCCGTGGTGCTGGCCACGCAGCTCGCGCTGCAGTACCGCATGGAATTCCAGAAGGACGTGGTGGTCGACATCGTGTGCTTCCGCAAGCTCGGCCACAACGAGCAGGACACGCCGGCGCTGACGCAGCCGCTGATGTACAAGAAGATCGCGCAGCACCCGGGCACGCGCAGGCTCTACGCCGACAAGCTCGCAGCGCAGGGCCTGGGCGCCACGCTCGGCGACGACATGGTGAAAGCCACGCGCGCCGCGCTCGACGCCGGCAAGAACACGTTCGATCCGGTGCTGACCAACTTCAAGAGCAAGTACGCGGTCGACTGGGCGCCCTACATCGGCAACAAGTGGACCGACGCCGGCGAGACCGGCATCCCACTGGCCGAGTGGAGGCGTCTGTCCGAGCGGCTCACCAGGCTGCCCGACAGCATCACGCCGCACCCGCTGGTGAAGAAGGTCTACGCCGACCGCGCCGCCATGGGCCGCGGCGAGATCCCGGTCGACTGGGGCATGGGCGAGCACATGGCATTCGCATCGCTCGTGGCCGGCGGCTACCCGGTGCGCCTGAGCGGCGAGGACTGCGGCCGCGGCACCTTCACGCACCGTCACGCCGTGCTGCACGACCAGAACCGCGAGAAGTTCGACGAGGGCATCTACACGCCGCTGCAGAACGTGGCCGACGGCCAGGCGCCGTTCGTCGTGATCGACTCCATCCTGTCGGAAGAGGCGGTGCTCGGCTTCGAGTACGGCTATGCCTCGAACGATCCGAACACGCTGGTGATCTGGGAAGCGCAGTTCGGCGATTTCGCCAATGGCGCGCAGGTCGTGATCGACCAGTTCATCGCCTCGGGTGAAGTGAAATGGGGCCGCGTCAACGGCATCACGCTGATGCTGCCGCACGGCTACGAAGGCCAGGGCCCGGAGCACAGTTCGGCGCGCCTGGAGCGCTTCATGCAGCTCAGCGCCGACACTAACATGCAGGTGGTGCAGCCGACCACGGCAAGCCAGATCTTCCACCTGTTGCGCCGCCAGATGGTGCGCAAGCTGCGCAAGCCGCTGGTCATCATGACGCCCAAATCGTTGTTGCGCGCCAAGGACGCGGCATCGCCCCTGTCGGAGTTCACCAAGGGTGCATTCCAGACCGTGATTCCGGAGAGCAAGGCCGAGGTCAACAAGAAGGCCGACAAGGTCAAGCGCGTGCTGGCGTGTTCGGGCAAGGTCTATTACGACCTGGTCAAGAAGCGCGAGGAGAAAGGCTTCGATGACGTCGCCATCCTGCGCGTCGAGCAGCTCTACCCGTTCCCGCACAAGGCCTTCGCCGCCGAGCTCAAGCGTTACCCGAACGTGAGCGAGGTCGTCTGGTGCCAGGACGAGCCGCAGAACCAGGGCGCCTGGTTCTTCGTGCAGCACTACATCTTCGAGAACATGGCAGAGGGGCAAAAGCTCGGCTACTCGGGTCGCGCGGCATCGGCATCGCCAGCCGTCGGCTACGCGCATCTGCACCAGGAGCAGCAGAAGTCCCTGGTCGAAGGCGCGTTCGCCAAGCTCAAGGGCACGGTGCTGTCCAAGTAATTGCTTTGGGACAGCGCAGCGGCGCTGTCCGGCTCAGAAACAAGAGGTTTTGATATGTCTATCGTAGAAGTGAAAGTCCCGCAGTTGTCGGAGTCCGTGGCCGAGGCCACCTTGCTGCAGTGGAAGAAGAAGGTCGGTGATGTGATCGCCATCGACGAGATCCTGATCGAGGTCGAGACCGACAAGGTGGTGCTCGAAGTACCGGCGCCCGCGGCCGGCGTGCTGGTCGAGCTCGTGATGCCCGACGGCAGCACGGTGGCGGCCGAGCAGTTGATCGCCCGCATCGACACCGAAGCCAAGGCAGGCGCTGTGGCGCCGGCAGCCGTTGCGGCAGCATCGGCAGCGCCGGTTGCTGCCAGCATGGCCGGCGTGGCGATGCCGGCGGCGGCCAAGCTGATGGCCGACAACAACCTGGCAGCGGGCTCGGTCGCGGGCAGCGGCAAGGACGGACGCGTCACCAAGGGTGACGTGCTGGCGGCGGTCGCCTCGGCGGCAGCGCCCAAGGCCGTGGCCGCCATGCCGCCTAAGGCGGCGACGACCTTCCTGCCGCCGGTGGCCGCACCGGCCGTGTCGCTCGGAGAGCGTCCCGAACAGCGCGTGCCGATGAGCCGCCTGCGCGCGCGCGTGGCCGAGCGACTCTTGCAATCGCAATCGACCAACGCGATCCTGACCACCTTCAACGAGGTCAACATGGCGCCGGTGATGGAAATGCGCAAGCGCTTCCAGGACAAGTTTGAGAAAGAGCACGGCGTCAAGATCGGCTTCATGAGCTTCTTCGTCAAGGCGGCGGTGCATGCGCTCAAGAAGTACCCGGTGCTCAACGCCTCGGTCGACGGCAACGACATCGTGTATCACGGCTTCTTCGACATCGGCATTGCGGTGGGTTCGCCACGCGGCCTGGTCGTTCCGATCCTGCGCAACGCCGACCAGATGAGTTTTGCCGAGATCGAGAAGAAGATCGCCGAGTACGGCGTGAAGGCGCGCGACGGCAAGCTTGGCATCGAAGAGATGACCGGCGGCACGTTCTCGATCAGCAATGGCGGCGTCTTCGGCTCGATGCTCTCGACCCCGATCATCAACCCGCCGCAGTCGGCCATCCTCGGTGTGCACGCCACGAAGGACCGCGCGGTCGTGGAGAACGGCCAGATCGCGATCCGGCCGATGAACTACCTCGCCATGAGCTACGACCACCGCATCATCGACGGCCGCGAAGCCGTGCTGGGCTTGGTGGCGATGAAGGAAGCGCTGGAAGATCCGGCGCGCCTTCTGTTCGATATTTAACACCCCCAGGCTGCGCGCACTTCGTGTCGCTTCGCCACCCCCCTTGCAGGGGGGCAACACCAGCGGCCCGGCAAAGCCGGTTCCGCGGTGTTCCAGGTTGAAGGCACGGCACGCGCCGCCGCTCCTTGAAACGGAAGCGCAAAATCATGAGCCAACAATTCGATGTGATCGTCATCGGCGCCGGTCCCGGCGGCTATATCGCTGCCATTCGCGCGGCGCAACTGGGCATGCGCGTGGCCTGTGTTGATGAGTGGAAGAACAGCACGGGCGGTCCGGCGCCGGGCGGCACCTGCACCAACGTCGGCTGCATTCCGAGCAAGGCGCTGCTGCAGTCGTCCGAGCATTTCGACCAGGCCAATCACCACTTCGCCGAGCACGGCATTTCGGTCTCGGATGTGCGCATGGACGTGGCGAAGATGGTCGCGCGCAAGGACAGCGTGGTCAAGCAGAACAACGACGGCATCCTGTACTTGTTCAAGAAGAACAAGATCAGTTTCTTCCATGGTCGCGGCGCCTTCGTCAAGGCGGTTGACGGCGGCTACGAGATTGCGGTGAGCGGCGGCAAGGAAGAAGCGCTGGTCGGCAAGCAGATCGTGGTGGCCACGGGTTCCACGGCGCGGCCGCTGCCGGGCGCGCCGTTCGACGAGCAGATGGTGCTCTCCAACGACGGCGCGCTGCGCATCGGCGCCGTGCCGAAGAAGCTCGGGCTGATCGGCTCGGGCGTCATCGGCCTGGAGATGGGCTCGGTCTGGCGCCGCCTGGGCGCCGAGGTCACGATCTTGGAGGCACTGCCGGAGTTTCTCGGCGTGGTGGACCTGCAGATCGCCAAGGAGGCGCACAAGGCTTTCCTCAAGCAGGGCTTGAAGATCGAGCTCGGCGTCACGGTGGGCGCGATCAAGGTCGGCAAGAAGGGCGTCAATGTCGCCTGGACCAATGCCAAGGGCGAGGCGCAGACGCTCGATGTCGACAAGCTGATCATCTCGATCGGCCGCGTGCCCAATACCGTCGGCCTGAACGCGCAGGCGGTCGGCTTGAAGCTCGACGCGCGCGGCGCCATCGAAGTCGATGCGCAATGCCGCAGCAACCTGCCCGGTGTCTGGGCGGTCGGCGATGTGGTGCGCGGCCCGATGCTGGCGCACAAGGCAGAAGAAGAGGGCGTTGCGGTGGCCGAGCGCATGGCGGGCCAGCACGGCCACGTCAACTTCAACACCATCCCCTGGGTCATCTACACCAACCCGGAGATCGCCTGGGTCGGCCAGACTGAGCAGCAGCTCAAGGCTGCCGGCCGCGCCTACCGCGCCGGCAGCTTTCCGTTCCTGGCCAACGGCCGCGCGCGCGCGCTGGGCGACACGACCGGCATGGTCAAGATGCTGGCCGACGCCGTGACCGACGAAATTCTCGGCGTGCACATCGTCGGCCCGATGGCCAGCGAACTGATCGCCGAGTGCGTGGTGGCGATGGAGTTCCGCGCCAGCAGCGAGGACATCGCGCGCATCTGCCACGCCCATCCGTCGCTGAGCGAGGCGACCAAGGAAGCGGCGCTGGCGGTGGACAAGCGCACGCTCAACTTCTGACGCCGGTGAGCGTCAGACAGGCCTACGAAGCCGAGCTGGCGCTGCGCGGCTACAGCGCCGACCCGGCGCAACTGCGCGCGGTCGAGGTGCTCGACGCCTGCGCCGCGCAGTGGGCGGCTTTCAAGCACAAGCGCTCGAGCGCGCTGAAGAAACTGATCAACCGGCCCGCCATTCCGCGCGGCGTCTACCTGCATGGCGGCGTCGGGCGCGGCAAGAGCTTTCTGATGGATTGCTTCTTCACCGCCGTTCCACTCAAGCGCAAGGCGCGGCTGCACTTTCACGAATTCATGCGCGAGGTGCACCGCGAACTCGCGGGCCTGCAGGGCACGGTCAACCCGCTCGATGCGCTGGCCGCGCGCATGGCGAAGAAGTACCGCCTGATCTGCTTCGACGAGTTTCATGTCGCCGACATCACGGATGCGATGATCCTGCACCGGCTGCTGCTGGCCCTGATGGACAAGGGCGTCGGACTCGTGGCCACTTCCAACTTCAAACCGTCCGAGCTGTATCCGGACGGTCTGCACCGCGAGCGCATCCTGCCCGCGATCGAACTGCTCGATTCAACTTTCGACGTGGTCAATGTCGACAACGGCGTGGACTACCGGCGCCGCACGTTGGAGCAGCTTCAGATCTACCACACGCCGCTGGGGCTGCAGGCCGATGCCGCGATGACGGACGCCTTCGCGCGGTTGGCGGCGACGCACGACGAAGACCCGCTGCTGCACATCGAGGCCCGCGCGCTGCGCGCGCGGCGCAAGGCCGGCGGCCTGGTCTGGTTTGATTTCAGGACGCTGTGCGGTGGCGCGCGCTCGCAGAACGACTACCTGGAACTGGCCACGCAATTTCACACGCTGCTGCTGAGCGACGTGCCGCAGATGTCTTCGAACCGGGCGTCCGAAGCGCGGCGCTTCACGCTGCTGGTCGACGTGCTGTACGACCGGCGCGTCAAGCTGATCCTGTCGGCCGCCGTCGCGCCCGAGCAGTTGTACACCCAGGGTGCGCTGGCCCACGAGTTTGCGCGGACCGTCTCGCGCTTGAACGAAATGCAGTCAGCCGGGTTTCTGGCGCTTGAGCACCGGCTCGTGGATACGCGATTGACGTGACGGCCCGGCTTGCGGCTGTCATCCCGGACCTGATCCGGGATCCATGGGCGCGCGCAGCATGGATTGCGGGTCAGGCCCGCAATGACCGATTCCTAGTCCAGCGGCTCGAGCTTGACCACCACCAGCGACAGGTTGTCGCCGCCGCCGTGGGCGCGTGACCGGGCTTTTTCGATCAGGAACTCGGTGGCCTCGCGCGCCGAGAGCGCGGCCAGCGCGGAGCCCATTTCTTCGCTGTTGAAGTAGTGCCAGACGCCATCGCTGCAGGCCATAAGCACGTCGCCGGCGCGCAATTTCGGGATGAAATGCGTGCTCACCGGCGGGTCCTGCTCGGTGCCCAGGCAGCCCATCAGGATGTTGGACTTGGGGTGGACGTTGGCTTGCTCTTCCGTCAACTCGCCGCGATCGACCAGCGTCTGGACGTAGGAGTGGTCGCTGGTGCGCTTGACGAGCTTGTCGCCATGGTAGTGGTAGATGCGCGAGTCCCCCGAATGCGCCCAGTGGCAGTCGCCGCCGGCATTGATCAGGAAGGCGGCGATCGTGCTGTGCGGCTCCTGCTCGGCCGAGATGGCGGTCAGGCGGATCACGGTGTGCGCTTCTTGCACCAGTTGCACCAGCGCCGAGGTGGCGTCATCGGTCTCGGGCGCGTAGCGCTCGAACAACTGGCGTGCCGTCATCATGACCTGATCGGACGCCTTGCGCCCGCCGCTGCGCCCGCCCATGCCGTCGGCCACGACGCCCAGCACGCAACCGCTCACGCGCGCGTGCGTCAACAGGATGACCTGATCCTGCTGGTAGTCCCGGTCACCCTTGTGGATGCCGGTCGATGCGTTGATTCGGTAGCCTTTGCTCATGTAGCGTCGCTGAAAAGAGAAGCTCCCCTGATTGCATTGTTTGGTCGTATTATCCAGCCACGACCGGGACAAATCCGCCCGGATCGAACGAATGACCCAATAACTAATGATGCCGTGAACTCCAACCTGAACTCACCTGAACGTCGGCTGATCGATTTGCGCATCGAACATGGCGATCTTGACGCCCTGATCGACCGCGCCAGCGCCGAGAATCCGCTGGACGAGTTGTTGATGCGACGACTCAAGAAAAAGCGCCTGGGATTGCGCGACGAGATCGCGCGCCTGGAGCGGCAGCTGGATCCGGACCAGCCCGCCTGACGCATGCGCCTGCAAGACCATGTGCGCGAAATTTTCGCGCCGGGGGGGCTGCTGTCGCGTTCGGTCGAAGCGTTCCAGCCCCGCGCGGGGCAGACCGAGATGGCCACTGCCGTGGCGCGCATCATCGAACACGGCGGCGTGCTCGTGGTCGAGGCCGGCACCGGCATCGGCAAGACCTTCGCCTACCTGGTGCCGGCCCTGCTTAGCGGCCAGCGCGTGCTGCTGTCCACGGCGACCAAGAATTTGCAGGACCAGTTGTTTGCGCGCGATCTGCCGCGCCTGGTCAAGGTGCTGGGCCTGCCACTGCGCAGCGCCTTGCTCAAGGGTCGTGCCAGTTACCTGTGCCCGCACCGGCTGGGCGAGGCGCGTCAGCAGGGCGCCGGCCAGGACGGCGCGACGCTGCGCGCGCTGGGGCGCATCGAGCAGTGGGCGCAGGTCACGCGCAGCGGCGACCTCGCCGAACTGCCCGGCCTGGATGAGCGCTCACCGCTGATCAGTCTGGTCACATCGTCGCGCGACAACTGCCTGGGCGCGCAATGCCCGCAACTGCGCAGCTGCCATGTCAATCAGGCGCGGCGCGAGGCGCTGGCGGCCGATGTGGTCGTCGTCAACCATCACCTGTTCTTCGCCGATCTCGCGATCCGCGAATCCGGCATCGCCGAACTGCTGCCAACGGTGCAGACCATGATCTTCGACGAGGCGCACCAGCTCAATGAAACCGGCGTGCAGTTTCTGGGCCGGCAACTGACCACCGGGCAGCTGATCGACTTCGCCCGCGACCTGCAGCTCGGCGGCCTGCAGCACGCGCGCGGCCTGGGTGACTGGCCGGCGCTTGCCAACGCCGTCGAACACGCCGCGCGTGACCTGCGCCTGGTGGTGGGGCGCCTGCCGCCGGGTGCCAGGCTGCGCTGGGTCGATGCCGTGCCGGAGCAGCTGGACGCGACCGACTGGCAGGCTGCGCTGGCAGCGGTGCAGGAGGCCTGCAGCGGCGCGGCGGCGGCGCTGCAGAGCGTCAGCGCGGCAGAGCCGGACCTGCTGCGGCTGAGCGAGCGCGTCGGCGGTTTTCTGGAGCGGCTGGACTTTTTTGCCAGCCCCTGCGCCAGTGATTCGGTGCGCTGGCTCGACGTGGGAATGCAGTTGCGCCTGGTCGAATCGCCGCTTGATATTGCGCAGACCGTCAAGGCGCGGCTGATCGCCGCACCGGGCAGCGAGGCGGCGCACCCCAGCCTGATCTTCACCTCAGCCACGCTCGGCGGTCACGTGGACTTGCGCTGGTTCACCGAGCCGTGCGGCCTGGAGGAGGCGCAAACGCTGCGCGTGGGCAGTCCGTTCGACTACGCGGCGCAAGCGGCGCTCTATGTGCCCGAGCATCTGGCCAAACCCAATGATCCGCAGCACAGCCTGCAGGTGGCCGATCTGGTCGCCAGCGCGGCCAGCGCGATCGGCGGGCGCACGTTGGTGCTGACCACGACGCTGCGCGCGCTGCGTGTGATCAGCGAGGAACTGCAGCGCCGCTTTGCCGGTGCGGACCACCTGCAGATCCTGGTGCAGGGCGAGCAGCCCAAGCACCTGCTGATGGAGCGCTTTCGGCGCGAGCCGGGCGACGACGCGCCGGGCTGCGTGCTGGTGGCCTCCGCCTCATTCTGGGAAGGCATCGACGTGCCGGGCGACGCTCTGCAACTGGTGGTGATCGACAAGCTGCCGTTTCCACCGCCCAACGATCCGCTGGTGGAGGCGCGCGCGAACCGGCTCGAGGCCGCCGGGCGCAGCGTGTTCAATGAATACTTTGTGCCGGAGGCGGCGATCGCGCTCAAGCAGGGCGCCGGGCGCCTGATCCGGCGCGAGTCCGATCAGGGCATCCTGGTGGTCTGCGACACAAGGCTGGCGCGCATGGGTTACGGCCGGCGCTTGCTGGCGGCGTTGCCGCCGATGCGGCGAATCAAGGACGAAGCGGAGTTTGCTCAGGCGCTTGAAGCGCTTACCAGAACTTCCACCACGGCTCCGAGCTGGCCTTGAAGCCGCGGCTCAGGAACTCGGAGTTGGGGAAGTTCTTTTCCAGCACGCGCCGCGCGTCGTCGCGCAGCGGCGTCATGCCCAGCGCGTCGTAGGACTGGACGATGATGTAGAGGGCTTCCTCGAGCGCCGGCACGCCGGGGTAATCCGCCACGGCGCTCTGCGCGCGGTTGATCGCCGCCACATAGGCGCCGCGGCCGTAGTAATAGCGGGCCACGTGCATTTCGTAGCTGGCCAGCGAATTCACGATGTAGGTCATGCGCTGGCCAGCGTCGGCGGCGTAGCGCGATTCCGGAAAGCGTGACACCAGTTCCTTGAACGACTCGAACGATTCCTTGGCCGCCTTCTGGTCGCGCTCGGCAAGATCCTGGCGCGCGATATAGGACAGCATGCCCAGATCGTCATTGAAGTTGACCAGGCCCTTGAGATAGAGCGCGTAATCGAGCGCCGGACTGGCCGGGTGCAGTTTCATGAAGCGGTCCAATGTGGCCACTGCCTGCGCCGGCTCACCCGACTTGTACTGCGCGTAGGCCTTGTCGAGCTGCGCCTGCTGCGCCAGCGGCGTGCCGGCGGCGCGGCCTTCGAGCTTCTCGAGCAAGGTGATCGCCTTCTCATAAGAGCCCGAACTGAGCTCGTCCTTGGCCTCGGCATAGAGCTTGTTGGAACTCCAGTTGGCCGACTTGTCCTCAGGGGTGCTCGAACACCCGATCAGCAACAGGGTTGCACCTGCGAGCAAGCAGGCACAGACCGCCGATAATTTGGTTCGAAACATGAGGGACAACTTTCTTGAAAAATTCCTGGCCGATTATATCGAGCGCACCGGAAAGCGATGAGTTTGAAGATCGCGTCGAGGCCGAGCCGGAGTTCGAGCTGCGTGCGCTGCTTTTCGGCGCGGCGCAGCACGGGCAGCGTCTGGACCTCGCCCTGGTCGAACTGGTGAGCGAGTTTTCGCGCAGCTACCTGCAGCAGCTGATCGATTGCGGCGCCGTTGCGCTCAATGGCCTGACAGTTCGCAAGGCGTCGCTGCGCGTCAAGGCGGGCGACAGCGGCAGCATCGAGCTGCGGCCGACGCCGCAAAGCCAGGCCTTCAAGCCGCAGGCCATGGCCCTCGAATTTGCCTACCAGGACGAGCACCTGCTGGTGGTCAACAAGCCGGCCGGCCTGGTCGTGCATCCGGCACCCGGCAACTGGAGCGGCACGCTGCTCAACGGCCTGCTGGCCAACGATGCCAAGGCCATGGGCTTGCCGCGCGCCGGCATCGTGCACCGGCTCGACAAGGACACCAGCGGCCTGATGGTGGTGGCGCGCACGCGCGCCGTGATGGACGCATTGGTGCGCGCGATCGCGGCGCGCGAGGTCAGCCGGCAGTATCTGGCGCTCGCGCATGGCCGTTGGGTCGGCGCGGCGCGGCGCGAGGTCAGCGCGCCGATCGGGCGCGATCCGCGCAATCGCCTGCGCATGGCGGTGGTCGATGGCGTGAACCATCCGGGCAAGGCCGCCCGCACCGACTTCGAGCTGCTGGCCAACTGCGACCAGGGCTGCCTGGTGCGCTGCACGCTGCACACCGGGCGCACGCACCAGATCCGCGTTCACATGGCCTCGATCGGGCATCCGCTGGTGGCCGACGAGGTCTATGGCGGCCGCAGCGCCGCCGGCATGCAGCGTCAGGCCCTGCATGCGCAACGGCTCGGCTTCGTCCATCCGGTGACGCAGCAGGCCATGCGTTTCGAGTCGGCGCTGCCGATCGATTTCGAACAGGCGCTGCGCGCGTGGCAACTGGAAACGCGAACTCCTTCGGTATAATCGACGCACTGGTCCAAAATCCAGTTCCCCGGCCGGCAGTCGGGGGTAGGCGCAGCGGATTTGTCAATCCGCCTGCCGCGATCCAGTGATTCATACTGATTACGCACCTTGAGGGTGCCCTTCCCGGAAATTGCAGGACCATGAATACGGCGGATGCCAAGCGCGTACTAGAAACCGCTTTGATTTGCTCGCAGCAGCCCTTGCCATTGCGCGAGATGGGTGTGCTGTTCGACGACAGCCTGGACGCGCCATCGATCGAGGCGCTGTTGCTGGAACTGCAGCAAGACTGGGACGGGCGCGGCGTCGAACTGGTCAAGGTGGCCACCGGCTGGCGCTTTCAGAGCCGGCCCGAAATGCGGCCGTTTCTGGACCGCCTGCATCCGGAGAAACCGCCGCGCTACACGCGCGCCACGCTCGAGACGCTGGCCATCGTGGCCTACCGGCAACCGGTCACGCGCGGTGATATCGAGAACATCCGCGGCGTGACCGTCAATTCGCTGCTCATCAAGCAGCTCGAAGACCGCGGCTGGATCGAGGTCATCGGCCATCGCGAGACGGTCGGGCGCCCCGCGCTGTTCGCGACGACCCGGCATTTTCTGGACGATCTGGGGCTGGCCTCGCTGGACCAGTTGCCCCTGATGGAGACCGCGGCGCAACAGTCCGATGCGCTCGACATGCTCGAAC
This sequence comes from uncultured beta proteobacterium, assembly GCA_903828665.1. GTDB lineage: Bacteria > Pseudomonadota > Gammaproteobacteria > Burkholderiales > Burkholderiaceae_C > Rhodoferax. The sequence goes on from CAIKMZ010000083.1 coordinate 22,058, forward strand.
TGCAATTGCAGGGCCGCGACGAGCCGGCGCAGACGGATGCCGCGGTTGCGACCGAACCCAATCCCGCCGGCGCGGCAGGTGTTGACGATGAACCTATTTCTTTGACGGGGACCCAAGCATGAGCGAAAACAATGCCGACAGCGCTGGCGAAATCGGGGCCGATGCGGCACCCCTGGCGCTGACGCCCGAACTGGAGGCACCTGCTGCCATGGCCTTGCCGCTGTCCGAGGCGAAGCCGCTGGCGAGCGCGCCGGCGGCGAGCTTGTTCGACGCCGTGGTCTCCGGCCAATTCGACGCCGAGGAAGAAAGCCCCGAGGTGGCGCCGGCCAAGCGCGTGCTGGCGCCGGTGGCCGAGGCCCCGAAACTGCACAAGGTGCTGGCGCAGGCCGGCATGGGCTCGCGCCTTGAGATGGAGCAGCTCATCATGGAAGGCCGCATCACGGTCAACAACGAGCCTGCCCACATCGGTCAGCGTATCCAGTTCGGCGACCACGTCAAGGTCAATGGCAAGCCGATCAAGTTCCGCATCGACGCGCCGCCGCCGCGCGTCATCGCCTACCACAAGCCGGTCGGCGAGGTCGTGACGCACGACGACCCGCAGAACCGGCCCACGGTGTTTCGCAAGCTGCCCAAACTGTTCCAGGGCAAGTGGCAGTCGGTCGGACGGCTCGACCTGAACACCGAAGGCCTGCTGCTGTTCACCAGTTCCGGTGAACTGGCCAACAACCTGATGCACCCGCGTTTCGGCCTCGAGCGTGAATACGCGGTGCGCGTGCTCGGCGCCCTGAACAAGGAAGAAAAGCAGAAACTGCTCGAAGGCGTCAAGCTCGACGATGGCGTGGCGCAGTTCGGCTCGATCGAGGAGGGCGGTGGTGAAGGCTCGAACTGCTGGTACCGCGTCACGATCTCGGAAGGGCGCAACCGCGAGGTGCGCCGCATGTTCGAGGCGGTCGGCCATGCCGTGAGCCGCCTGATCCGGATCCGCTACGGCGCGATGCTGTTGCCGCGCGGTTTGAAGCGCGGTGCCTGGATGGAACTCGACGACGCCGACATCCGGGCCTTGATGCAGATCGCCGGCAACCGCAATGGACGGGAGCGCGGCGACGCACCGGGTGCCGAGCCGTCCCGGCGCGCCGGTGCCGAGCAGGACGGTCCGGCGCGCAATCGGCGCCGCGGCACGCGCGGTCCCGGGCCACGCGGCGCGGGCAACGCGCCGCGCAGCGGCCAGGGCAGCGGCCAGGGCA
>CAIKMZ010000084.1 GCA_903828665.1 uncultured beta proteobacterium
AGCAGTTGATTCAGCGCATCGACCAGTTTGTCACTCACCACAATGCCCACAGCCAACCCTTCCAATGGACGGCTACTGCAGATTCGATCCTGGAAAAGTTGCATCGACTTTGCTCACGTATCAGTGGGACAGGACACTAGCAGAGGCGACGCAAAGCAACCACGGATAACCCGACCAGCTTTCCCAAGTCTTTACTTGGCAACTAATGCTAGCAAAGATTTGAGTGCTAGAGATCGTAGATCTTATGAGAAAATTAAAGGCTGAAAATCAAATCGCGGATGCTTCTTCATCGTTGTTTGCCGAGCCTGACGAATCGAGATCGTCGATAGCCGGTGAGGCAACGGTCTATCACTTGTCAGCGATCGATAAAGCGCTGCGCGTTTCTGAAGCGCGCTATCGCCGTCTGTTTGAAACTGCCCAGGATGGCATCCTGCTGCTCAATGCCGAGACCGCACAGATTGAAGATGTGAATCCGTTTCTGGTTGACATGCTGGGCTACTCACACGAAGAACTCCTGGGAAAGAAGATCTGGGAGATTGGAGCCTTCAAGGACACTGCACTGAACGTGGACGCCTTTTTGGAACTTCAGACTAAACGCTACATCCGATATGACAATCTTCCTCTGGTCGCAAAAGATGTCAGCAATTGTTATGTAGAGTTTGTCAGCAATGTTTACGATTGTGAGGGCATTGATGTCATTCAATGCAACATCCGTGACAACACAAAGCGTCACCTCACCGAACTGGCATTGAGAGCGAGCACCCGTGCCCTGAAGATGCTCAGTGAAAGCAATGTTGCTTTGCTTCAATCACCAGACGAAGAAGTTCTTTTTGCAGAGTATTGCCGGATCGCCGTCGAGACTGGTGGTTACCGAATGGCCTGGATCGGGTTGGCCGAAGAAGGGACTGATAAGTTCGTCAGGGCAATTTCGCACTATGGGGATGATGACGGCTATTTGGCCGTAATCAATTTCACCTGGTCAGCGACGGAGTGGGGAAACGGCCCTGTGGGCAGAGCTCTCCGCTCAGGGCAAGTCCAATTTACCGAGAATATTGCTACCGATCCGACGATGACTCCATGGCGGGTCGAAGCATTGAAACGAGGCTACCGCTCAACTATCGCCGTTCCATTTCGACTTCCCAACGACGTGATGGCTTGTTTGACGGTCTACAGCGCAAAAAGCGAGAGATGGTCTGATCCAGAACGCAAGTTACTACAGGAGATTGCCGCTGACCTTGCCTTTGGCATCGCAGCAATCCAGACAGCAGTTGCCAAGATTCAATATCAAGTAAGTTTGCGAGAGAGTCTGGAACAGACCATCCAGGTCATTGCCGATACGGTAGACGAAAGAGACTCCTACACCGGGGGACATCAGAGACGAACCGCCGATATTTGCACCAAGATCGCGACCGAGATGGGCCTGTCCGTTGATCGCATTCATGGCCTTCACTTGGCGGCGACGATTCATGATCTGGGCAAGATTGGTATCCCTGCCGAAACCCTCGCCAAGCCGCGGCGCTTGACCCCCATGGAATTTGGCATGATAAAGGAGCACTCCGCCATTGGCTTCAGGATTCTGAAAGTCGTCAACTTTCCGTGGCCAATCGCCGAGATTGTTCTCCAGCATCACGAACGGATTGATGGCTCAGGCTACCCATCGGGACTGTCGGGTGATGCCCTGCTGCTTGAATCCAGAATTCTGGCGGTCGCCGACGTGGTCGAGGCGATGGCTTCGCACCGACCTTACCGGGCAGCGCTTGGCATCGAGGCAGCGCTGGATGAGATTGCCGCGCAACGCGGTATTTCTTTCGATGCAGATGTTGTTGATGCCTGTCTTCGGGTTTTCCGTGAACAGGGATACGAATTGAAATTTTACGATTGACTTCAAGCTCTTTGACACCTCGGAGTTTGAGCACACGAAAGCAAGCCGATGAAACAGCCAATGGCCTTTGACTCTCCCGGACTTCTGCCCGGGCTCGCCGCTGCGTCGAAGTCTGAACTGGATGAACTCAAATTTGGCGTCGTCGAGATGGATTTAGAAGGCATCGTGCTTCGCTACAACCGCGCTGAGGCTCAACAAGCTGGCTTGTCAGAAGATCAAGTTGTCGGTCGGCAGTTCTTTCGGGATGTCGCGGCATGCTGCAACAACCAGCGCGTCGCGCAGCGCTATGAGCAGCCCAGTCTGGATGAAACCATCGAGTACACCTTTGCATTTCAAATGAGGCTCACACCGGTCACTCTGCGACTGATCAAGGACGCTGGTGCTGCGGTGATGTACATGCTCGTGCTGCGGCGATGAAGGCGCTCAGCCCAACGGATTCCGGGGTGTTCGACTGTTCGCAGAAGTTGCGAGAGTTACAACAGTTTGTGTACATGATGCCCACCGCTGTTCTCAAACTTGGCCCCGCTGGAGAGGTACAGATGCTGAATCCGATGGCGGCTCAGCTGCTGCAACGCGTTGAAATCAATCCAGCTTCCCTCAACGGTTTGTCCATACTGGACGCGTTGTCCAGCGGGCTGTCACAAGCTTGGGCAGCAAACGGGGCAAGGATCGGGCCAGTTTCGGAACCGCTTCACAGCACCCTTCAACTAAAGGGCGCACCAGCAGTTCACTTGGTTGTGCGGGTGATCAGACCAGATCCACATTGCACGATGGTCTCCATTGAGGATGTAAGCGCTACGGTCGAAGAAGCGCACCTGCTGCATCAGCATAGGCAATGGCTTGAGTTGGTACTTGAAAAGCTCGAAGGGTACTGCGTAGCGATGGTCACTACCGAGGGCCTGCTGCTGGCCGCAAATCCATCGATCGACCGCATGTTTGGCATCAACTCGGTCAATAGTGTTGGTCAGGGGTTCTTTGAACTGCTTGGTCCGGTTCAAGCCGGCAGTAGCACGGTATCTCTTGCCGACATCAAGACGGCCCTGCTGGACCGCGGTTCACTTCGATTTGACATGGCGCTTCACCACCAGTCCGGCAAACTCATCTGGGGCGACATCCTAGTCTCGCCAACGATGGAAGAAGACAACTCGGTCAACGGCTACGTATTTGTCATTCGAGACGCTTCCAAGCAGCACGATGCCCACATCAGCTTGGTCAAGGACGCACAGACGGACCCCTTGACCGGGCTTTTCAACCGACGCGGGCTCGAGAGCAGCTTAGGTGATCAGGCAATGATATCGTCCAGCGCCGGCCCATTGGCCTGCTGGATCATGATGGACATCGACCATTTCAAGAGAGTCAACGACACCTATGGCCACTCGGTCGGCGATGACGTTCTCAGGCAGGTCGCAAGACTGCTAAAGAATTCCGCCCGTGAAGGTGATATTGTTGCCCGCATTGGCGGCGAGGAGTTCCTGATCATGCTGCTTGGCGTTTCCCTTGCAACAGCGTTGGTGGCTGCGGAGCGCTTGCGCCATCAAATTCAGGACCATAAACTGATTTCAGGCTCGGATCATATCCAGGTCACTGCATCGTTCGGAGTCGCCGAGCAAGATTGCGGTGAACGCTGGGCCAAAACCGTTGTGGCCGCCGACGAGGCGCTGTCAAGGGCGAAGGCGTCGGGGCGCAACAGGTCTGTGACTGCTGAAAATCGTTCGCAACACATCGATCGTTGCACAAATGCCCCTTTAGATTGCAGTCATCATGACGTTCAGAAGACTTAGTCAAACGAAAAGGGCACGATGTCAAATGCCATGTTGGGCTTCTGACGGGAGTCGAAGTGGGCAGCACGTAACCTGTCTGTCGTGGACGACGCCAATGTGCCTCCTGTTGCCAGTGACTCCGCCCCTGACAAGAAGCACCCGTAGACGGGTTGGCTGTGACCGGGCTGACCGTGGATCGAGCTTGCGGTCCGTCAGGCCGGCGAAGCTTCCACCGGGCGCTTGCGGTAGGAGCCCGGGGCGCTGCCGGTCCAGTTCTTGAAGGCGCGCTGGAAGGTCGCGCTGTCGGCAAAGCCGAGGTCGCCCGCCAGCGTGGCCAGCGGCACCTGGCTGCTGTTCAGGCGCACGATCGCCAGGTCGCGGCGCAATTCGTCCTTCAAGGTCTGGAACGAAGTGCCCTCGGCCGCCAGATGGCGCTGCAGCGCGCTGACCGACATGTGCAGCCGTTCGGACGTGCTCATGAGGTCCGGCCAGGACCGGCTGGACTGCTGCAGCAGCGAACGCACGCGCGCCGCCGTTGCCGGCTCGACCAGCCGGGGCCCCAGCAGGTTGCCGGGAGTGGCGCGCAGGAATTCCTGCATGGCCTGGGTATCGCGCCGCACCGGAACGGCCAGCGCGGCGGCGTCGAACCAAGCGGCCGAGCGCGGCTGCGTGTAGCGCAGCCGCGCGGGAAAGATTCTTTCGTAGGCCGCCGCATAGGCCGGTTGCGGATAGCTGAAATCGAAGCGCCGGGGCACCAGTCTGCGCCCGTGCAGCCAGGCCAGCAAACGCCAGAACACGCGCAGCAGCAATTCATGCAGGTAGTTCTCCCCGGAGCTTGCGTCCTCGTTGATCTCCAGTGCAAAGCCGCTCAGCGGCCCGTCGCGAACCACGACCAGCGCCACATCGTCCTGCAACAAGCCAAAGCAATCGGCCACGCGGTGCAGGGCGCTCTCAACCGTGCGCGCGCCCGTGGTCGAGCGCACCATCAGCGCGAAGCTGCCCTGGCGCAAGGGGCGCGACAGATGGGACATGCACTCGTCGTCCAGATTGGCGACGATGGCGGTGAACAGGGCTGTGTACTGGTCGGGCGTGACGCGTGAGCGCACTTCCTGCAAGCGCGCCGGCGCAATCCCCGCCGCATCGAGCATGGCGCTGATCCATTGCGGCGTCGCAATGCCCCGGGCGCGGGGCCCGGACAACAGGCCGTTCACGGCCGCGATCGGAATCGTCACGGAAGCTTGCAACATCGGGCTGCGCTCAACAGGCTGGGAGACCGCCCCTTGCAAAACGACCTGATTTGCCATTTGCGCGACCTGAATCGCAATCGCCGGGGGGCTTGGTCCATCCTATCATAGCGACCCGGCAGGCAGGCCATTGCCCCCTGCCGCAAGGGCGAGGCCAGGCCGCGGGCCGACCCGCCAGCAACAAGACGAGGAGCCAAGCGCATGAGTCGAGATGTATTCGTCACCGGGGTCGGGATGATCCCCTTCAGCAAGCCCGGCGCCAACGCGCCCTACCCGCAAATGGCCGGCCAGGCCGTGCGCGCTGCGCTGGCCGACGCCGGTCTCGCTTACGCCCTGGTGCAGCAGGCCTATGTCGGCTATGTCTACGGCGACTCCACCGCCGGCCAGCGCGCGCTCTACGAGGTCGGCATGACGGGCATCCCGATCGTCAATGTCAACAACAACTGCTCGACCGGCTCGACCGCCCTGTTCCTGGCGCGCCAGGCCGTCTCCAGCGACGCGGCCGACTGCGTGCTGGCACTGGGCTTTGAGCACATGAGTGCGGGCGCGATCGGCACCGTGTTCACGGACCGGCCCTCGCCCTTCGAGCGCTTTGACACGATCACCGACGAACTTGTCGGCAACGCGCAGCTGCCGCTGGCGTTGCGCTACTTCGGCGGCGCCGGCCTGGCGCACATGCAGCATTACGGCACCAAGCTCGAAACCTTCGCCAAGATCCGCGCCAAGGCCAGCCGCCACGCCGCCAACAACCCGGTGGCGCTTTTCCGCAAGGTCGTGACCGAAGACGAGGTGATGGCCTCGCCGGCGGTCTGGCCCGGCGTGCTGACGCGCCTGATGGCCTGCCCGCCGACCTGCGGCGCGGCCGCCGCCATCGTCTGCTCGGCCGAGTTCGCGCAACGCCACGGCCTGAACCGCCAGGTGCGCATCGTTGCGCAGGCCATGACGACGGACCGGCCCGAGACCTTCGCGGCGCGCGACATGCGCGAGGTGGTGGGTTTCAGCATGGCACGCGATGCGGCGAACCAGGTCTACGAGCAGGCCGGCATCGGCCCGCAGGACGTCGATGTGATCGAACTGCATGACTGCTTTGCGCAGAACGAGTTGCTGACCTACGAGGCACTGGGCCTGTGCCCGCCGGGCGGCGCCGAGAAGTTCATCGTCGACTGCGACAACACCTACGGCGGCAAGTTCGTCACCAATCCTTCGGGCGGCCTGCTGTCCAAGGGCCACCCGCTCGGCGCCACCGGCCTGGCGCAGTGCACGGAACTGGTTCAGCAGTTGCGCGGCACAGCCGAGCAGCGTCAGGTCCAGGATGCGCGGCTGGCCCTTCAGCACAACCTGGGCCTGGGCGGCGCCTGCGTCGTGACTCTGTACGAACGCGTCTGAACGGAAGCCGGGTGTGATTGACAAGAAGTGGATCGGGCACGTCCTGCCGCCTTCGGTGCTGACGCTGGAGCGCGGCCGGCTCTGCTCCTTCGCCAAGGCCATCGGCGAAACCGATCCGGTCTACACGGATCTGCAAGCCGCGCAGGCCGCCGGCTACGCGGACCTGCCCTGTCCGCCCACGTTTCTGTTTGCCGCCGAGCTCGATTCCGGCGCTACGATGGCGCTGCTCGATCTGCTTGAGGTGCCGATTGCCAGGATACTGCATGGCGAGCAGAGCTTCAGCTACCACGCCCCGGTGGTCGCCGGCGACACCGTGACGCTGCAGCCGCGCGTGACGGACATTTACGACAAGAAGAACGGCGCGCTCGAATTCATGGTCAAGCAGGTCGCGGCGCACAACCAGCGCAACGAACTGGTGGCCGAGCTGCGCACCGTCATCGTCGTTCGCCACTGATGAGGAAGCACGCTCCATGCATACGACCTGTCTCGCCGATGTACGCGCCGGCCAGGAACTCCCGGCGACTACGCTGCCGCCTGTCGACCGGACCATGCTGGCGCTGTTTGCCGGCGCCTCCGGCGACCACAACCCGATCCACATCGACATCGACTTCGCGCGCCGGGCCGGCATGCCCGACGTCTTCGCGCACGGCATGCTGGGCATGGCCTGGATGGGCCGCCTGCTGACCCGATGGGCGCCGCAGAGTCGCCTGCGCCGGATGGACGCCCGTTTCATGGGCATCACGCACCTGGGCAACCAGATCACGTGCCGGGGCAAGGTCGTCGAGATCATCGAGATCGGCAACGAGCGCTGTGCGCGCATCGAAGTCAGCACCGCCAACCAGTACGGCCAGACCAAAATTGCGGGCGAAGCCCTGATCGCGCTGGACTGACGCAGACCACTGATCCCAACTTCATCCAACAGGAAATCAGCATGACCCCAAAGCTCGACGGCAAGGTTGCCCTCATCACCGGTTCGGGACGCGGCATTGGTCGCGCCATCGCGCTCAAGCTCGCCAGTGAAGGCGCGCGCTTGGTCATCAATGACCTCGATGCCGCGCCGGCGCAGGAGACGGTTGATGCCATCCGCGCTGCCGGCGGCCAAGCCGTGGTCTGCGTCGGCAGCGTCGCCGCACCGGACTTCGCCGATCGTTTCATCGGCACCGCGGTCAACGAATACCAGGGGCTCGACATCATCGTCAACAACGCCGGCTACACCTGGGACAGCGTGATCCAGAAGATGACCGACGAGCAGTGGTACGCGATGATCGACTGCCACCTGACGGCGCCCTTTCGCATCCTGCGCGCGGCGCAGCCGGTGATCCGCGCCCTGAGCAAGAGCGAGGCCGAAGCCGGCCAGCGCGCGGTGCGCAAGGTGGTCAACATCTCGTCCGTGGCCGGCCTGTTCGGCAACGCCGGGCAGACCAACTATTCAGCGGCCAAGGCCGGCATCGTCGGCATGACGCAGACGCTGGCCAAGGAATGGGGACGCATGAACGTCACGGTCAACTGCATCGCCTTCGGCCTGATCAAGACACGGCTGACCGGCACCGCCGGCGAGGGCACGGCCATCATCGACAGCCGCGAGATCAAGGTCGGCGTCAACCCCGGCCTGCTCGCCACCATGGAGCAGACCATCCCGCTGGGACGTGGCGGCACGCCGGAGGAAGCGGCGGGCGCCGTCTACCTGTTCTGCATCCCCGAGTCGGACTACGTCAGCGGCCAGACGCTGCTCTGCTCCGGCGGGCTGACCGGCATCTGAAGGAGTCACCATGCTGCCCCGACTGCACCAACACGCCTGGATGGACGAATCCGTCGAGGCTTTCCGCGACCAGCTGCGCCGCTACATAGCCGGCGAGATGACACCGCACCTTGATGGCTGGCGCCGCCAGGGCTACATCCCGCGCGAGGTCTGGCAGGGCTTCGGCGCGATGGGCTTCCTGCTGCCCGAGCTCGACGAGGACTGGGGCGGCGCCGGCGCCAACCTGGCCTACCAGCTGGTGGTGCAGGACGAGATGGCCCGCGCCGAACTGCCGGCGGGCACGACCAGCGTGCACAGCATCGCCGCGCACTACATCCTGGCCTACGGCACCGACGCGCAAAAGCAGCGCTGGCTGCCCCGGCTTGCCAGCGGCGAGCTGCTCGGCGCGATCGCGATGACCGAACCCGGCTGCGGCTCGGACCTCAAGGCCATCGGCACGCGCGCGCGCCGTGATGGCGAGCACTATGTGATCGACGGCGCCAAGACCTTCATTACCAACGGCTTCACCTGCAATCTGCTGGTGCTGGTGGTGCGCACCGGCGAAACCGGCAGCCGCGGCCTGTCGCTGGTCGTGCTGGAGACCGAAAACCTGCCCGGCTTCAACGTGGGCCGGCGCCTGGAAAAGCTGGGGCAGCACGCCTCGGACACGGCCGAACTCTCGTTCGAAGGCGTGCGCGTGCCGGTCGACCAGTTGCTCGGCGCAAAGGAAGGCCAGGCCTTTGGCCAGCTGATGGGCCAGTTGCCTTTCGAGCGCCTGCTCATCGCCGTGCCGGCGGCAGCGGTGATCGAGCGGGCGCTGGAGCAGACCGTCCAGTACTGCAAGGAGCGCAAGGCCTTCGGACAGACGCTGTTCGACTTCCAGAACACGCGCTTCAAGCTGGCCGAGGTGGCGACGCTGGCGCACATCGTGCGCAGCTTCGTCAACGACTGCACTCAGCGGCTGCTCGACGGCACGCTCGACAACGAGGCCGCCTACATGGCCAAGTGGTGGTGTACGGAACAGCAGTGCCGCGCCACCGACGAGTGCCTGCAGCTGTTCGGCGGCTACGGCTACATGGCCGAATACCCGATCGCCCGCATGTACGCCGACGCGCGGGTGCAGAAGATCTACGGCGGTGCCAACGAGATCATGAAGGACCTGATCGCACGCTCGCTGTGAGCGCTGTGCCCGCAACCGTCACAATGACCTGCGCCCGCTTCCCGCCATTCACCATTGACCATTGACCAACAGGAGACAACAAGATGACAGCCACCGCCAGCTCACAGACCATTGTGCAGGGTTGCCCGTCCACGATGGGCGACGACTTCCAACTCAACACCACGACGCTGATCCGCCACGCCGCGCGCACCTACGGCGAGCAGGAGATCGTCTACCGCACGCCCGACGGCGGCTGGGACCGCTACACCTACCGCGACAGCTACGCGCGCATCGGCCGCGCCGCGAACGCGCTGCGCAAGCTCGGCGTCGCAGCGGGTGACCGTGTCGGCATCCTCGACTGGAACAGCCGGCGCCACTTTGAGCTGTACTTCGCAATCCCCGGCCTCGGGGCCGTGATGCTGCAGATGAACCTGCGCCTGGGCACCGAAGACTTGAGCTACGTGGTCGGCCACAGCAAGGCGGGACTGGTGCTGGTCGACGAGACGCTGCTGCCAGTGGCGGAGGCGATCGCGCCGCACGTGCCGGGCGTCAAGGGCTGGATTGTGATGACCGACAAGCCGCTCTCAGAAATCAAGACGGCGCTGTCACCGATCTACCACCATGAGGATCTGCTGGCAGCCGCCGCGCCCGTGATCGACTGGCCGATGATCGACGAGCACGCCGCCTACAGCGCCTGCTACACCACCGGCACCACGGGACGCCCCAAGGGCGTCTACTACTCGCACCGGGCGATCTACCTGCATTCGACGTCGATGGCGCTCAACGTCGGCATGGGCCTGGACGACTGCACGATGCTGCTCACGCCGATGTTCCACGCCCAGTGCTGGGGCCTGCCGCAGGCGGCGGTGCTCACGGCCAACAAGATCGTGCTGCCCGGGCGCTACATGGTCGAGGACACGGCGCCGCTGACCGACGTGATCATCGCCGAGGGCGTGACCGTGACCTGCGGCGCACCGGCGATCTTCCAGCCGATGCTCAATTACATCGAGACGCTGGCGGTGAAACCCGACTTCAGCCACCTGCGCATGCTGTGCGGCGCCAGCGAGCCGCCGCTGTCGCTGATGAGCGGCTTCCACCGCGTCACGGGTGCCGAGATCATCCACGCCTACGGCGCCACCGAGACGACGCCGATCGTCACGCTCAACCGACTCAAGCCCTCGCTGAAGAAGAAGCTCTCCGAACAAGAGCGCTGGAACCTCAAGCGCAAGCAGGGCCTGCTGGTCACGGGTGTGGACTTCAAACTGCTCGACGACAACGACGAGGAAGTGCCGCTCGACGGCAAGTCCATCGGCGAGATCTGCATTCGCGGCCCCTGGATCACGCGCAGCTACCACGACATGCCCGACTCGGCCGACCGCTTCATCGACGGCTACTGGCGCTCCGGTGACGCCGGGACGGTTGACACCGACGGCTACCTGAAGCTGACCGATCGCCTCAAAGACGTGATCAAGAGCGGCGGCGAGTGGATCTCGTCGATCGATATGGAAAACGCGCTGATGGGGCATCCGTCGGTGGCCGAGGCGACGGTGGTGGGCGTTCCGCACCCGCGCTGGGAGGAGCGCCCGCTGGCGCTAGTGGTGCTCAAGCCGGGCAAGCAATTGACCGTCGAGCAGGTGTGGGAACACCTGTCAACGACCTTCGCCAAATGGCAGTTACCGGATCAGGTGCTGTTCGTCGACAAGATCCCGCGCACCAGCGTCGGCAAGCTCAACAAGAAAGTGGTCCGGGCCGAATACGGCGAACGCTACACCAAGGCTTCGGGCGCTTAGTGCTCAATCCGCCCGCTTGAACAGCGCCAGCAGCGTCCCGGCGAGCACGAACAGGCTGCCGAAGGTGCGGTTCAGGGCGCGGATATGCGCGGGCGATTTGAGCGCCCCGAGCAGCCGCGCCGCCAGCACCGTGTAGCCGGCCATCACCACCATGTCGGTGAAGGCCAGCGTGGCGGCGATCACCAGATACTGCGGCAGCAGCGGCTGCGCCAGACTCAGGAACTGCGGCACAACCGCTAGCAGGAACACCGTGCCCTTGGGGTTGACTGCGTTGATCATCCAGGCGCGCATGATCATGGAGCGCCGCGTCACAACCGTGCCGCTATCCGACAGGGCGGCCATCGGCCGCGCCGGCGCGCGCCACTGCGCAATGCCAAGCCAGACCAGATAGGCCACGCCCAGCCACTTGACCACGCTGAATGCGGTGCTCGACGCTGCCACCAGCGCACCCAGGCCGGCCCCGACCACCAGCACCTGTGTCCAGATGCCAAGGATCAGGCCGAAGGTCGTGAAGTAGCCGCGCCGGAAACCGTGGTTCAGGCCGGCACTCATGGCGGCGACCGCACCGGCGCCCGGCGAAATGCTGATGGCCCAGGAGGCTGCGAAGAAGGTAAGCCAGGTCGAGAATTCCAAAGCAAAGATCCGGTGAACAGGAAGAATCCGAGCTTAACTGTTTTGCAGCGCCGCGATGCGCTCGGCGAGCGGCGGATGGGTGGCGAACAACTGGCCGATGCCGCCCGTGATGCCGAACGCCGCCACGCTCTTGGGCAGTTCACCCGGCTGCATGCCGCCCAGGCGCGACAAGGCGTTGATCATGGGCTGCTTGCGGCCCAGCAATTGGGCCGAGCCGGCATCGGCGCGGAACTCGCGGTGCCGCGAGAACCAGGCCACGACCATGGCGGCGGCAAAACCGAGCACGATGTCGAGCACGAAGGTGCTGATCATGTAGCCGATACCGGGGCCGGAACTGCGCTCGTCACCCTTGCGCAGGAAACTGTCCACCGCAAAGCCGATGACACGGCTCAGGAACACGACAAAGGTGTTCATCACGCCCTGGATCAGGGTCATGGTCACCATGTCGCCATTGGCCACGTGCGCGATCTCGTGGCCGATCACGGCTTCGACTTCATCGCGCGTCATGCCCGCCAGCAAACCGGTGCTGACCGCCACCAGCGCCGAATTCTTGAACGCACCGGTGGCGAAGGCGTTGGCATCGCCCTCGAAAATGCCGACTTCCGGCATGCCGATGCCGGCCTGGTCCGCGAGCTTGCGCACGGTGCCGACAATCCACGCTTCGTCGGCGTTCTGCGGCTGCCCGATGACGCGCACGCCGGCAGTCCACTTGGCCATCGGCTTGCTGATCAGGAGCGAGATGATGGCGCCGCCAAAGCCCATGACCAGGGCAAAGCCGAGCAGGGAACCGAGGTTCAGACCGCTCGCCGTGAGGTAGCGATTGACACCGAGCAGGCTGGCGACGATGCCCAGCACGGTCACGACCAGGACATTGGTCAGTACGAACAGGAAGATGCGCTTCATGATTTCTTTCAAATGCGTTTCAAATCGACCCCGCAGAAACCCCTAGAGTTGGGGCTGGCCGGACGAATTCAAGGCGCAGTCTTTCGAGACCCTGAGCCCTTTGAGAAAAGCGCGGCGGATGGTGCCGGCCGCGATGGAGGCGGCAACCTTGCGGGAGTAGCTTTCCGCGCCGCTGAGTCGCCTGATCCAGCCGCGAAACGGAACAATGCCCTCGGCCGTGCTGCGCAGCGCCCCGATGGCGGAACTCTGCACTTCATCCGATCCGCGCTCGACCAGTCCCGGATTCGACTCGGTGGCCGGCGTGTCCAGATCGGCGCCGAGCGCCGCATCGAGTTCGCCGATCGCGGCCGACAGCGAAGCGCAGCTCTGGTCCGCGGGGATGGCATAGGCCTGCTTCTGGGCCTCGGCCAGCACCGCCGGTATCTCGGCATAGACCAGATTCAAGTCATTGAGCGGCGCGGTCGCCGCGTCGGCCACGCGCGACGGATTGCGCACGGCGCAGGCCGACAGCGCCAATGCCAGGCAGATCAGAACAGAACGGGTGAATAAGTGGTGCGACATCCGCATGACTCCTTGATGGTCCCCTGTCAAAGCGTTGCGATTGTAGGCAGGCCTCGTCACCGGGTCCATTACCCAAAAGGGTGAGCAAGGTCGCAGCTGGCGCAACTCAATCGGGCATGACAGGTCACGGCGCGCGAAACACGCTGGCGTCCGCATAGAAATCCGGTGCTTGGTTGGCCGCCCACCAACCGGGCACGCCGAGCACCGGCAGGTGCGCGAACGGCTTGGCTTCCAGTTTCTCGGCCTGCAGGTCGCCGGCGACCCAGGCATCGAGGTCCGCCAGGGAATCGCCGTCTGGCTGCACGCGGTACACATGGGCCGTGATGCCCTTGCGCGGCGCCACCAGCTTTTCCAGCAAGGCATGGCCGAACAGCAGCAGATGCGCCTGGCGCCAAAGCGAACGCTGATCGACAAACAGCCTCTGCCAGTCCTTCGCCAACAGCGCCTGCCACAACGCATCGGGCGCTTGCAGAAAGGCGGCATTCTCGTCGAACACCGTCAAGGCGTCGCGCGCCGGTCCGCGCACCGGCTGGATGCCTGTGCGCGCGATCTGCGCCACATGCAAGCGGTTCAAGCGCTGCTTGGTCAGGGGAAATAGTAACCAGGCCAGGCCATTGAAGAAATCGTGCAAGCCTTCGCGCGTGGGAACTGAGCCGGTGTCGAAAATATGCTGTTCATAAGCAACGCCGCCGGGAAGTTCGCTTTGCGCCACGAAGCGCACCGGCAAACCCGACTGCGCGCCATCCGCCTGGTTCAAGGCCTGCGGCTGCGGCGTGCCCGATGCGAGGCACTGCGCCGTCGCCTCGCCGTTGGCACGCCAGGGCGCGAGCCAGGGCGCCGTCCAGTCGACCGCCGCCACGGCCCCGTCGTTCATGCCACTGACAAGGCCAGGAAATGCCCCTTGTCGCGCACACTGACCTGGGATGTCCCTTCGTCACGCAGGTCAAAGGCATTGGTCGCGGCCAGCAACTTGGTCAAGGTCGCGTATCCGTAATTGCGCGCATCGAACGACGCCTTATTGCCGATGTGCGTACCCACCGTTCCGACTGTGGCCCAGCCATCTTCGTCCTCGCACGCGACGACGGCGCCCCTGAGCAGATTGAGCAATTTGTTGTCCTTGCGAAGTTGCTCGGTCGGCACCCGCAAGGGCTGCGCCGGTCTGGCGGTCGCCGCGCCGACATCCGCGAAAACAACCGGACCGGACACGGCCGCCTCCTCGACACCTTCCACCGCCCCGAGTCGATCCAGATACAGAAACCGAGAACACGCGTTGACAAACGGTTCCGGTGTCTTCTGCGCGCCAAAACCATACACGGCAGCACCCTTGGCGCGCAGATGCATCACCAGTGGCGTAAAGTCGGCGTCCGATGAAACGATCCCGAACGCATCGGGTTGATCGGTGTAAAGGAGCTCCAGCGCGTCGATCACCATCGCCATATCACTGGCGTTCTTGCCCTTGGAGTAGTCAAACTGCTGCATCGGACGGATGGCGTGCTCATGCAGTCTTTCTTCCCATCCCTTGAGCTCGCTCTTCTTCCAGTTGCCATACGCTCGGCGCACGTTGGTCACACCGAACGTCGAGAGTTCGGTCAGGATCGCCTCGATCTTGCTTGCGGGTGAGTTGTCCGCATCGATCAACAGCGCGATGTGCGGCTCGGAACGCCGGCCTTCCCGCGCGTTCATGCCAGACTCCACGGCAGGACGTCGCCACCACGCAGGGGTTTGAGCCGCGCTTCGCCGTAGGCAAAGCTCTCGGGCGCGGTCCAGGCTTCGCGCTTCAAGGTGATGCGATCCGTGTTGCGCGGCAGGCCGTAGAAATCGGCACCGTTGAAGCTGGCAAAGGCTTCGAGCCTGTCGAGCGCACCCGCGGCATCGAAGGCCTCGGCATACATCTCGATCGCCGCAAACGCGGTGTAGCAGCCGGCGCAACCAGACGCATGCTCCTTCAGATGCGCCGCGTGCGGCGCGCTGTCGGTGCCGAGAAAGAACCTGGCCGAGCCGCTGGTCGCCGCCTGCACCAAGGCCAGTCGATGCGTTTCGCGCTTGAGCACCGGCAGGCAATAGTAGTGCGGTCGGATGCCGCCCGTGAACAGGGCATTGCGGTTGTAGAGCAGGTGGTGCGCTGTCAGCGTGGCTGCCGTGAAACGATCGGCCTCCTGCACGTACTGCGCGGCCTCGCGCGTGGTGATGTGTTCGAACACAATCTTGAGCTCGGGAAAATCACGGCGCAGCGGAATCAACTGGGTATCGATGAAGACCGCCTCGCGGTCGAACAGATCAACCTCGGGTGATGTGACTTCACCGTGCACCAGCAAGGGCATGCCCGCGCGCTGCATCGCCTCCAGCGTCGCATAGGTCTTGCGCACATCGGTCACGCCCGCATCGCTGTGCGTGGTGGCGCCGGCCGGATAGAGCTTGACCGCCGCCACACCGGCATCCTGCGCGCGCCGGATCTCGTCGCGCGGCAGGCTGTCGGTCAGGTACAGCGTCATCAGGGGCTCAAAGCGCAGGCCCGGCGGCACCGCAGCCTGGATGCGCGCCTTGTAGGCCAGCGCAGCGGCAGTCGTGGTCACGGGCGGGCGCAAATTGGGCATGATGATGGCGCGGCCAAACTGCGCCGCCGTGTGCGGCACCACGGTGGCCAGGGCGTCGCCGTCGCGCACGTGCAGGTGCCAGTCGTCGGGCTGGGTCAGTTCGATGGTTTGGGTCATGGCGGCTATTGTCCTCAATCGGGGCCTCAGTAATGCGGTGGCAGATCCTCGCGCAGGTTGCGCGGCGCGCCCATGCCGCCGTCGGTGCTCGATCGGCGCAAGTCGCCAATCTCACGCGACAGCGCATCGATCTGCTGCTGCTGGCGCACGATGATCTCGTTGAGTTGATCCAGCAGATCTTCGGTGAACGCGGCCTTGATCTCGAGTTCGGTCAGGCGCCGTTCGGTTTGTTGTTTGGAGTCCATGCCCCATTTTGCCCAAGAACCGATAATCAACCATGCACCGCACCGAACCCCAGGCCACCAACGCCACCCCAACCGCTCCCGCCAGCAACTTTGCCAGCCTGCCCCTGAACCCCGCCACACTGGCCAATCTGGCGCAGTTGGGCTACCTGGAGATGACGCCGATCCAGGCCGCCAGCCTGCCCGCCGCGCTGGCCGGCAAGGACATGATCGCGCAGGCCAAGACCGGCAGCGGCAAGACCGCCGCCTTCGCCCTGGCCCTGCTCACCAACCTGAACCCGCGCCGCTTTGCCGTGCAATCGCTGGTGTTGTGCCCGACGCGCGAGTTGGCCGATCAGGTCACCATCGAGATCCGGCGCTTGGCGCGCGCCGAGGAAAACATCAAGGTCGTCACGCTGTGCGGCGGCGTTGCGCTGCGCGGGCAGCGCGCCTCGTTGGAGCACGGCGCGCACATCGTGGTCGGCACGCCGGGTCGCGTGATGGACCATCTGGAGCGCGGCTACCTGAACCTGGAAGCCCTCAATACGCTGGTGCTCGACGAAGCCGACCGCATGCTCGACATGGGCTTCTTCGAAGACATCGCCACGGTCGTCAAGCAGTGCCCGCCGGCGCGTCAAACGCTACTGTTCTCGGCCACCTACCCGGAAGGCATCGAGAAGCTGGCGCGCCAGTTCATGCGCGAGCCGCAGCAAATCAAGGTTGAAGCGCAGCACGCCAAAGGCTTGATCGAGCAGCGCTTCTACGAGGTGACGCGCGCCAACCGCCTGGAGGCCGTGGCCCTCCTGCTCAATCACTTCCGGCCGGCAAGCACCCTGGCCTTCTGCAACACCAAGCTGCGCTGCCAGGATCTGACCTCCTACCTGCAGGCGCAAGGCTTCAGCGCGCTGGCGCTCTATGGCGAGCTGGAGCAGCGCGAACGCGACCAGGTGCTGGCAAGGTTTTCCAATCGCAGCTGCTCGGTGCTGGTGGCCACCGATGTCGCGTCGCGCGGTCTGGACATCACGCAGTTGGAGGGGGTCATCAATGTCGACATCACGCCCGACCCCGAAGTCCACATCCACCGCATCGGGCGCACCGGTCGCGCCGGCGAATCGGGGCTGGCGCTGAGCCTGGCCAGCATGAGCGAGATGGGTTCGGTCGGGAAGATCGAGCAGTACCAGAGCCATGAATCGGTCTGGCACCCCCTGAGCGAACTCACGCCGACGGGCAACGGTCCGCTGCAGCCGCCGATGGTGACGCTGCAGATCCTCGGTGGCCGCAAGGAAAAGATCCGTCCCGGCGACGTGCTGGGAGCACTGACGGCGGACGCCGGCTACAGCCGCGAACAGATCGGAAAGATCGTAGTGACCGAATTCACCACCTTCGTGGCGGTGCAGCGCGACATTGCGCTGCAGGCCATGCAAAAGCTCAACGCCACCAGCGTCAAGGGCAAGAGCGTCAAGGTGCGGCTGCTTTAGCCGCAGGACTTATTTCTTGACCGTGACGGTCGCTTCTTCAATGATCAGCGGGTAGGAGTAGCCGCTGCCGAAGTCGCGGTTCAGCACGACCACGCCGGAGATCGTGACCTTGTCGCCGACGGCGGCCGTCTGCTTGCTGGTCACGACCAGGTTGTTGCTGCCGTCCTTGGCATCGCCCGTGCCGTCCTGCACGTGCACAAAGTTGCGACCCATGATGCCGTTATTGACCTTGACCACCTTGCCTGTGGCACTGATGGTCTTGCCGGTGAGGGCCGCCTTTTCCTTGTACAGGGCGGCGACCGTCTTTGCTGCGGCGTCAGCGGCCGAGGCGTTGAAGGAAACCAGGCCCAAAGTGCCGATCAGAGCGGCCAGCGCAACGGATAAAAACCTCATGAGAACTCCTGTGAATGGCGGAAAACCCGCAAGAAATGACTGCGCCGAGTATATCGGCAGGCTGTTTCCGCTTGGTAAACAGGGTTGACCGCCTTGCCGAGCTTGGGGCCAGGATCGATTCGCCGCCGGGCCAGGTCACCGCGCCAGCGTCACGCCGCCATCCACCACCAGCGTCTCGCCCACGACATAGTCGCCGGCACGCGAGGCCAGGTAGATCGCGGCGCCGGCCATGTCGGCGTCAACGCCGATGCGCCCGGCCGGAACGCGCGCCGACACCTCCTGCGCGTGGTCGCGCGCGTCGCGGTTCATCTCGGAGGCAAAGGCGCCGGGCGCGATGCCCGACACGACGATGTTGTCCTGGATCAGGCGCAGCGCCATGCGGCGCGTCAGGTGGATCAGGCCGGCCTTGCTCGCCGCGTAGGAATAGGTCTCCTGCGGATTGACCGACACGCCGTCGATCGACGCGATGTTGATGACCTTGGCGGCGCGCACCTTGCCCGCCGTGCGCAGTTGGGGGGCGAGCGCCTGGGTCAGGAAGAAAGGTGTCTTCAGGTTCAGATCGACGACCTTGTCCCAGCCGCTTTCCGGAAACTCGTCAAACGGCGCACCCCAGGCGGCGCCAGCGTTGTTCACCAGGATGTCAAGCTGCGGCTCGAGCGCGCTGTAGGCCGCCGCCAACGCGCGCGCGCCTTCCAGCGTAGAGACATCGGCCGGCAGCGACACGCAGTGGCCCAGATGACTGAGCTCGCGCGCTGTCTGGTCGCAGGCCGCCGCCTTGCGCGCCGAAATGTAGACGCGTGCACCCTGCGTCAGAAAGCCCTCGGCGATCATGCGGCCGATGCCGCGCGAACCGCCGGTGATCAGCGCGCTGCGGCCTTCGAGAGAAAAGAGATGTTTCATGGACTGCCCCTGTCAACGGTTGGAACGTGGAAAAGAATCCGGCGCAGCATAGCCGGACTCGATGCCGGATCGCGTCACCTGGGCGTCTGGGCCGCAGCGGCGCGCAGCTTGTCCTTCTTGCTCGGGCGCCGGCCCTTGACGCCGCCGTTGCCGCTGGTGTCACCGCCTGGCCCGGCAGCCGGGTCGACCGGTGTCGGCTCAAAGCCCTCGACCTGCTCGCGCGGCAGGCTCAGGCCGTGGTTCTTCTCGATCAGGCGCAAATGCGCCTCGGTGCCCGCATTGACGAAGCTCACGGCCACACCGCGCTCGCCGGCGCGTCCGGTGCGGCCGATGCGGTGCGTGTAGTCGAGCGCCGAGCGTGGCAGATCGTAGTTGACCACCACCGGCAACTGCGCGATGTCCAGGCCGCGCGCCGCCACGTCGGTGGCGATCACGACCTTGAGACGCGAGGCTTTGAAGTCCGCCAGCACCTGGGTTCGCTTGCCCTGGCTCAGGTTGCCGTGAAACGGTTCGGCGTTGATGCGGCCCTTGCGCAGCTTGTCGGCCACCATCTCGGTGGCGTGCTTGGTCGCGACAAAGACCAAGACCCGGCTCCAGTGGTTCTGCTTGATCAGGTGCAGCAGCAACTGCGTGCGCCGGGCCGCGTCGACCTCGATCGCGCGCTGCGCGATGTGCGGCGCGCCCTGCGGCTCGGACTCAACCGTGACACGTACCGGGTCGCGCAGCAGCGTGCGCGCCAGGGTCTGCACCGCAGGCGGGAACGTGGCCGAGAAGAACAGGTTCTGGCGCTGTGCCGGCAGCAGCTCGAGGATGCGCGAGAGCTCTTCGGCAAAGCCCAGGTCGAACAGGCGATCGGCTTCATCGAGCACCAGCATCGCCACGTCGGCCAGCGTGAGCGCGTTGTGGGCGATCAGGTCGATCAGCCGGCCTGGCGTCGCCACCATGATGTCGGTGCCGCCGCGCAGCCGCATCATCTGCGGATTGATCGAAACGCCGCCGAACACGATCGAGACCTTCAGGGGCGGCGACAAGTGCGCGCCCAGGCCGCGGATCTCCTCGCCGACCTGGGCCGCGAGTTCGCGCGTCGGCACCAGGACCAGCGCGCGCAGCAGCCGCGGCTGGCTCGGCGCGATGTGCTCCAGGCGCTGTAGCAACGGCAGGGCAAAGGCCACGGTCTTGCCGGACCCGGTTTGGGCGCTGGCAAGCAGGTCGCGCCCCTGCAAGGCGGCCGGCAGCGCGGCCAGTTGAACCGGCGTCGGCGCCGGATAGGCCTTGTCCGCCACGGAGCGCAGCAGCGCCGGCGAAAGACCGAAGGATGAAAATGGCATGGGCACAGGCCTGTCTAAGGGAAAAAGCCGGGATCATCCGGCGCGCGCCGCATAATTGCAGCGATGAAGAAAACATTCCTATTAAACATCGAAGGCAAGAACCGTGACCGCGTGATCGAGGCCACCAAGCACGAAATCCGCAAATACGTGAAGCGCGAACGGAACAAGCCGCTGCCCGAGGGCGTCGATTACTGGGATTTCGACTGCCGCTTCGGAAGCACCCCGCAGGACGCAGCTGAGTCCCACTTCGCCAACCTCACGGCCCTGATCGACGCGCTTGCGAGTGAAGGCGGCGCCGCGTTCTACCTCGAACTGCTGGCCAAACCCGGCCATCGCGTGGCTCGGGGATAATCGCGCCATCTCGTTTTTATTTTCAATGGAGTTATTTCATGGCCAAAGAGTTCCGTACCGAAGCTGACCGCAAGGCAAGCCCCCGTCCCGTGCCACCCAAGGGCGTTTGCTTTACTGCCCCCCAGGGACAGAAGCGCAGCCTGGAACGCGGCACCGCGACCAACAACAAGAAGAACCCGGGCAAGCGCTGCAAAAAGGGCGGCTGAGCGTTTGAAATGCACGGACATCAAATACCTGGCTGGCCAGGTCACGCCTGATGTCAAGCGAAGCCTGACGATTCTTCAGGCTTCGCACTGTTTCGGACCGCATGGAGGCGGTACAACTCGAAGCGAGGCGTTGAGGATGTCCTTTTCCTCTTGATCCGAGAGCGCGGCAATCGCGCTTACCGCACTGGCGTAGTGCTGCTCGTGAAGCGCATGCTCGCTGGCTGCGCACGCCACGTTCGCCGCCACAAGGTGAGCGTAGGCCACTTCCCATGGCGCGGCGGATGCACCGAGAAAATGCAGTTGCGACTGCGCCAGGTAGTGCCTAGCTGGTCCGGGAAGGCGCAGAAGTCCGTAGACATGCGCGACGAGTTGCGCAGCATGCGCACGATTCGAGGCATCGCCCACGATCTTCCACAAGTACATGGCCGCGTGCGCGGCCTGCAGCATCTCCTCATCCTCCTCTGACGTGCGGGTCAGCGTGTCGGCGAGCGCCCAGACACGGTTGTTGGCTTGCGAGGCAACGCGCCTGCGCCACAGCGCGGTTTCTTCGGGACTTGGCTTTTCTGCCATGAAATACAGCCTCCTTCCTGGTTTGCACAGGCTGACGAGGCTGTGCAAAAGCTCGATTTAGTCGCAGGCCCGCATGAGGCGCCGGCCCATGCCTCAGTCTCTGCCACCAACATCCCTACTCGAGTTGAGGACGGAGTCGACGGCCTGTCCCGCAAAGCTACATATTGCGCCGGTACTGCCCGCCCACCTCAAACAGCGCGTTGGTGATCTGACCGAGCGAACAGACGCGCACGGCGTCCATCAGCACTTCGAACACGTTCTTGTTCTCGATCACGGCCTGCTGCAGGCGTTTGAGCTGGGCCGGTGATTCGTTGGCGTGCAGCGCGTGGAAGTCGGTCAGGCGCTTGAGCTGGCTCTGCTTTTCCTCGTCGGTGGAACGCGCCAGTTCGAGCTTGTCGAGCACGGCGTCGCCATGCGGGTTGCGGAAGGTGTTGACGCCGATGATGGGCAGCTCGCCCGTGTGCTTGAGCATCTCGTAGTGCATCGATTCGTCCTGGATGCGGCCGCGCTGGTAGCCGGTCTCCATGGCGCCGAGCACGCCGCCGCGCTCGGCGATGCGCTCGAACTCGGTCAGCACGGCTTCTTCGAGCAGTTCGGTGAGTTCCTCGATGATGAAGGCGCCCTGCGACGGGTTCTCGTTCTTGGCCAGGCCCCACTCGCGGTTGATGATGAGCTGGATCGCCATCGCGCGGCGCACCGAGTCCTCGGTCGGCGTCGTGATGGCTTCATCAAACGCGTTGGTGTGCAGGCTGTTGCAGTTGTCGTAGATCGCGATCAGCGCCTGCAGCGTGGTGCGGATGTCGTTGAACTGGATCTCCTGCGCGTGCAGGCTGCGCCCGCTGGTCTGGATGTGGTACTTGAGCTTCTGGCTGCGCTCGTTGGCGCCGTACTTCTCCTTCATAGCAACCGCCCAGATGCGCCGCGCCACGCGGCCCATCACGGTGTACTCGGGGTCCATGCCGTTGGAGAAGAAGAAGCTCAGGTTCGGCGCGAAATCGTCGATGTGCATGCCGCGCGCCAGATAGGCTTCGACAAAGGTGAAGCCGTTCGAGAGCGTGAAGGCGAGCTGGCTGATCGGATTCGCGCCGGCCTCGGCGATGTGGTAGCCGCTGATCGAGACCGAGTAGAAATTGCGCACCCGGTTGTGCACGAAGTACTCGGCGATGTCGCCCATGACCTTGAGGCTGAACTCGGTCGAGAACAGGCAAGTGTTCTGGCCCTGGTCTTCCTTCAGGATGTCCGCCTGCACCGTGCCGCGCACGTTTTCCTGCACCCATTCGCGGATTTTTTCGAGCTCGGTGTCGGTCGGATCGCGACCGTTGTCGGCCTTGAACTTGTCGATGTTCTGGTCGATCGCCGTGTTCATGAACATGGCCAGGATGCTCGGCGCCGGGCCGTTGATCGTCATCGAGACCGAGGTGCTCGGGCTGCACAGGTCAAAGCCGCTGTAGAGCACCTTGAGGTCGTCGATGGTGGCGATGCTGACGCCGCTGTTGCCGATCTTGCCGTAGATGTCGGGCCGCGGATCGGGGTCGTTGCCATACAGCGTGACCGAATCGAAGGCGGTGGACAGGCGCTTGGCCGCCATGCCCGAGCTCAGCAGCTTGAAGCGCCTGTTGGTGCGAAAGGCATCGCCCTCGCCGGCGAACATGCGGGTCGGGTCTTCGCCCTCGCGCTTGAAGGCAAAGGTGCCGGCGGTATAGGGGTAGCTGCCGGGCACGTTGTCCAGGGCCAGCCACTTCAGGATTTCGCCGTGGTCTTCGTACTGGGGCAAGGCCACCTTGCGGATCGTCGTGCCGCTCAGGCTCTTGCTGGTCAGGGCCGTGCGCAGTTCCTTGTCGCGGATCTTGACCACGTATTCGTCGCCGGCGTAGGCCGCCCGCATTATCGGCCACTGCGTGAGCAGTTTGCGCTCGGCGGCGCCGAGCTGTTCCTCGCGCTGCGCCGCCAGATCCAGCACGGCCTCATAAGCGTTGGTCTTGCCGGCGTCGGCGAGCTTGAGCATGCGGCCGCTCTCGCGCAACTGCTGGATTTCCCGCGCCAGCTTGGCCTGGGCGCGCGCGCGCTTCTTGTAGCCGCGCACGGTGTCGGCGATTTCGGCCAGATAGCGGCTGCGCGCGGCCGGCACGACCGGCGTCTGGTTCGTGCTGTGGCGCACCTGGACCAGCGGCAGGCTGCCTTCCTTGAACGGCAGTCCCAAACCCGCGAGCCGGACCTTGAGCGCCTGGTACAGCGCGGTGACGCCGTCGTCGTTGAAGCGCGCGGCCATGGTGCCGAACACCGGCATTTGGTCGGCCGGGGTGGTGAAGGCTTCCTTGTTGCGCTGCACCTGCTTGGCCACATCGCGCAGGGCGTCGAGCGCGCCCTTGCGGTCGAACTTGTTGATGGCGATGAATTCGGCAAAGTCGAGCATGTCAATCTTCTCGAGCTGACTGGCGGCGCCGAACTCGGGCGTCATCACGTACATCGGCACGTCAACGTGCGGCACGATGGCCGCGTCGCCCTGGCCGATGCCCGAGGTCTCGACCACGATCAGGTCGAAGCCCGCCACCTTGCAGGCGGCGATCACGTCGGGCAATGCGGCGCTGATTTCGGAGCCGAAGTCGCGCGTGGCCAGGCTGCGCATGAAGACGCGCGGTCCCTGGCGCCACGGCGAAATGGCGTTCATGCGGATGCGGTCGCCGAGCAGGGCGCCGCCGGTCTTGCGGCGCGACGGATCGATGCTGATCAGCGCCACGCGCAGACTGTCGTCCTGATCCAGCCGCAGGCGGCGGATCAGCTCATCGGTCAGCGACGACTTGCCGGCGCCACCGGTTCCCGTGATGCCGAGCACCGGCACCTTCTTCGTGGCGGCCTGGGTCCTGATCTCGTCGACCAGCGCCGTGAACGCGGCCGGGCGCGCGCCCTTGTCGACGCCGGCGGCCTTCTCGTTCTCCAGCGCCGTGATGAGCTGCGCCAGCGCGCGCCAGCTCATCTCGCCGTGGCCCTGGATGGCCGCGATCGACTGCGGCGCGTAGCCGGAGAGGTCCTTGTCGCAGCGCATCACCATCTCGCCGATCATGCCGGCCAGCCCCATCCGCTGCCCGTCCTCCGGGCTGTAGATGCGGGTCACGCCGTAGGCCTGCAATTCCCGGATTTCGGGCGGCACGATGACGCCGCCACCGCCGCCGAAGACCTGGATGTGGGCGCCGCCGCGCGCCTTGAGCAGGTCCACCATGTACTTGAAATACTCGACGTGGCCGCCCTGGTAGGAACTGATGGCGATGCCCTGCGCGTCTTCCTGCAGGGCCGCGGTCACCACTTCCTCGACGCTGCGGTTGTGCCCGAGGTGAATCACCTCGGCGCCCATGCTCATCAGGATGCGGCGCATGATGTTGATGGCGGCATCGTGGCCGTCGAACAGGCTGGCAGCCGTGACGAAACGCACCTTGTTGAGCGGCCGGTAAGCGGCAAGCGCCTTGAATTGGTCAGACAGATCGGTCATGTTGTAGCTCCGGGGGTCGAGGGGTCGCAGAGTCAGCATTTGAACCGATTTCGCTGACTTGACGTTGACGTAAACGTCAATCTCAATCTTACCTTATCCACCATGATCGCGGCGCCCTTGCGCCAGGCAACGCGAATCGTCGGGGCAGACTAAACTGCCGCCTGGGCCAGCAACAACAAAACCGGAGACACACGATGACGATAGCCAGACGCAATTTCTTCCAGAGCTCGGCGCTGCTCGGCGCCGGCACCCTGCTCGGCTGCGCCACGCCCGGCGTGGCGCAGCCGCAGGCCAGGACACCGTTTGCGGTGCCGGCAACCTACATCCCGATCATCGGCTCGGACGAATTGTTCCCGGTGCGCCGCATCTACTGCATCGGCCGCAACTACGCGGCGCACGCGCGCGAGATGGGGTCCGATCCGACGCGCGAGCCGCCCTTCTTCTTCCAGAAGCCGACCGACGCCATCCAGTACGTGGCGGCCGGCACGGTCGCCGACCACCCCTATCCGACGCTGACGAAGAACTACCATTACGAAGCCGAACTGGTCGCCGCTATCGGCAAGGGCGGGCGCCGCATCACGCCCGAGCAGGCGCTCTCGCATGTCTTTGGCTACACACTGGGCCTCGACATGACGCGGCGCGACCTGCAGCGCGCCATGGGCGACGAGAAGAAGCCCTGGGAAATCGGCAAGAGCTTCGACCATTCCGCACCGATCGGCGCCATCCACCCCGTTGCGCAGACCGGCCACTTCACGCAGGGCGCGATCTGGCTCAAGGTCAACGGCAAGACCAAGCAGAGCGCCAACCTGAACCAGATGCTGTGGTCGGTGGCGGAACAGATCGTCAAGCTGTCGGAAGCCTTCGAGCTGTTCCCGGGCGACATCATCTACTCGGGCACGCCCGAGAACGTGGGGCCGGTCGTCGTCGGCGACCTGATCGAAATGCACATCGACGGCCTGCCCGGCCTGAACGTGAAGATCGTCTAGGGGTCGGCGGCATGGCACAGGATTACGCCGGCGACGTCACGCCGCAACAGGCATTCGAATGGTGGCAGCGCGGCGACGCCGTGCTGGTGGACGTGCGCAGCAGCGCGGAGCAGGAATGGGTCGGCTTCGTGCCGGGCGCGATTGCCGTGCCGTGGAAGCAGTGGCCCGGCATGTTCATGAACAGCAACTTCGACCAGGCCTTGCGGGCCGCCGTGCCGCCCGGCAAGAAGGTCCTGCTGCTGTGCCGCAGCGGCGTGCGCTCGATCGCCGCGGCCCGGCGCGCCACCGAGCTCGGCCTGCAGGCCTACAACATCCTCGAAGGCTTCGAAGGCGATGCCGACGCAAACGGCCAGCGCGGGCACAAGGGCGGCTGGCGCCATCACGGCCTGCCCTGGCGCCAGGGCTGAGATCTTCGTGATAATCGCGCCATGACTTTTCTGGCAATCGACGTCGGCAACACGCGCCTGAAGTGGGCGCTGTACCAATCTCCCCATCCGCATGCAGCGGTATTGGCCCAAGGCGTCGAGTTCCTCGACAACATCGACAAGCTCGCTGAAGGCGCCTGGGCGACGCTGGCGCCGCCGACGCAGATGCTCGGCTGCGTCGTAGCCGGCGACGCCGTGCGGCGCCGCGTCGAGGAACAGATGGAGATCTGGGACGTGGCCGCGCAATGGGTGGTGTCAAGCGCGGCGGAAGCCGGCATCAGCAACGGCTACGACTACCCGGCACGCCTGGGCGCGGACCGCTGGGTCGCGATGATCGGCGCCTGGCACTGCGCGCTGGCGCAAGGCCCGGCGCGCCCGATGGTCGTCGTCATGGTCGGCACCGCCGTCACGGTCGACGCGATCGACGCCAGCGGCAAGTTTCTCGGCGGCCTGATCCTGCCCGGCCACGGCATCATGCTGCGCGCGCTGGAATCGGGCACCGCCGGGCTGCACGTGCCCACCGGCGATGTGCGCGAGTTCCCGACCAACACCAGCGACGCGCTGACCAGCGGCGGCACCTTCGCCATTGCCGGCGCCGTCGAGCGCATGGTGCAGCACGTGCGCAACCACTGCGGCGCCGAGCCCAAATGCATCATGACCGGGGGTGCCGGCTGGAAGATGGCGCCGAGCATGTCGGTGCAGTTCGAACTGGTGGACAACCTGATCTTCGACGGCCTGCTGGCAATGGCCGAACTGCGCTTTGCCAGCACGATCCAAGGCTGATCCCGAGCCAGACTAGCGCTAGGCCGGGCTGGCGCGGCGCCGGCGGAAGTGCAGCTTGAGCAATTCCATGGCCAGCGGCGAGGCCAGGAAGAACGGCAGCATCAACAGCCAGTCATTGGCCGTCAGCGGCACCGTGTCGAAGAAGGGCCGCAGGAACGGCACGTACACCACCATCAACACCAGCAGGAACGAGACGCCGACGGCCCACAGCATCGCGCGATTGGAAAAGACACCGATCGAAAAAACGCTGTGGCGCTCGGAGCGCGCCGTGAAGGCGCGCAGCAGCTCCGAGGCGCACAAGGTTACGAAGGCGATGGTCTGCGCTGCCATCAACTGCCCGGGATAGCGCTGCAGCGCCAGGAAGAAGACGGCCAGCACGGCCACGGCATCGACCAGGCCGACCACCCCGATGCCGATCGCCATGTCGCGGTTGATGACCGGCTCCTGCGGCGAGCGCGGCGGGTACTTCATGATGTCGGGGTCGCCTTTTTCCAGCCCGAGCGCCAGCGCCGGCGCACCGTCGGTGACCAGATTGAGCCAGAGCAGTTGCACCGGGCGCAAGGGGATCGGCAAGCCGATCAGCATGGCGCCAAAGATGATCAGGATCTCGCCGATATTGCAGGCCAGCAGGAAGTACACGAACTTGCGGATGTTCGAGTAGATGATCCGGCCCTGCTCGATGGCGGCCACGATGCTGGCGAAATTGTCGTCAGTCAGGATCATGTCCGCCGTCTGCTTGGCCACGTCGGAGCCGACGATGCCCATGGCGACGCCGATATTGGCGCGCTTGAGCGCCGGCGCGTCATTCACGCCGTCGCCGGTCATGGCCACGACGTGTCCGCGCGCCTTCAGGGCATCGACAATGCGCGTCTTGTGCTGCGGCGATACCCGGCAGCACACATCGAGCTGATCGACCCGGCCTGCCAGTTCCTCGTCGCTGAGTTTCTCGATTTCCGGACCGGTCAGCACTAGGCCGCCCATGCTGAGCAAACCAATATCGCGGGCGATGGCCTCGGCCGTGTCCTTGTAGTCGCCCGTCACCATGATGCTCTTGAGGCCGGCGGCGCGCGCCACCTGCAGGGCCGTGATCACTTCCGGGCGCGGCGGGTCGATCATGCCGAGGAGGCCGACGAAGACAAGATCGCTTTCCACATCCGGCGGACTCAGGCTGGACTCCGGCGCGGCCAAGGGCCGGCAGGCCACGGCCAGCACGCGCAGCGCGCTGCCGGCCATCGCGTGGTTGTGCGCCAGGATCGCCTCGCGCATCGCAGGCGTCATGGGCTGCGGCTTGCCGGCCTCGAGGCTGCGCCCGCAAAGATCGAGGACCACATCGGGCGCCCCTTTGACAAACAGCATGAGCGGCGGCGCACCCAGACCAGCGACCAGCGCCTGCACCTGCGCGCCTTCGACCCGGTGCACCGTGGACATGCACTTGCGCTCCGAATCAAACGGAATCTCCTGCACCCGGGGCAGCGCCTGCGCCAGTTCATCACGCCGGTAGCCGGCCTTTGCGGCCGCAACAACCATCGCGCCCTCGGTCGGATCGCCGATGATCTGCCAGAAGGCCTTGTCGCTGTCGTCGCATTTTTCTTCCAGCCGCGCGTCGTTGCAGACCAGCGCGCCCATCAGCAGGAGCGTGGTGTCCGCATCGGTGTGCGGCACGAACGG
The DNA here is from genome assembly GCA_903828665.1 of uncultured beta proteobacterium. Taxonomy (GTDB): domain Bacteria; phylum Pseudomonadota; class Gammaproteobacteria; order Burkholderiales; family Burkholderiaceae_C; genus Rhodoferax. The sequence continues at coordinate 28,561 of CAIKMZ010000084.1, forward strand.
CGCGCCGCCCGAAAAGAACTCGCCGCTCGGGCTGTAGCCCTCGCCGGTGACACGAAAGGCCTTGGCGCCCGCCCACCCCTGCACGACCGTCATCTGGTTTTGCGTCAGGGTGCCGGTCTTGTCCGTGCAGATCACCGTCGCGCAACCGAGCGTCTCGACCGCCGGCAGCTTGCGGATCAGCGCGTTGTGCTTGATCATGCGCTGCATGCCCAGCGCCAGGCAGATCGTCACGATGGCGGGCAGGCCTTCGGGCACGGCGGCGATCGCCAGGCTCACCGCCATCATGAACAGATTGACGATGTCCTTCTTCTCGGTCACCAGGTAGTCGACAAAGCCGCCGTTGAGGGCGGCGCCGAGGTGCGTGTCGCGGAACAGGCCATAGACGAACACCAGCGCGCAGATGCTCAGGCAGGCCGTGCCCAGAACCTGGCCCAGGTGCTCCAGCTTTTGCTGCAGCGGCGTGTCTTCGGTCTCGAACGACTGGATCATTTCGGCGATCAGGCCGATCTGGGTATTCATGCCGGTTCCGGTCACGATGCCCTTGCCGCGCCCGTAGGTGATCAGCGTCGCCATGAACGCCGTGTTCCTGCGATCGCCCAGCGGGATTTCCTTATCCAGCACCACGCCGGCCGTCTTCTCGACCGGCTGCGACTCGCCGGTGAGCGAAGCCTCCTCGATCTTCAGGTTGATGCTCTCGACCAGACGCAGATCGGCCGGCACATAGTTGCCGGCCTCCAGAAGGACGATGTCGCCGGCCACGATCTCGCGCCCGGGAATCGTCAGCTGCTGGCCGTCACGGATGACCTGTGCCTGCGGCGCGGCCATCTTCTGCAGCGCTGCGAGCGCCTGCTCGGCCTTGGACTCCTGGATGACGCCGACCACCGCATTGAGCAGCACGATGAACATGATGGCAAAGGAGTCGACGTACTCGCCCAGCGCCAGCGAGATCGCCGCGGCGATGATCAGGATGATGACCAGGAAGTTCTTGAACTGGTCCCAAAGCAGCGCCAGAAAACCCGGCCGTGGCCGCTCCGTCAGCTCGTTGGCGCCGAACTGTTCCAGCCGCCGCTGCGCCTGTGCCGAGGTCAGGCCGCGTTCCAGGTGCGTCTCGAAGTCATCGAGCAGTTCTTCGATCGCCTTGCCGTAGGCTTGCTTGTCATGCATGCAGGTCTCCTGGGAACTACTTGACCAGCAGCACTGGCATCTTTGCGAGGTGGATCACCTTCAGTGTGATGGCCCCGGCCAGCAGCTCAGACAAGGCCGCACGACCGTGGGTGCCCATGACGATCTGATCGCAATGCAGCGCATCGGCCAAGCCGCTGATGGTTTCAGCGACTTTACCAACCTCGCAATAGCAGGTATAGCTGACACCGGCCGCGTCCAGCAGATGGCGCGCTTCGCTCAGCAGCTGCTCGCTTTGCTCACGGTGAAATGCGAGCACCTGCTCTGGACTGGAAAATCGACTCACGTCGTGCGAAAAAGGCGCCTGGACGTTGACCAGATGAATCTCCAGATCATCGGGGTTGGCGTAGTGTGATCGATTGGCAATGACCAGCGCGACAGCCCGCAACGCACATGCAGAACCATCGATCGGGAGCAATACCTTTTTCATGATGAAACCTAACTTGTTGAAGACGCCAATGAGCGGGTCTCGACTTGATGCTAGGACGCCTCAACACATCTAACAAGTCGAATAAAATGGTCGGACGCATCGAATAATTCGATGCATTGGTTTCCGGACATGCGCTCTGGTTTCGGCCGGATGCGCGCAACGCTGGGCGAAAAAGACACCATGGCCGCGCTGAACTACAAGCATTTGCGCTATTTCTGGATGGTCGGAAAGACCGGCAGCATTGCCCGAGCCGCCGGTCAGCTGTGCCTGACGCCGCAATCGATCAGCGGCCAATTGAGCGAATTCGAGAAGCAACTGGGTGTCGAACTGTTTCGCCGCACCGGGCGCAACCGGGAATTGACCGACGCCGGACGGCGCATTCTGGGTTACGCCGAACAGATCTTCTCGATTGGCGACGAGCTGATCGACGTGCCGCATGATCAGAAGGCGCAGCGCGCCCTGCCTTTGCGGGTCGGCATCGCCGACTCGGTGTCGAAGTCGATTGCCTACCGGCTGGTGGAGCCGGCCCTCAAACAGGCACCGCCGGTGCGCCTGGTGTGCCGTGAAGGACGCTTGACCTCACTGCTGGCCGAGTTGGCAATCCATCAGCTTGACATGATCATCGCCGACCGCCCGATGCCGGCCAATCTGAATGTGCGCGGTTACAGCCATCTGCTGGGCGAAAGCGGGCTGACCGTGGTCGGCACTGCCGCCTTGGCCAAACGGCTCAAAGGACGCTTCCCGGCCAAGCTGAACAACTTTGCGTTTCTGCTTCCCGGCGAGGACGCCGCGGTGCGCCCGAAGTTGATCCAATGGTTTGAGGCCAACAACCTGCTGCCCGACATCGTCGGAGAGTTTGACGACAGTGCACTGATGAATGCCTTCGGCGAAGCCGGTGCCGGCCTGTTTGCCGCGCCGACCGCCATCGTTGATCAGGTGTGCGAACAGCACAAGACCATGATCATCGGTCGCATCGACTCCGTGCGCGAGCAGATGTACGCCATCACGACCGACCGCTACCTGACCCATCCGGCGATTGTGGCGATCATCAAGTCGGCCCGGGAGGATGTGTTCGCGCCGGCCGGCGCGCTTTGACTCAGACGCTCAAACCGGTCGCGGCCTGCAACAGCGCTTCGCGCGCCTGGTCGATGATCTGTTTCTTCCAGGCGTCGGTATCGGTATAGAACGCATCCATCATCTGCTGCTTGATTTGCCGGGCCTGATCGGCCGGCGCGTCCGGGTGCTTGTTGAGCCAATGCTCGGCGCGCAGCGCCTGCGTCACCTCGGGGAACGGCAGGGTGCCGTATTCCATCGCGATGCCGGTGTACTCGGCCTGCGGGCATTCCTCGTAGAAGGCCATCCACATCAGACCGGTCAGGAAGGCCGAGGTCGAGGAGCCGTCGTAGATCGATGTGATCGGTGTCGCGCCATCGCCGCCCCACCACTGGCGCGCGCGCGCCAGCGCCGCGGCATCGTCCTTGCAGGCGAAGATGCGCTCGCCAAGCCCACTGGGGCCAAGGCCCGTGTGCAGGTCGATCCAGGCGATCTTGCCGGCCGCGCGCCCATGGTCGCGCAGCACCTGGCGGATCGTCTGGTTGCTCCAGGTCGGCGCCGTGCCGCCGAAGAACAGGCCGTCGGGAAACTCATGCTGCCCGCTTGAAACAGCTGCCTGGAACGCGCGCGCGCCATACTTCTCGACGTAGCCTGCAATCGCGGCCGCGTTGGCCGCATTCGGCGGCCAACGCTCGGGCAGCAACAGCGAATGGATGGCCCGATAGCCCTCGTTGACCGGCAGCGGTTTGGAGAAGTCGTGGAAGTTGCGGTTCAGGTCGGCGTTTTCGTTCGTGGCGCGGCGCACGTGGGAAAAGCCATAGGGATTGAGCGCATGGACGTAGAGCACAGCCACGCCCCGGGCGCGCGCCTGTTCGCGCCAGGCGGCATCGTGCAGCGCAAAGACCTGCACGCCGCTGCCGCAATAGCCCTCCACACCATGGCAGGCGCTGCTGACGATCAGCAGGCGCTGCGCATCGGGTGCGCCGTCGAGCACCACGTCCATCGCCAGCACTTCGCCGTCGCGCCCGCTCAGCGGGTGCACATGCGAGGTGACCGGCAGGTTGGCGCTGGCGGCGGAGGCCAGAAACTTGCCGCGCGCCTGCTCGTAGCTGGCAGAAAAGGCTTCGACCGGATTCATCATGGTGCCATCCTTCTCAGACCGCGGGCTTGAGCCATTCCTCGGCCAGCCGCACCCAGTAGGTGGCGCCGAGCGGGATCATGTCGTCGTTGAAATCGTAGCTCGGGTTGTGCAGCATGCACGGACCTTCGCCATGCCCGCTGTCGCGGTGCGCGCCGTCGCCGTTGGCGATGAAGCAGTAGCAGCCCGGCTTGGCCAGCAGCATGTAGGAGAAATCCTCGGCGCCCATGGTCGGCTCCTGGTGCACCACGTTGTCGGCGCCGACGATGTCGGTCATCACCTTGCGCGCAAATTCGGCCTCGGCCGCGCTGTTGATGGTGGGCGGGTAGTTGCGCACGAATTCGAACTCGCAGCGCATGTCGAAGGCGGCGCAGGTGTGCTCGGCGATCTGCTTCATGCGCAGCTCGATCAGGTCCAGCACTTCGATCGAGAAGGTGCGCACCGTGCCGCGCAGCTCGACGTGATCCGGGATCACATTGGTGGCTTCACCGGCGTGGATCATGGTGACGGAAATCACGCCGGCGTCGATCGGCTTCTTGTTGCGGCTGATGATGGTCTGGAACGACTGCACCAGCTGGCACGCCACCGGCACCGGATCAATGCCGTTGTGCGGTGCCGCCGCGTGCGCGCCGCGGCCGTAGAGGGTGATCTTGAACTCGTTGCTCGACGCCATCACCGGCCCCGGCGCCACCGCGAACTTGCCGACTTCGGAGCCCGGCCAGTTGTGCATGCCGAACACCGCGTCCATCGGGAACTTTTCGAACAGACCGTCCTTGATCATCTCGCGCGCGCCGCCGCCGCCCTCTTCGGCCGGCTGGAATATCAGATAGACCGTCCCGTCGAAATTGCGATTCTTCGCCAGATGCTGCGCCGCCGCCAGCAGCATGGCGGTGTGGCCGTCGTGGCCGCAGGCGTGCATCTTGCCGGGCTTGGTGCTGGCGTGGCCGAAGGTGTTGAACTCCTGCATCGGAAGCGCGTCCATGTCGGCGCGAAGGCCGATGGCGCGTGTCGAGGTGCCGTGTTTGACGATGCCGACGACGCCGGTGGTGCCCATGCCGCGGTGGATCGGGATGCCCCATTCGGTGAGCTTTTGCGCCACCAGTTCGGCGGTGCGGGACTCTTCAAAACACAGTTCGGGGTGCGCGTGGATATCGCGACGGATGGCGGCGATGCCCGCGGCCTGGGTGACGATGGAATCAATGACTTTCATGGGTACTCCTGTGGGCCCAAGTCTAGCGTCAAGCGCGATACCATGTCGGCGCCAGTGGACAAGCGCTGCAAGGCGTGCGCGGTTGGTTCAAAATGCGCACTCATTCCACGCACCGCTGCCATGAACACTCCAGCCCTGAACGACACCCCTGCCACCCAGGTCCTGGGCGCCTGCCCGCATGACTGCCCGGACACCTGCTCACTGCTGACCACGGTGGCCGGCGGCATCGCCATCAAGGTACAGGGCAACCCCGACCACCCGCATACCGGCGGCGCGCTGTGCACCAAGGTCTCGCGCTACCCGGAGCGCACCTACCACCCCGAGCGTATCCTGCATCCGCTCAAGCGCGTCGGCCCCAAGGGCTCGGGGCAATTCGAGCGCGTCAGCTGGGCCACTGCCCTGGCCGAGATCGCGCAGCGGCTGCAGGCCATCGCCGCGCAGGGGCCGGACGCGGCGCAGGCCATCGTGCCCTACAGCTACGCCGGCACCATGGGCCTGGTGCAGGGCGACAGCATGTCGATGCGCTTTTTCCACCGGCTCGGCGCCTCGCTGCTGGACCGCACCATCTGCGCCTCGGCCGGTGCCGAAGCACTGACGCAGACGCTGGGCGGCAAGCACGGCATGCGCGTCGAATTCTTTGCCGAGTCGAAACTGATCCTGATCTGGGGCAGCAACTCGATCAGCAGCAACCTGCACTTCTGGCGCTACGCGCAGGAAGCCAAGCGCGCCGGCGCCAAACTCATCTGCATCGACCCGCGCAAGAGTGAGACCGCCGACAAATGCCACGAGCACATTGCGCTGCTGCCCGGCACCGACGGCGCGCTGGCGCTTTCTCTCATGCACGAGCTCATTGCGCACGACTGGCTGGACCACGACTACCTCGCGCAGTACACGCTGGGCTGGGAACTGCTGCGCAGCCGCGCGCTGCAATGGCCACCCGAGCGCGCGGCCGCGGTCTGCGGCATCACGCCCGAACAGATCTGCTCGCTGGCGCGCGACTACGGCGCGAGTGTGGCCAGCCGCGCCCCGGCCGCGATCCGCCTGAACTACGGCATGCAGCGCGTGCACGGCGGCGGCAACGCCGTGCGCCTGATCGCCTGCCTGCCGGCGCTGGTCGGCGCCTGGCGCAGCCGTGCCGGCGGCGTGCTGCTGTCGAGCTCGAGCACCTTCCCGGTGAAGCGCGCCGCGCTGCAGCGGCCCGACCTGCTCGGCACGCGCACGCCGCGCACGATCAACATGAGCACCATCGGCGACGACTTGCTGCGCAGCAGCAGCGCGGCGTTCGGTCCGGCGATCCAGGCGCTCGTCGTCTACAACAGCAACCCGGTGGCGATTGCGCCGGACTCCGTCAAGGTGGTGCAGGGCTTTGCGCGCGAGGACCTGTTCACCGTGGTGCTGGAGCACTTCCAGACCGACACCGCCGACTACGCCGACTTCGTCCTGCCGGCCACGACGCAGCTTGAGCACTGGGATGTGCATTCGAGCTACGGCCACACCGATGCGCTGCTGAACCGCCCAGCCATCGCGCCGCTGGGCGAGGCCAAAACCAACACGCAGATCTTTCGCGAACTCGCGCAACGCATGGGATTTGACGACCCCTGCTTTGCCGAGGATGACCAGGCCTTGTGCCGCTTGGCCTATGGCGATGCCGTCGATTTCGAGCGGCTGCTGCGGCACGGCTTTGCGACGCTGGCCTCACCCGAGGCGCCGTTTGCGCAGGGGAATTTCCCGACGCCCTCGGGCAAATGCGAATTCTTCAGCGCGCGCCTGGCGCGGCAGGGCATGGACGGCCTGCCCGATCACGTGCCGAACCACGAGGCGTTCAACTCGTCGGCCGACTACCCGCTGGCCATGATCTCGCCACCGGCGCGCAACTTCCTGAACTCTAGCTTCGTCAACGTGAAAAGCCTGCGCGAGAGCGAGGGCGAGCCGCTGCTGGAGATGCACGCGTCCGACGCCGCCGCGCGCGGCCTGAGCGGCGGCGCGGTCGTGCGCGTGTTCAATCAGCGCGGCAGCTACCGCTGCAAGCTCAAAATCAGCCAGCGCGCGCGCGTCGGCGTCGTCAACGGCCTGGGTGTGTGGTGGCGCAAGTTCGGCCTGGACGGCAGCAACGTGAACCAGCTCACCAGCCAGGCTCTGACCGACATCGGCGCCGCACCGACCTTCTACGACTGTCTGGTGCAGGTGGAGGCGGGCGGGAATCCCTGACACCCTTGTCATGCCGGACCTGATCCGGCATCCATGCCTTGTCTGGGATGGATTGCGGGTCGAGCCTGAAATGACAGCCAAGACCGCTGACCCTGCCGCGCGACGGCAGGCGAGCACTCAGCTTAACTGCGACACATAGTCCGTCAACTGCGGCCGCAGCGGCGAGGGCTTGTGCTTGGCAACGCTGCCGATGTTGACGCAGCAGACCGCCTGCTCGTTCTCGCGCAAATCGAACAGGGCGCGCAGGCGCGCCGAGCCCAATGCCTGTCCGCTGGTCAGCCCGGTACCGAAGCCCGCCGCGTGGGCGCTGAGCAGCACGTTCTGGATGGCGCAGCCGACCGACACCAGGCGCTCGGCATCGTTCACCTCGGCCTGGGTTGCCTGCGCCTGCTGGGCGCCACGACCTGGCGCGGCGTCCGGCGTCACCGGCTGCTGCGCGAGCCGCGCAACTACCAGCATCAAAAACGGCGCGCGCTGCGCCTTCTCGCGCGCAGCCTCGACCTGCGCCGCGGAGGCGTTCGGGTCGCGGTCCTGCAAGGCCAGCGCAAACACCTCGCCCAATCGCGCGCGCTGCGCGGCCGGCACGATGACGAAACGCCAGGGCAGCAGCTGACCGTGGTCGGGCGCGGCGGCGGCGGCACCCAGGATGTCTTGCAGTTGCGACGCCGATGGCCCGGGCTCGGTCAGGCGCCGGGGCGAGACATTGCAGCGCGAGTGAATCAGGACCTTGGTGAATTCCGGCAGGTCAGTTTCAGCATCAGTTTCCATCAGTCCGTCCTTCGGGCTGCGCGAACCTCAGCGCACAACGGCATGCGCCAGCACGAAGGCCGCGATGGCTGCAGTATCGGCCAAATCCAGCTGTGCCAGGCCCTGCGTGACACGATGCCGGGCGTTCGACGCCGGCGGCGTATCGCTGGCAATGGCCATGATGCCCGGCCAGTCCGGCCACAGGGTTTGCGCGTCCACCGCTGCACGCCAGACCTCGATCTTCGGAAAGTTGCCGTGCTTGAAGCCTTCGATCAGGACCAGATCGCAGTCCATCATGCGGTCGAGCAGGTAGTCCAGCGACGGCTCGGCTGCGCCGCGCAGCTCGTGCATCAGGGCCCAACGGTCGTTGCCCAGCAGCAGCACCTCCTTGCAACCGGATTCGCGCAGCCGGTAGGAGTCCTTGCCGGGACGGTCGATATCGATGGCCTTGTGGCTGTGTTTGATCAGCGACACCACCAGACCGCGCGCGGCGATCTCGGGGACCAGCCGCTCCAGCAGCGTCGTCTTGCCCATGCCGGAGTGCCCGGCAATGCCGAATATCTTCATGCTTGAAACCCCATGATCTGTTGCCCGCCCGTCGCTTATGTCTGCGTCGTCCCGCGCTGGCGGCAGCTCGGGCACAGGCGCAGGAAATCGGCAGCGCCGGGCAGCGCGCCGGGTCGCGCCTGCATCATCTTGATGCTGCGCTCCAGAAAGTGGCGCCCGATGAACGGCGTGCTGCAACGGCTGCAGGCCACCTGCTCGTCGCGGGCGATGACCCGCACCTCGTCGCGCCGTGCCGGCTCCGGCACAAAGCGCGCTTGCAGACTGATGGCCTGTTCCGGACAGGCGGCGCGGCACAGGCCGCACTGGACGCAAAGACTTTCCTTGAACGCGAGCAGCGGCGCGGGCGCGATCTGGCCGCCGAGGGCCCGGGTCGGACAGATGTTGGCGCAGGCCAGGCACAGAGTGCAGCGGCGCGCATCCACCGTGACCCTGCCGAACGGCGCTTGCGCCGGCAGCGCCAGCGCGTCCTGGCGCAGGTTCTTCCGCGCCAATGCGTCGATGGCCGCCAGCAGACCGGCGCGCTTGCCCTGCACCCCGGCGTGGCCGGACGTTGCCGGCACATGGGTGGCCCGCTGCAGCGCCGCGCGCCGCAGCGCGGCCGCGAGATCCCGGATCTCCAGCGTGGCCACGGCATCCGGATCGCGACCGATGCCCGCCAGGATGGCGCGCACCTCGGCGACCTTGGCCTGCAGCGCATCACGCGTCAGCGCCGGCAGCGGCGGGGCCAGAACCAGCCGCACGGCCGCGAAGCCCTGCGCCAGCGCCTGCAGCCACAGGGCCTCGCCAAAGGCCGGCAACGGGTTGACCTCCATCCGCTCGACGCGCGCCCATTCGTCGGCGCATGCTGCGTCCCGACCCTCGGCGTCATGGACCAGCAGGATGTCCTTGCCAGCCTCGCCCCTTGGCCGGACCAAACCGGACGCCAATTCCGCTGCCGCGGGCCGCACGACCGTCAATGCGCCGCTCGGGCACACCAGCGCGCAGCTGGCGCAAGCCTGGCACAGATAGGGATCGACTTCGATGGCACCCGCGCTGGCGCGAATCGCCTGCGCCGCGCACACGCTCAGGCAGCGCGTGCAACCGGTCACACCGTTGACTTGGTGCTGGCACAGTGTCGCCTGGTACTCGAAGAACCTGGGTTTATGAAAACGCCCGACCAGGGTCGGCAACTTCTCCAGCACGCGCGCCAGCGCCGCCTCGCTGTTGCCCACGGCGAAGTAGCCAATCGGTGGCACGGCAGCGTTCAGCAAGGGCCGCGCGAACAAGTCGAGCACGAGATCGAACTGCCGATCCGGATTCGGGCTGAAGATGCCGGCATCCTCCTGCTTGCCGCCGCCGACCGGAGCCGTCGCCGTGAAGGCACCGAGGTGGCCTTGCACTGAAACGACCGGCCCGCCAACCCGCATCACGCTCTTGGGCAGAGCGGCGATGCCATTGATGCCCGGGGCAAAGACCACGACGCGCAGAGCCGGTGCGCGCGCCAGCACGCGTCTGGCGGCATCGGCAGCCGCGCCCGCATCAGGACCGCTGATCAGCACGACGCCGCGCGAGTGAAAGATCGCACCCTCGGCAGGCTCGGCCCGCCCTTCCGGAACACGGGTCAGCCCGGCCGGAAAATCGGTCGGATCCGTCTGGTTCATCATGCCGTGGCGATCAAGTGGTCGTTCCATTTCTTCTGCGAGAGTCAGGCACAGCGCCAACCGCGTTGCGCACGATCGTGCAAGACCCTTGCTGCCACATGGTAGCGTCAAGGCAGCGCTCGTGGACAATGGCGCCATGAGCCACGACCACGAACACCATCACCACGGCCACGCTCACGCACCGGCCAACTTCAACCGCGCCTTTGCCATCGGCATCGCGCTCAACATGCTGTTTGTGGGCATCGAGGCCTTCTACGGCTGGCGGGTCAACTCGCTGGCGCTGCTGGCCGACGCCGGGCACAACCTGAGCGACGTCGCCGGTCTCGTGCTGGCCTGGGGCGGCGCCCTGGCCGGCCGGCTGATTCCCGATGCGCGCCACACCTATGGCTGGAAGCGTGCCACCATCCTGGCGGCTTTCGCCAATGCGCTGCTGCTGCTGGTGGCCATCGGCGCGCTGGCCTGGGAGGCGATCGGGCGTCTGCTGGCGCCGCCGGAACTGGCCGGCGGCCAGGGCGTGACCATCATGCTGGTGGCGGGCGTGGGCATCGTGATCAACGGCGCCACCGCCCTGCTCTTCATGCGCGGGCGCGAACACGATCTCAATATCCGCAGCGCCTTCCTGCACATGGCGGCCGATGCGCTGGTATCGGTCGGCGTCGTGCTGGTCGGTGTCCTGACGCTGTGGCGCGCCTGGCCCTGGCTCGACCCGCTGGTCAGCCTGGCCATCGGCGCCGTCATCCTGATCGGCACCTGGGACCTGCTGCGCCAATCGCTGCACCTGCTGTTTGACGGCGTGCCCGACAGCGTCGACCTGCATGCGGTGCGCGACTGCCTGGCGGCGCTGCCCGGCGTCACACGCGTGCATGACCTGCACATCTGGGCCATGGGCACATCGGAAATCGCCATGACGGCGCACCTGGTGATGGCGCAAGGACAGGGCGACGACGACTTCCTGCAGCAGGCAACCGCGGCCTTGCACGACCGGTTTGAAATCAACCACGTCACGCTGCAGCTGATGCATCACGCCTTCTCGCGCGCCTGCGCCGCGCCGGCGGATGGCAATCAGGGCTGAACACCCCTTTTGATCAACCCGGGCGGCCGGGCGCAGCCCTATAATTTCCTGGCACTTGCGCGGGAGATCTGGAGCATGAACGCCCTGGAAGTGGACAGCGATACGTTGACCGCCCCACCAGCGATGTTGGAGCCCATTGGCCACGTGCTCGAAGTGCATGGCCCGGTGGTTGATGTCGCCTGCACCAGCCTGCCCCCCTTGCACCGCATGCTCGAAGTCGCCATCGACAACGCGCCGGTCATGCTCGAAGTGCTGCACCATCTCGACACCCACCAGGCGCGCTCGGTCGCGCTGCACCGCACGGCCGGCTTGCGCCGCGGTGATCCGGTCTATGACAGCGGCGGCCCCTTGCGCGTGCCCTTGTCCGCGGCCTGCCTGGGCCGGCTGCTCGACCCGTTCGGCGCGCCGCTCGACGACGGTCCGCCCCTGATCGCCAGCGAATCGCGCCCACTGCTGGCGGCGCCACCGGCGCTGAGCGACACGCTGGCGCCCAGCGGCATCCTGGAAACCGGCATCAAGGTGATCGACCTGCTGTGCCCCTTTGTGCGCGGCGGCAAGACCGGCCTGTTCGGCGGCGCCGGCGTCGGCAAGACGGTGCTGATCATGGAGTTCATGCGCGCGGTCGCGGCTCTGCACAGCGGCGTGTCGGTGTTTGCCGGTGTCGGCGAGCGCATCCGGGAGGGCCATGAACTGTGGCACGAGATGAAGGACAACGGCACGCTCTCCAGCGCCGTGCTGGTCTTCGGCCAGATGGACGAATCACCGGGCGTGCGCTTTCGGGTCGGCCTGGCCGCCCTGACGTACGCCGAGTTCCTGCGCGACACGCTGGGACGCGATGTGCTGTTCCTGATGGACAACGCGTTCCGCTTCGTGCAGGCCGGCTCCGAACTCTCGGGCCTGCTCGGGCGCATGCCGGCCACGGTCGGCTACCAGCCAACGCTGTCCTCGGAAGTGGCCGAGCTGGAGGACCGCATCGTATCGAGCCGCAGCGGCCACATCACCTCGGTGCAGGCGGTATACGTGCCGGCCGATGACATGACCGACCCGGCGGTGGACGCTATCCTGGCCCACCTCGACACGCGCGTGATCCTGTCGCGCACGCAGGCGGCCAAGGGGTTCTACCCGGCCGTGGACCCGCTGGCCTCGGGCAGCAGCCTGATGGACCGCGACTTTCTGGGCGAGCGCCATTACACGGTGGCGCACCAGGTGCGCGAACATCTGGCGCGCTACCGCGAGCTCGAAGACATCATCACGATGCTCGGACTCGAGGAACTGTCGCCGGACGACCGCCTGGTGGTGCAGCGGGCGCGCCGCCTGCAGCGCTACCTGACGCAGCCGTTTCACGCGATGACCGCGCAGAACACCGACCGCGGTGTCAGCGTGCCGCTGCAGCAGACGTTGGCCGATTGCGAGGCCTTTCTGCGCGGCGATCATGACCAGCTGAGCGAAGAGCGCTGCTACATGCGCGGCGCCATGTCGGATCAGGTGCCGCCATGAACACGTTTCAGGTCCGGTTGTTCGCAACGGAACGCGGCGAGACGGTGCGCGAGGTGGCCAGTTTTGTCGGCGAGGATCGCTCCGGCAGCTTCGGCCTGATGGCCCGCCACCTGCGCTTCATGACCATCCTCACGTTCGGCCTGGCCCGCCTGACGCTGGCCGACGGCAGCCGCTGCTACGTCGGACTGCCCGGCGGCCTGCTGTATTTTGTCGACAACGAACTGCGGATCTCGACGCGGCGCTACCTGCTGGGCCGGGATCCGGACGCCATCGCCGGCGCGCTGGCGCAGGAAGTGCTGGCCGAGGAACAGGCGCTGGCGCAGACCCGGCACAAGCTGCACCGGCTCGAGGCCACGATGCTGACCCGCCTGGGCCAGCTTGAACGGGAGTAGACCATGCAGGACGACGAGCAGCTCAAACGCAACATCCGGACCCAGGCCAAGCGTCTGGCGCAAGCCGAGCGCGACCGCCCGACCCTGCTGGCGCAAACCGTCTTTCTCGGCACGCTGGCGCTGCTGTTCACCGTGCCGGTGCTCGCCGGCAGCTACCTCGGACACTGGCTCGACCTTCAGCAATCCGGGTACTCCTACCGCTGGACCATGGGCGGGCTGGCGGCCGGGCTGGTGATCGGCGGCTTGAACGTCTACCTCTACGTCCGCAGGAACTATTGAGATGGGCAAGGCCGAACTTTTCCAATGGCTCAGCTTCCGGCTCGGCCCGGTGCAGATCGGGCCAACGGTGCTGACCACCTGGCTGCTGATGGCGCTGCTGACCGGGCTGGCCTGGGCCGTGACGCGCCGGCTGCAGGTGCAGACGCCTTCGAACTGGCAGTCGGTGCTCGAGGCCACCGTCATCGCCATGCGCGACGCGATCAACGACGCGGCCCCCAGTCAGGCAAGGCACCTGCTGCCCTTCATCGGCACGCTGTGGCTGTTTATCGCAACGGCCAACTTGACGGGTCTGGTGCCGGGCCTGCGCGCGCCGACCGGCGATCTGTCGCTGACCGCCGCGCTGGCCCTGCTGGTGTTCGGCGCCGTGCACTGGTATGGCATCCGGATCGACGGGCTGCGCGCCTACCTGCGGCATTACCTCGAACCCAATCCCGTGTTGCTGCCGTTTCACCTGCTGGGCGAGCTCACGCGCACCCTGGCGCTGGCCGTGCGCCTGTTCGGCAACATGATGAGCCTGGAGATGGCCGCCCTGCTCGTGCTGCTGGTGGCGGGCTTTCTGGCACCGGTGCCCTTGTTGATATTGCACATCATCGAAGCCCTGGTGCAGGCCTATATTTTCGGCACGCTGGCGCTGGTCTACATCGGCGGCGCATTGCAATCGCAGGCATTCAAGAAGGAGTGACAACCCATGGACAAGATGAGCTGGATCGTTCTGTTTTCAACCGGCGGGGCGCTGCTGGCCATCGCCATCGGCGTGATCTTTCCGGCGCTCGCGATGGGGCGCGCCATCGCGCAGGCGCTTGACGCGCTGGCACGCCAGCCCGAGGCCGAGAAGTCGATCACGCGCACCCTGTTCATCGGGCTGGCGATGATCGAGTCGCTCGCGATCTACGTGCTGGTGGTCGTGCTGATCGTGCTGTTCCGCAATCCCCTGCTTGAACTGCTGCTGAAGTAGGCGCGCGATGAGCTTCGACTGGTCGACCTTCCTGCTGGAGGTGCTCAACTTCCTGGTGCTGGTGTGGCTGCTGCAGCACTTCCTGTACCGCCCGGTGCTCGCGGTGATCGAGCGCCGGCGCAGCGAGAGCGAAAAGATCACCGATGCCGCGCAGGCGCTGCGCGCCCAGGCGCAGGCCCTCAAGACCGAATACGAAGTGCGCATGGCGCACGCCGACGAGGACCGGGAACGGGCCCTGGCCGAACTGGCGCAGGAGATCGCCGCCGAGCGTGCGCGGCGCCTGACGGAAGTGGCCGCCGAGATCACGGCCGAGCGCCAGCGGCGCCAGAACCTGGAAGCGCGCGCGAACGCCGAACGCGCCGCCGAGCGCGAGCGCCACGCGCAGGAACTGGCGGCGCGCTTTGCCAGCCGCCTGCTGCAGCGTGTCGCGAGCCCGGCGCTGGAAGACCTGTTCATCGATCTGTTGCTCGGCGAACTGCAGGACATGAAGCCCGAGCAGCGCGCCGAGCTGCAGCTGACGCTGTCCGACGCGGAGCTGCCGGTGCGCGTCGTGAGCGCCTACCCGCTCAGCGCGCAGCGCCAGGCCCAGTTGGGCGCAACGCTGGACACGCTGGCCGGGCATCCGGTCAAGGCCGGCTTCGGCACCGACGCCGCGCTCAAGGCCGGGCTGCGCATCGAGATCGGCGCCTGGGCGCTGCGGCTCAATCTGCACGATGAACTCGACTACCTGGCCAGCAGCCTGACCCATGGCGACTGAAACCGCATCGCCGATCGAGCTATCGCAACGGGTCGGCCAGTACCGGCTCGGCCTGCGCATCGCGGAGTCCGGACGCGTCAGCTCGGTCGGCGACGGCATCGCCTGGGTCCAGGGCCTGCCCTCGGCCGTGGCCGATGAGATCGTGCAGTTCGAGGACGGCAGCCGCGGCCTGGTGTTCGAATTGCAGGCGCAGCGCCTGGGCGTGATCCTGCTCGACCCGCAGGCCGATGTGTCGGCCGGCTCGCAGGTCTCGCACACGCGGCGCCGGCTCGAAATCGGCATCGGCGAGCAGACCCTCGGACGCGTACTCGACCCGCTGGGCCAGGCGCTCGACGATCTGCCGCCGTTCGAGGCGCAGGGCTGGGGCGCGCTGGAGGCGCCTTCGCCGCCGATCATGGCGCGCGATTTCGTCGACCAGCCGCTCTACACCGGCATCAAGGTCGTCGATACGCTGATCCCGATCGGCCGCGGTCAGCGCCAGCTGATCATTGGCGACTCGGGCACCGGCAAGACGGCGCTGGCGCTCGACACCCTGATCGCGCAGGCCGGGCAGCACGTGCGCTGCGTCTACGTGATGATCGGCCAGAAGCGCTCCGAAGTGGCGCATGTGATCGAGGTGCTGCGCCAGCACGGCGCGCTGCGCTACACCTGCGTCGTGGTGGCGGAAGCGACGGCAACGCCGGGCATGAAGTACCTCGCGCCGTTCGCCGGCTGCGCGATCGCCGAGGGCTGGATGCAGCACGGCCAGGACACGCTGGTGGTCTACGACGACCTGAGCACTCATGCCCGCGCCTACCGCGAGCTCTCGCTGCTCATGCATCGCCCGCCCGGACGCGAGGCCTATCCGGGCGACATCTTCTACCTGCACGCACGCCTGCTCGAGCGCGCGACGCGCCTGAGCAAGCGCCAAGGCGGCGGCAGCCTCACTGCCCTGCCGCTCGTGCAGACCGAAGAGGGCGAGATCGCCGCCTACATACCGACCAACCTGATCTCGATCACCGACGGCCAGATCTACCTGGACCGCAAGCTGTTCGCCGCCGACGTGCTGCCGGCGGTCGATGTGGCGCTGTCGGTCTCGCGCATCGGCGGGCGCGCCCAGCACCAGCGGATCCGCCAGGAAGCGGGCACGATGAAGCTGGGCTACCTGCAGTTCCTCGAACTCGAGGTGTTCACGCGCTTTGGCACCAAGCTCGAAGCCGCGTCGCAGGCCAAGATCGCGCGCGGGCGCCTGCTGCGCGAGATCCTCAAGCAGGAGCGGTTCTCGCCGCTGGCGGCGCCGTTCCAGCTGGCCTGGATGACGGCGTTCAATGCCGGCCTGCTCGACAGCCTGGCGCTCACCGAACTGCCCGCCACGCTGACCGACATCGCGGCGGGCCTGATGGCCGACCGGCTCGACCTCGATGCGCCGCGCTCGCTCTGGCTGGAAGGGCTGGCCGACTGGCTGGCAGCACCCGTGCCATGAGCAGCCTGGCCGAACTCGCGCAGCGCCACGCCCGGCTGCAGGAAATCAGCGGCATCATGACCGCCATGAAGGCGCTCTCCCTGGCGGAAACGCACAAGCTCGCGCGCTTCATCGGACACCAGCAGCGCATGCGCCGCAATATCGAGGACGCGGCCGCCGACTTCATGCAGTTCCATCCCGACCTCGGCGCGCGCGAGGCGCTCGATGGCAGGACGATGCTGCTGCTGATCGGATCCGAGCGAGGCTTCTGCGGCAACTTCAACGAGCGCGTCGTGCAGGCGCTGCAGGCGCTCTCGCCGTCTTATGCGACGGCGTCGCTGCTGGTCATCGGCCAGCGCCTGTCGAGCCGCCTGGACGGCGATGCGCGCGTGCTGGCCAACCTGGAAGGGGCGACCGTCGCGGAGGACATGCCGGCGGTGCTGGAACGCCTGCTCGATGCCGTGCCGGCGCTGCGCGGCGCCACGGCAAGCGGCATCATGGCCCTGCTGTGCCTGAGCCACGACGAGCACGGCGAGCCGGCCCTGACGCAGCTGCTGCCGCTGGCGCGGTCCGAGCCCGCACAGCGCCACGTGGATGCGCCGCAAGTGCAACTGACACCGGGCGCGTTCTACCAGGAACTGCTCGACCAGTTTCTGCTGGCCGCGCTCTGCGGCCAGCTGTACACCTCGCTGGCAGCGGAAAATCACCAGCGGCTGGCGCACATGGAAAATGCGTTGGACCGACTCGGTGAAACCATGGAGCGCCTGGCCTTGCGCCGCAACAGCCTGCGCCAAGAGCGCATCATCGAGGAAATCGAGGTCATGCTCTCGGGCACCACCACACAAAATCAGAACACTGCTACACCATGAACGACTTGATGAACGCCGTCAACCCTGACGCCTCGCTGCCGGCCTCCAGCGTCGCGCAGACCCTTAATCGCGACTTCTTCTTTCGCACCCTGAACGTCGACGTGCTGCGAGCGCAGCTGGAGAGCGACGCCAGTCTGAGCGGCATGGTGCAGGACATCACGCAGACGCGTCCGCACCTGTTCTCCTCCACCATGGTCTTCCTGTCGGCCGAGATGGCGCAGACGATGGCATCCACCGTGGCCGCCATCGAGCGCGTGGTCGCCCTGAGCGGCTACCGCAGCCAGGCGCTGGCGCGCGCCCCGGCGATTGCGCAGCATGCCTTCGGCCCGGTCGGCGCCTGCATGGGTTTTGACTTCCACCTCGGCGCCGAGGGGCCGCAGCTGATCGAGATCAACACCAATGCCGGCGGCGCCCTGCTCAACGTGGTGCTGGCGCGCGCCCAGCAATCCTGCTGCAAGGCCATGGACTGGGCCTTCCCGCTCAAACCCGCGCCGGACACCCTGACGCAAACCCTGTTCGACATGTTCCTGGCCGAGTGGCGCCTGCAGCGCGGCACGGCGCCGCTGCAATCGGTGCTGATCGTGGACGACGACCCGGCCGCGCAATACCTCGCGCCCGAGTTCGAGTTGTTCCGCCAGATCTTTGTGCGCTTCGGTCTTGCCGCCGCCGTTGCCGATCCGTCGGCGCTGGTCTGGCGCGACGGCAAGCTGTGGCACGGCGGCGCGCCGGTCGACATGGTCTACAACCGCCTGACGGATTTCTACCTGGGCGAACCCGGCCACCAGGCGCTGCGCCAGGCCTATGAAGCCGGCGCCGTGGTGCTGACGCCCGACCCGCACGCCCACGCGCTGTATGCCGACAAGCGCAACCTGATTGTGCTGGGCCAGGACGCGCGGTTGGCGAGCTGGGGCGCAGCCGCGGCAGATCGCCAGCTGCTGCAGACCGCTGTGCCGCGGACCGAGCTGGTGATGCCCGAGCACGCCGATGACCTGTGGGCGCGCCGGCGCGCCTTGTTCTTCAAGCCGGTGGCGGGCTATGGCGCCAAGGCGGCCTATCGCGGCGACAAGCTCACGCGCCGGGTCTGGTCCGAGATCCTGGCCGGCGACTTCGTGGCGCAGGCGCTGGTGGCGCCGGGCCAGCGCCTGATCGAACGCGACGGCGTGCGCACCGACCTCAAGTTCGATATCCGCGCCTACGCCTACGCGGGACGGGTGCAACTGCTGGCGGCCCGCATGTACGCCGGTCAGACCACCAACTTCCGGACCGAAGGCGGCGGCTTTGCGCCGGTGCTGGTGCTGCCGGTGGCCACGTAACGGCTGCCCTGCCAGCTGCCGCGGTGCGCCAGTTCGGCCGAGATGCGCGGCGAGAGTTCGGACAGGCGCAGGTTCCAGGCGGGCGCGAGCTTCATAGACGGCGGCACCTCGCTGCCGACACGCTGCAGCAGGATCGCCGGCGACAGACGCTCGATGAAATCGGCCAGCATGGCGATGCAGACCTGCTCGTCGAGCAGGGGCACGCTGGCCGGGTCGCGCTGCCAGGCGCGCGCCATGGCCGTGCCGCGCACGAGCTGCAACTGGTGCAGCTTGAGCGCGTGGACCGGCAGCGCCGACATCCGGCGCGCGCCGTCGAGCATGCTGTCCATGGACTCGCCCGGCAACCCCAGCAGCAGGTGCGCCGTCACATCAAGTCCGCGCGCTGCGGCGCGCTCGATCGCGTCGGCGCTGGCGGCAAAGTCGTGGCCGCGGTTGACGCTGGCCAGCACCGCGTCGTTGCAGGACTCGACGCCGATCTCGAGCTCGATGATGTACTCGCGCGCGCGCTGCGCCAGATAGTCCAGCACCGCATCGGGCAGGCAGTCGGGCCGCGTGCCGATCGCCAGGCCGCTGATCTTCGGGTGCGAGAGCGCTTCCTCGTAGCAGGCACGCAGGTGCCCGATCTCGCCGTAGGTGTTGCTGTAGCTCTGGAAGTAGCCGATGTAGCGCTGCGTGCCGGGATAGCGGCGTTCCAGGAAGTCGAGCCCGGCGTCGATCTGCTCGGTGATGGTCTGGCGCCGGCTCAGATAACCGGGCGTGAAACCGTCGTTGTTGCAGAAGGTGCAGCCACCGGTGGCGACCTTGCCGTCGCGGTTCGGGCAGGTGAAGCCGGCCTCGATCGAGACCTTCTGCACGCGGCCGCCGTAGCGCGTCTTCACATGCTCGTTCCAGGCGCGGTAGCGGCGCGGCCCGAACGGGCCTTCGGTGTCTTGCATCATGCGTTTTCGTACCAATGTTTGGAGTGGTTGACGACGTAGACCACCAGCAGCATCACGGGCACTTCGATCAGCACGCCCACCACCGTGGCCAGCGCCGCGCCCGAGTTGAAACCGAATAGGCTGATGGCGGCCGCCACCGCGAGTTCGAAGAAATTGGAAGCGCCGATCAGCGCCGACGGGCAGGCGATGTTGTGCTGCTCACCGAGCGCGCGATTGAGCCAGTAGGCCAGCGCGGAATTGAACAGCACCTGGATCAGGATCGGCACCGCGAGCAGCGCGATCACCAGCGGTTGCTGCAGGATCGCGCCGCCCTGAAACGCGAACAGCAGCACCAGCGTGGCCAGCAGCGCGCCGATCGACCACGGGCCGATCTTGTCCATCGCGGCGTCGAACGCCGCCTGCCCCCTTGCCAGCAGCGCCCTGCGCCACAGTTGCGCCAGGATCACCGGGATCACGATGTAGAGCAGCACCGAAATCAAGAGCGTGGCCCAGGGCACGGTGATGGCCGAGATGCCCAGCAGAAAGGCCACCAGCGGCGCGAACGCGAGCACCATGATGCTGTCGTTGAGCGCCACCTGCGACAGCGTGAACAGCGGGTCGCCGCCGCTCAGGCGGCTCCAGACAAAAACCATCGCCGTGCAGGGCGCGGCGGCCAGCAGGATCAGGCCGGCGATGTAGCTGTCGATCTGCTCTGGCGGCAGCAGCGGCGCAAACCAGTGGCGGATGAAGAGCCAGCCCAGAAACGCCATGCTGAAGGGCTTGACCAGCCAGTTCACGAACAGCGTGACGCCGATGCCCCGGACGTGCTTGCGCACCTCCTGCAGCGCGCCAAAGTCGACCTTGACCAGCATCGGGATGATCATGACCCAGATCAGCAGACCGACCGGCAGGTTGACCTGCGCCACTTCGAGGCCGCCAATGGCCTGGAACACGCCGGGCAGCAACTGCCCGAACGCGATGCCGACGACGATGCACAGAAAAACCCAGACCGTGAGGTAGCGCTCGAACACGCTCATCGGCGCAGGACCGGCCTGCCGGGCAGCGACTTCAGTCATGGTCTCGTTCCTTCGTCAATTCGCGCGCCGTGCTTTGCAGCATCGTCTTTTCCAGCTTGGCCGCCGGCAGGCTGACCAGCAGTTCCAGCCGGCGTTTCAGCGCGTGCAGGGTCTGGCGAAAGGCTTCGAGCTTCTGCGCCTGCGTGCCATCACCGGCCGACGGATCGGGATAGCCCCAGTGCGCGGTGGCCGGCTGGCCCGGCCAATAGGGGCAGACCTCGCCGGCCGCGTTGTCGCAGACCGTGATCACGAGGTCCATCGGCGGCGCATCGGCGCTGCCAAACTCGTCCCAGCTCTTGCTGCGCAAGCCGGCCGTGGCAATGCCGGCGCTTTGCAGCACCTGCAAGCCCAGCGGGTTGGGCTGTTGGTTTTCGCGCGGGCTGCTGCCAGCCGAGTACGCCTGGAAACGGCCTTTGCCGATGTGGTTCAGGATGGCTTCGGCCAGGATGCTGCGCGCCGAGTTGTGCGTGCACAGGAACAGCACGCGCAGAGGCTTGTCGGTCATGTCAAATCTTCTCTCGATGGGTTGCTGTCAATTCAAGGCCGGCGCCAGCGATGCCACTTGCAGCAGACGCTTCAGGCCGACGGGTTCCTCCTGCAGCAGCGGCACGAGCGCATAGCGCGTGGCGTGCCGCGCGGCAACCGTTTCGATCTCGACGCGTTCGTTGTGCGCGCGTTGCCGCAGCAAGGGCGAACTCAAGGGTGCGCTCAGTGAGCTCGCGGCCACGCTGTTGTTGATGACCCAGGCCCAGGGCTCGATGCCGGCGCGCCGCAGATCAGCCTGCAGGTTGGAGGCCTCGAGCACCGGCGTCTTTTCGGCCAGCGTCACCAGCAGCACCTTGGTCTGCCTGGGGTCCTGCAACTGCATCATGGGGGTCGTGAAGTGCATACCGCTCTCGCCCATCTGGCGCACGACGTCGCGGTGGTAGGCACCGGTGGCATCGAGCAGCAGCAGCGTGTGGCCGGTCGGCGCCGTGTCCATCACGACGAACTTGCGCCCGGCCTCGCGGATGACGCGCGAGAACGCCTGGAAAACCGCGATCTCTTCGGTGCAGGGCGAGCGCAGGTCCTCTTCGAGCACGGCGCGCCCTTGCGCGTCGAGCGCGGCGCCCTTGCTGGCGAGCACCTGCGCGCGGTACTGCGCCGTCACTTCGTGCGGGTCGATGCGGCTCACGCTCAGGCGTTCGAGCGAGCCATGCAGGGTCTCCACCAGGTGCGCCGCAGGGTCGGAGGTCGTCAGGTGCACGGGGTAGCCGCGTTGCGCGAGTTGCACCGCCACGGCGGCCGCTAGCGTCGTCTTGCCGACGCCGCCCTTGCCCATCAGCATCACCAGACCATGGCCGTCGGCGGCAATGTCGTCGACCAGTTGCGACAGGCTCGGCGCATCGATGGCGATCTTCTCGTCGGCCACGACCGCCTGGGCAGAGGCAGACTGCGTCAACAACCGGCGCAGCGCCGCCAGCCCCACCAGGTCAAACGCCTTGAGCGCAATCTGGTCGCTCGGCAGCGCCAGCAACACGGCCGGCATGGCCTGCAGCGCGGCCTGCTCGCGCGCGCAGATGGCGCCGGCCAGCGCATCCTGCTCGCCTTCAGTCGCGGGCATGACGCCGTTGACCACCAGGTATTGCTGCGACATGCCGGTGCCGGCCAGTTCCTCGTGCGTGCGCGCCGCCTCGCGCAGCGTGGAAGCCTGGGCGCGCGCCACCAGCACCAGTCGCGTGCGCAGCGGATCGGCCAGCGCGGCGACCGCCGCCTGGTACTGGGTGCGCTGCTTTTCCAGCCCGGCCAGCGGGCCCAGGCAGGAGGCGTCGCCCTTGCCTTCTTCAAGAAAGCCGCTCCAGGCGCCGGGCAACTGCAGCATGCGGATCGTGTGGCCGGTCGGCGCCGTGTCGAAAATCACGTGCGCGTAATCGTGCGTCAGCACGGCATCGGTCAGCAAGGCGGTGAACTCGTCAAAGGCGGCAATCTCTGTGGTGCAGGCGCCGGAGAGCTGCTCCTCAATGCCCTTGACCACCGCATCGGGCAGCACGCCGCGCACCGGACCGACGATGCGATCCCGATAGGCCTGCGCCGCAGCCTGCGGGTCGATCTCCAGCGCGCTCAGGTTGGCGACCTCGGGCACGACGGTGATCCGGTTGCCGATGCGAATGCCGAAGACCTGGCCGACATTGGAGGCCGGGTCGGTGCTGACCAGCAGCACGCGCTTGTTCTGCGCCGCCAGCTCCAGCGCCGTGGCGCAGGCGATCGAGGTCTTGCCGACGCCGCCCTTGCCGGTGAAGAACAGGAAGCGCGGCGGGTCCTTGAGGAATTTCATGATGGCGGCCGGCCAGGCGTCAGCTGCAGCAGCGGCCGCCGGAGCAGCAACTGCCCGCCGCAGCGGCCGGTGCCACACGGACCTCCCGCCCGGTCCAGCGCGCCAGCTCGTCGCGGCTCGGATAGCGCCCGGCCAGCACCAGTTCGCCGTCGAGCAGCGTAACCGGCAGCACGCCTTCGCCGCTGCGCTCTAGCAGGCCCTTGACGATGACATTGCCGGCAAATTCCATCGGTTGCTGCGCCAGGTTGAAGCGCTCGACCTGTGCGCCGCTCTTGCGGGCCCAATCGACATCGGCGGCAAAGCTCACCAGTTTCTGATCCACGTCCGCGCCACAGACGCCGCTGCTGCAGCACAGGGCCGGGTCGAATACTTGCAGTCTCTTCATGACGATCTCCTTTTACGGGTGGATGCCGGCGCGCAGGCCGCAGGCGGGCACAACTCGGCGCACAGCTCGGGGTGCCCGGAACAGCATTCCGCCGTCAGGTAGGCAACCAGGTCCTGCATCAGCTTGAGGTTGGCGCGGTAACGCTGAAAGCGCCCTTCCTGCACCACCGACAGCAGTTGCGACTGCGTCAGCGCTTTCAGGTGGAAGGAAAGATTGGTCGGCGGCAGCGCCAGCGCGGCGCCGATTTCACCCGCCACCAGCCCCGCCGGCCCGGTCTTGACCAGCAGCCGGTAGATGTCCAGCCGAATGCCCGATGACAGGGATTCGAAGATCTTGACGGCCGATGAAGTGTCCATGGTTTAATTATACAAGCATTGTTGAAATGTTGACAAATCTGCTGACCGGGCATCAATGTCCGGATCGAAAGACGTGGTGCTTGCGTGCGGCTTCAGTGCTCTCGCAACAGGCGGTAGCCCACAGCCGTTTCCGTCAGCAGATAACGCGGCTGCGCCGGGTCCGCTTCGAGCTTCTGTCTCAGGTGACCCATGTAGATGCGCAGGTAGTGACTCTGCTGGGCATGCGTCGGACCCCAGACTTCGCGCAGCAGCTGACGATGGGTCAGGACGCGTCCGACGTTGGCGATCAGCACCGAAAGCAGCCTGTACTCGATGGGCGTGAGGTGCACATCGACGCCACTGCGGCGCACGACACGGGCCAGCCGGTCCACTTCGACTTCGCCGAACCGGAACACCGGGTCGGCCTCCTCGGCGCTGCCGTCGTCGCTGGCGCTGCTGCGAGGCCGGCGCAGGTTGGCGCGAACCCGGGCCAGGAGTTCGCCCACGCCAAAGGGTTTCGTGAGGTAGTCGTCGGCACCGGCATCGAGTGCGGCAACCTTGTCCACTTCATCGGTGCGCGCCGACAGCACGATGATGGGCACCGTGGACCAGCCGCGCACATCGCGGATAACTTCCAGCCCGTCGCGGTCCGGCAGGCCCAGGTCGAGTACGAGCAAATCGGGTTTTCGGGTGCCGGCTTCAGTGACACCTTGCTGCGCCGTGGCGGCCTCGAATACCTGCCAGCCTTCGGCTTCAAGCGCGCCGCGCACGAAGCGGCGGATCTGCGGCTCGTCTTCAATCACGATGGCTACCGGAGCGTTCATGGCAATTCCTTCTCAATCGCTTCCGGTGGCGTCCGGCGCGGCAACCGGATGCTGAACTCCGCGCCGCCGTCGACCGCATTGGTCGCGCTCAGCACACCACCATGGGCATCGATCACGGCTTTGCAGATGGCCAGTCCCAGGCCGACCCCGGGCGTGGCGGACTCGGCAGCCCCGCGCACAAATTTCTCGAACAGTTCGTGCTCGCGCCCTTTGAGCGCAGCGGGCAGACCGGGGCCGTGATCGCGCACGGTGATCACGAGCGAATCGGTCGTGGCGCGGGCACCGATGACGATCGGTGGCGCCGCATACCTGGCGGCATTTTCCAGGAGGTTGACCAGCACCCGTTCGATCAGTGCGGCGTCGAATTCGACCAGGGGCAAGTCGGGATCGAGTTCGGTCAGCACCTCCTGCTCGCCCAAGGCCGGGCGCGCCGCGCGGATCGCGCCGCCGACGGCCTCCTCGACCGATTGCCAATCCATGCGCAGGCGCACCGTGCCGCTCTGCAACCGCGCCATGTCCAGCAAGTTGTTCACGAGCGCGTTGAGTTCGCGCGCCTGCGCGACCAGGGCCTGCGCCGTTGCCGCTTGTCCTGCGGCCAGCGGTGGCAGCGATTGGCGCAAGGATTCGGCCAGGGCGATCAAGGCCGTCAGCGGCGTGCGCACATCGTGTGAAATTGCCGCCAGCAACGCATTGCGCAGGCGTTCGGATTCCATCTCGACCACGGCCTGCTGCGCAATGTCCACGTAGTGCACCCGTTCCAGCGCGATCGCAATCTGACGGGCCAGCGTGTCAAGCTGCTTGACCTGCTCCGGAATCAGCAGCCAGCGCGTCTGCGCGGGTCTGAGCGCGAGCACACCGCGCACGCGCATCGCGGCCTTCAGCGGCACATAGTGCCAGGACTGGGATGCCAGCGTTGCAGTGGCCAGGCCCGCGGCCTGCTCGTTGCGAAAGGCCCAGTCGGCGACGCTGGCGTCGAAACCGGCAGGGACTTCTTGCGGCAAGAGCAACTGGTCGTTCGCATCGGTGGCCAGCACCAGCGCACTGCCGCCGAAATTTCGCTGCACGGCGGCGACGCCGAGTTCGGCCACCTGGGTGCTCATCAATGCCGCCGAGAGGTCGCGCGTGAGTTCGAACAGCAGTTGCGCGCGACGTTCGCGGCTGGCAGAAATGCGGGCCTGAAAGCGCATGCCGGCGGTGAGCTGCCCGGTCAGCAAGCCGACCACCAGCATCACGGCGAAGGTCAGCAGGTACTGCACGTCGCTCACGGCAAACGACAGCCGTGGCGGCACGAAGAAGAAGTCGAACGCCGCCACGTTGAAGAACGCGGCCAACGCCGCCGGACCCCGTCCGAACTTCAGCGCCACCAGCACCGTTGCGAGCAGGAACAGCATCACGATGTTGGCCAGATCGAAGTGGTTTCGAAGCGGCGTCGCCAGCAGCGTGACCGCGATGCAACTGCCCGCTGCGGCGGCGTAGCCCGGCCAGGCACCGTCCCAGGCTTTGGTGTCCTCCCCGTCCTGAACCCGATCCGCCGCGCGCGCCAGCCGTCTCGCGCTTTCGGCCCGTCCAACTTCCACGATGTCCAGCGAGGGCGCCAGCAGGGCGAGCCGGCGTGTCATCGTGCGACCCGATAACAGCCAGCGCCCGGCGCCGGGTCGTCCGACCACCAGGGTCGCGCAGTTCAGGGTCTGTGCCTGCGCCACCAGCGCCTCGGCGACATCGCTGCCGGCCAGAACGGCGGTGGCCGCCCCCAGTTCCTCGGCCAGCTTGATCACGGCCAGGACGTGGTCACGCTGCGCCGCATGAAGCCTTTGCAGCTGGGGCGTTTCGACATAGGCTGCATGCCAGCGCACATTGAGTTGTCCGGCCAGGCGCGCGGCCGTGCGCACCGTCTGCTCCGCTCCCGCATGCGGACCGATGCAGGCCAGTATCACGCCCTCGGTATTCCACACCGGGGCGATGCTCTGTTCCACCCGGTAGCTGCGGACATCGTCTTCCACGTGTTCGGCCGTGCGGCGCAAGGCGATCTCGCGCAGGGCAATCAGATTGCCCTTGCGGAAAAAGTTCTGCGCGGCGCGCTCGGCCTGCTGCGGCAGGTAGACCTTGCCCGCCTTGAGGCGTGCCATCAGCTCATCGGGCGTCACGTCCACCAGGATGATTTCGTCGGCACTCTCGAGCACCGTGTCGGGAACGGTCTCGTGCACACGGATGCCGGTGATCGTCCCCATGGTGTCGTTCAGGCTCTCGAGGTGCTGCACATTGAGCGCCGACCAGACGTCGATGCCCGCGTCAAGCAACTCCTGCACATCCTGCCAGCGCTTGGGGTGGCGCGAGCCCTCGACATTCGAATGCGCCAGTTCATCGACCAGCAGCAGTTCCGGCTTTTCTGCGAGTGCGCGGTCGAGATCGAACTCGCGCAGGGCACGGCCCCGGTAGCTCAGCTCGCGCAAGGGCAACTGCGGCAACCCCGCCAACAACTCGGCGGTTTCGCCACGGCCGTGGGTTTCCACCACCCCGACCAACACCTTGCGTCCGGCCTTGTGCTCGCGTTGCGCCGCGCTGAGCATGGCGTAGGTCTTGCCGACGCCGGCATTGGCGCCGAAATAGATGCGCAGCTTGCCGCGCCGCGCACGCACCTCCTCACTGCGGATCTGCTG
The DNA here is from genome assembly GCA_903828665.1 of uncultured beta proteobacterium. Lineage (GTDB taxonomy): Bacteria > Pseudomonadota > Gammaproteobacteria > Burkholderiales > Burkholderiaceae_C > Rhodoferax. Next base: position 55,819 of record CAIKMZ010000084.1, read on the forward strand.
CAGCAGTGCGTCAGGGTCGGGGCGGGAATCGTGCGGGCTGGCCAAGCGGATGCGCCTTTCGCGTCAATGGGCTTCGTTGGAACACAAGCTTAGCGCAATGCATCAAGCGCCAGGTTCAGGCGCAGGACATTGACCCGCGGTTCACCGAGCAATCCCCACAGCGGACCCTGCACCTGCTGTTGCACCAGGGTCTCGAGTTCTTTGATGGGCCGACCGCGGGCCCTGGCCACCCGGGCCACCTGATAGAACGCGGCGGCGGGGCTGATGTGAGGATCGAGCCCGCTGGCCGAAGTCGTGACCAGGTCGACCGGCACCGGCGCCATGTTGCCAGGATCGGCGTCACGCAAGGCATCCATGCGCGCCTTGACCGCGTCGGCGAGCGCCGGGTTCAACGGACCCAGGTTGGAACCACCCGAATTCGCGGCGTTGTCGGGCATGGGGCTGGTGGTCGAAGGCCGGCCCCAGAAATACCCGGCTTCGCTGAAGTTCTGGCCGATCAGGCTCGAGCCGATCGGCATGCCGTCGCGCAGGATCAGACTGCCAGCAGCCTGCGCGGGAAACAACAACCGGGCCGCGCCGGTGACCAGCAATGGATAGGCGATGCCGGTCATCAGCGTGAGCACGAAGAACAGCACGAGTGCGGGACGGAGAATTTGCTTCATGGGAACTCCTTCAGGGATGCGCAAGGCCGCCAGGCTCACGCGAGATGCAAGGCGACCAGCAACAAGTCAATCACCTTGATGCCGATGAAGGGCACGATCAGGCCGCCCACGCCATAGATCAGCAGGTTGCGGCGCAGCAGGACGGCAGCGCCGATGGCGCGGTACTTGACGCCCTTGAGCGCCAGCGGAATCAGGAACATGATGATCAGCGCGTTGAAGATCACCGCCGACAGGATGGCCGACGCGGGGCTCCCGAGGCGCATCACATTGAGCGCGGCCAGCTGCGGATAGGTGGTCACAAAGATCGCCGGGATGATGGCAAAATACTTGGCCACGTCATTGGCGATCGAGAAGGTGGTGAGCGAGCCGCGCGTCATCAGCAGGGCCTTGCCGGTCTCCACGATCTCCAGCAGCTTGGTCGGATTCGAATCCAGATCGACCATGTTGCCGGCCTCCTTGGCCGCCTGGGTGCCGCTGCTCATGGCCACCGCCACGTCGGCCTGCGCCAGCGCCGGTGCATCGTTGGTGCCATCACCCGTCATGGCCACAAGCCGGCCTTCGGCCTGGTACTGGCGGATCAGCCTGAGTTTTTCCTCGGGCGTGGCTTCAGCCAGAAAATCGTCGACGCCGGCTTCCGCTGCGATGGCTGCGGCCGTGAGCCGGTTGTCGCCGGTGATCATGATGGTCTTGATCCCCATCCGGCGCAGTTCGGCGAAGCGCTCCTTGATGCCGGCCTTGACGATGTCCTTGAGTTCCACGACGCCCAGCACGGTGGCGCCCTCGCACACGGCCAGTGGCGTGCTGCCGCGGCGCGCCACCTCGTCGGCGGCTCGCGCAACTTCGGCCAGAACAATGCCGCCGAGCGACTCGACGTGCTTGCGGATGGCGTCCACTGCCCCCTTGCGCAGGCTGCGCAGGCAGGCATCGGCTTGCCGCACATCGATGCCGCTCATGCGGGTCTGCGCGGTAAACGGCACTTCATGGCTTTCGCCCGTCAGCGGCTCGGAATGACCCAGGCGCTCGGCGAGCGCAACAATGCTGCGGCCCTCGGGTGTTTCATCGGCCGTCGATGCCTGCAGGGCACAGATCGCCAGCCTCGACTGCGATACGCCCGGCGCCGGCACGAAACTTGTGGCCTGCCGGTTGCCGTGGGTGATGGTGCCGGTCTTGTCCAGCAACAGCACATCAACATCGCCGGCGGCTTCCACCGCACGACCCGACGTGGCAATCACATTGGCCTGCATCATGCGGCTCATGCCCGCGACCCCGATGGCAGACAGCAGGCCGCCGATCGTCGTCGGGATCAGGCACACCAGCAGGGCGATGAGCGCGGTGAGGCTGACGACGGTTCCGGCCTTTCCGGCCAGCACACTGAAGACCGAGTACGGCAGCAGCGTGACGGTCACGATCAGGAACACGATGGTCAGCGCGACCAGCAGGATCGTCAGGGCAATTTCATTGGGTGTCTTCTGGCGCTTGGCGCCTTCGACCATGCTGATCATGCGGTCCAGGAAGGACTCCCCCGGATTGACCGCAATGCGCACGACCAGCCAGTCCGACAGCACGCGCGTGCCGCCGGTCACGGCCGAAAAGTCGCCGCCCGATTCACGCACCACGGGCGCGGACTCTCCGGTGATCGCGCTCTCGTCCACGGTGGCCACGCCTTCGATGACTTCGCCGTCCAGCGCAATCATGTCGCCGGTTTCAACCATCACGACGTCGCCTTTCCTCAGGTTTTCCGCCTGTTCAGGCAACCAGGCGGCTCCGTGGAACACCTTGGCGCTTGGCACCTGGAACTTCTTGGCCCATGTGCTTTTCTTCAAGCCGCGCAGCGAGGCTGCCTGGGCCTTGCTGCGCCCTTCGGCAAGGGCCTCGGCAAAATTGGAAAAAAGCACCGTGAACCACAGCCACAGCGCCACGGCAAAGATGAAACCGACCGATGCCGCACGGTTGTCCTGCAGCGCCTGCAGGCCCAGCAACGTGGTCACGATGCTGCCAATGTAGACCACAAACATGACGGGATTGCGCCATTGCACGCGCGGGCTCAACTTTGCAAACGCGGCCTTGCCGGCGGGCTTGAGCAGCACCGGATCAAAGAGTGTCAGATGGGTTTTCGTTTTCATGTCATTTGCTCACGTATCCGTTGACTCAATGGCCGCTCCATAGCATCAGATGCTCAACCACGGGACCAAGCGCAAGCGCCGGCACGTAATTGAGCAGGCCCACCAGCAGCACCGTTCCGATCAGCAGCGTCACGAAAAGCGGACCATGGGTTGGCATGGTTCCCGCCGTCACGGGCAAGCGCTTCTTGGCGGCCAGCGCGCCGGCAATGGCCAGCACAGGCACGATCACGGCGAAGCGACCGAACCACATCACGAGCGCCAGCAGCCAGTTGTAGAACGCCGTGTTGGCCGACAGTCCGGCAAAGGCGCTGCCGTTGTTGTTGGCAGCCGAGCTCAGGGCGTAAAGGATTTCCGAAAATCCGTGCGCCCCGGGGTTGGCAATGCCGGAGCGACCGTCGGCCGCCAGCACCGCGATGGCGCTTCCGACCAGCACCAGAATCGGCGTCACCAGGATGACGATCGAGCTCAGCTTGATTTCATGCGACTCGATCTTCTTGCCCAGATACTCGGGTGTTCGCCCGATCATCAGGCCGGCAATGAACACCGCCAGGATGGCGAAGATCAGCATGCCGTACAGGCCGCTGCCGGTGCCGCCGAAGACCACTTCACCCAGCTGGATCATCACCATCGGAACCATGCCGCCGAGCGGCGTGAAGGAATCGTGCATGGCATTGACGGCACCGCAGGAGGCGGCGGTCGTGATGACGGCAAACAGGCTTGAAGCGTTGATGCCATGGCGCACCTCCTTGCCTTCCATGTTGCCGCCGGACTGCAATGGGCCGGCCGCCTGATCGACACCGAGGACGCCAAGCAGCGGATTGCCAGCCTGCTCGGCGGGCGTGATGACGACCACAGCGACCACGAACATCAGCGTCATCGCGGCCAGCACGGCCCAGCCCTGACGCAGGTCGCCAACCTCTCGACCGAAGGCAAGGCACAGGGCAGCCGGTATGAGGAAGATCGCCAGCATCTCGAGCAGATTGCTCAGCGCGGTCGGGTTCTCATACGGATGAGCCGAGTTGGCGTTGAAGAAGCCGCCGCCGTTCGTGCCAATCATCTTGATGGCTTCCTGCGACGCGACCGGTCCCATCGCGAGCGTCTGCGTGGCGGTCTTCAGGTCTTCCATGACGGGATTGCCCTTGGCATCCTTGAGGGGTTGGCCGTCGACGCCATTTTTCGGCTGCTGGTAGAGGTTCACTTCCAGTGTCGTCACGTCCTTGTAGGCGTCCAGGTTCTGGATCACGCCCTGGCCCACGAGCAGCACGGCCAACACCAGCGACAGCGGCAGCAACAGCCAGGCCGTGATGCGCGTGACATCGACCCAGAAGTTGCCGATCACGCCGGTGGCGCGCGCGGCAAGCCCCCGAATCAACGCGAAGGCCACGGCAATGCCAGTCGCGGCCGACAGGAAATTCTGCACGGCCAGGGCCAGCATCTGCGTCAGGTAGCTCATGGTGGACTCGCCAGAGTAGCCCTGCCAGTTGGTGTTGGTGACAAAGCTGATGGCGGTGTTGAAGGACGAGTCCGGTGACACGGCGGCCATGCCGGCCGGATTGAACGGCAGCCAGACCTGCAAACGTTGCAGCGCATAGACCGCAAAGACGCCCAAGGCATTGAAGGCCAGCAAGGCCAGCGCGTATTCGTACCAGTTCATGGACTGATTCGGCGATGTGCCTGCCAGGCGGTACAGGGGCGCCTCCACCCGCTGCATCCAGCCCGGCACTTGTCCGGCGCACACGCGCGCCAGCCAGATGCCCAGCGGCCAGGCCGCCGCCAACAACAGGCCCAGGTAAAGGATCAGCAAGCCCCACGACGTGGTGCTCATCAGAACTCCTCGGCGCGAATCAGCGCATAGAGCAGATAGGCCAGCAACATGGCGACACACAGGCCGCCAAAGCCATAGAGAACTTCCTGGCTGATCATGGCCGGCCTCCTTGCGGCTTTTCGAGCTTCCTGAAACCCCGCACCAGCAAGACCATCAGGCCCCACAGGCCAGCGACCGCGGCGACAAATACGAAATCCATGAAAAACTCCTGCGTCAGATGGATGACCGGAGTTTGCTGATTGACGCGTAAAAACGGGGATAAGATGGATCAACCGGCTGTATATAAACCGTAAATTCAGCCCCGACCGTGACAGCTGTCATGCGTTTTCCGACCGGAATGACGCGGCCAACCGCCGCCCGAGCCGCGTCAAGCGTGAACAGCTGGTCCTTCCGTCTCAGCCCGGCAGCTCAACCTGCCCCAGCAATTCACGCTGATAAACATGAACCGAAGGCAGGCCGCCCGTGTGCAGGAACAGCACGTTCTCGCCGGGCTTGAAGAAGCCCTGGCGCGTCAAGCCGATCAGGCCGGCCATGACCTTGCCGGTGTAGACCGGGTCGAGCAGGATGGCCTCGCTGCGCGCGAGCGTCTGCACCGCCTCGACCATGCGCGCGTTGGGCACCGAGTACCTGGGCTGCCAGTAGCCACCGACGCTGAGCACGGCTTCGCGCGGCACAGTCATCTTCACGCCCAGCAGGTCGAGCACTGCCTGCGCCTCCTGGTGCACCAGCGGCTCCTGGTCCTGCGGGTCGCGGCTCACGCCGATGCCGACGATCGGGATATTGATGTGGTTGCCGAGTAAGCCCGCCAGCAGGCCGCCGTGCGTGCCGGAACTGCCCGAGCCGACCACGACGCGGTCGATCCGCACACCCTGCTCGAAGAACTGCTGCTGCAGCTCCTGGACGCAGGCGACGTAGCCCAGTCCGCCCAGCGCGTTGGAGCCGCCGCCCGGGATGATGTAGCCCTTGCGGCCCAGCGCCGCCAGCTCGACGGCCACCTGCTGCATGGCCGCGCCCATGTTGCTGCCGGCCGGCAATACGGTCAGGGCTTCGACCCCCATCAGTCGGAACAGGAAATGATTGCCGCCGGCGTCCTCATGGAAACTGCCGGGGACTCGCTCCTCGATCACGAAGCGGCATTGAAGTCCTTCACGCAGGGCAGCGGCGAGCGTGATGCGGCAGTGATTGGACTGCGGCGCGCCGCAGGTGATGAGCGTGTCGGCGCCTTGCGCCAACGCGTCGGCCACCAGGAACTCCAGCTTGCGCGTCTTGTTGCCACCCGGCGTCAGGCCGAGCATGTCGTCGCGCTTGATCCAGATGTTGGGCCCGCCGCCCTGCGCTCTCAGGGCGCGCGTGAAGTTGGGCAGGAATTCGAGCGGCGTCGGTGTGAGCGTGTAGCGGCGCCGGGGAAAACGTGACGGATCCATGGTCAGGGACTCCAGTGGGTGGCTTCATCAATCGGATACACCGGACGCGGCAGGCGCGTCCAGGGCAAGGTCTTGAGGTTGGGTGTGGTCAGGCCCGGGCAGTCCACTTCGAGGATGCGCCCGGGCGGCGCGAACCCATCGAAGGCCGCGCGGAAATGACCGCGGCTCTTGACCACCAGTGTGCGCACATCGGCCAGATCGACGCCCAGCACCTCCAGTTGCGCCGGGTCGAGCAATTGCTGGCGATTGGAGATGACGGCCACGCGCACGCCGCCGAGATCGAGCAGGGCCGAGCATCCCATCCACTGCTGTGAGCCCTTGACCATGCCGCGCCGGCCGACAAAGCGGCCATCGGACAGCGCCAGCACGCGCGCCGCATGCTGGCAGGGCACGGCAAACAAGGCGTCGCTGCTGTCGCGGTTGAAGCGCGCCATGAAGCTGGCACCGACGCCGAGCGTTGCGGCCTCCTGCGCGAGCGCGGCGTCGGTGAAGACGCCCAGCAGCACGCCCTGGGCGCCGGCCGCGAGCAGGGCTTCGAGCAGGCGCACGGTGTTGCTGCCGCCCATGTCTACCTGCATTCGGATCAGCGCCAGCAGGTCGCAACACGGATCGTGGTCGGGGCACAGCGGCGCGCTCGAGCGCGCGCGCCGCTGGCTGCAAGACCACATGACCGAGCCCTACAGCCTGGCGGACACGGCGCGTGCTGCGGCCACCAGTCCACACTCGCTGCTGCGCCACTTCGCGAGCGCACACGGCCAGAGCCCGCTCGACTACCTGCACGAACTGCGCGTGGCACGCGCCCGCGTGCTGCTCGAGACCACCTACGCCAGTGTGGAACAGGTGGCGCAAATGTGCGGCTACCAGGACGCCGGGAGTTTTCGCCGCGTCTTTCTGCGTCTGACGCGGGAATTGCCGGCCGGCTATCGTGAACGCTACCGCTTGCGCACCAGCCGCAAACGTTGGGCTGGCAGCGCCTGATCGACCTCAGTCCGGCGCCGGGCCGGCTTCGGCGCGCTTGGCACAGGCGGCGCAGACACAGCGCAGGCCGCGCGCCGCTGGCGGGATGCGATCCAGCAACTCGGCGCTAAAGCTCAGCGCGCTGCACCAGCACGGCGGCTGCGGGGTGCCGGTCGCGCGCTCGATTTCCATCGCGCACTGGTTGGGCTGCCCGCACAGGGGGCACAACCGGGCATCGGTATCAGGCATCACCGGCATGGCGTGCTGGCAGCGCCACACGAATCGGAAAGCGCAGCGCCGGCGCGTGCAGCCGGGCCGAAAATCAACGATGATCGCAGGCGAGCAATTCCGACGTAGTACATTCACGCATTATGGCCGCCATCAAACTTTTCTCTGCCACGACCGGCACCGCCTTGCCGGGATCGGGCGATGCCCTTGCGATGAAGCGCAGGATCGGTCCCGGGCGCTGCAACGAATAAAAGGAAGCACATGGCAACTGCAACGATGAAGGGCAGCAAGGAATTTGTCTTCGAGTGGGAAGGCAAGGACCGCGCCGGGAAGCTGGTGCGCGGCGAGACCCGGGCCGGCGGCGAGAACCAGGTGAAGGCGGCCTTGCGCCGCCAGGGTGTCCTGCCCACAAAGATCAAGAAGCGGCGCATGAGCGGCGGCAAGGCGATCAAGCCGAAGGACCTTGCCATCTTCACGCGCCAGCTGGCCACGATGATGAAGGCCGGCGTGCCGCTGCTGCAGGCCTTCGACATCGTGGGGCGCGGCAATCCGAATCCGCGCGTGACCAAACTGCTCGGCGACATCCGCAACGATGTGGAAACGGGAACCTCGCTGAGCATCGCCTTTCGCAAGTACCCGCTGTACTTCGACAATCTTTACTGCAACCTGATCGAAGCCGGCGAAGCCGCCGGTATTCTGGACCAGCTGCTCGACCGGCTCGCGGTCTACATGGAGAAGACCGAGGCCATCAAGTCGAAGATCAAGTCCGCCCTGATGTACCCGATCTCGGTGCTGGTGGTCGCCTTCGTCGTGACGGCGGTCATCATGATCTTCGTGGTGCCGGCCTTCAAGGAGGTATTCTCGAACTTCGGCGCCGACCTGCCGGCGCCGACGCTGGCCGTGATCGCCATCAGTGAAATTTTTGTCAAGTACTGGTGGCTGATCTTCGGCGGCCTGGGCGGCGGCTTTTATTTTTTCATGCAGGCCTGGCGCCGCAACGAGAAGATGCAGCACGTGATGGACCGCATCATGCTCAAGATGCCGATCTTTGGCGTGCTGGTGGACAAGTCCTGCGTGGCACGCTGGACGCGGACCCTGTCGACCATGTTCGCCGCGGGCGTGCCCCTGGTGGAAGCGCTCGATTCCGTCGGCGGCGCGGCCGGCAACTCGGTCTACACATTGGCGACCAAGAAGATCCAGCAGGAGGTCTCGACCGGCACCGCGTTGACCGTGGCCATGACCAATGCCAACCTGTTTCCCTCCATGGTGCTGCAGATGTGCGCCATCGGCGAGGAATCCGGCTCCCTCGATCACATGCTGGGCAAGGCGGCCGACTTTTACGAGGCCGAGGTTGACGACATGGTGGCCGGCATTTCCAGCCTGATGGAGCCCATCATCATCGTGATTCTGGGGACGGTCATCGGCGGCATCGTGGTCGCCATGTACCTGCCCATTTTCAAACTCGGCCAGGTGGTCTGATGCCGGTTACGCCGTGGTTGGACGCCACCGTTTTCGGCGTGCTGGGCCTGCTGATCGGCAGCTTTCTCAACGTCGTCATCCACCGCCTCCCGCTGATGCTCGAGGCCCAGTGGAAAGCCGAGTGTGCGGAAATGGCCGGCCAGGAATTGGCGCAGGCCGAGCCGCTCAACCTGATGCGGCCGCGCTCGCGCTGCCCCAAGTGCGGCCACGCGATCGCCTGGTTTGAAAACATTCCGGTCCTGAGCTATCTTGTCCTGCGCGGCCGCTGCTCGGCCTGCAAGACGCCGATCAGCCTGCGCTACCCGCTGGTGGAACTGGCCAGCGGCGCGCTGTTCTTCTATTGCGGCTGGACCCACGGCCTGGGCATCAGCGCCCTGCTCTGGAGCGGTTTTGCCGCGGCGGTTCTGACCCTGGCCCTGATCGACTGGGACACCACACTGCTGCCCGACGACATCACACTGCCGCTGCTGTGGAGCGGCCTGATCGCGGCCGCGCTGCACTGGACCACCCCTACCCTCGCTGATTCCCTCTGGGGCGCGGTCGCGGGCTATCTGTCCCTGTGGCTGGTCTACTGGGGCTTCAAACTGCTCACCGGCAAGGAGGGCATGGGCTTTGGCGACTTCAAGCTGTTCGCGGCCCTGGGCGCGTGGTTTGGCTGGCAGGCGCTGGTGCCCATCATCCTGATGGCCTCTGTCATCGGCGCCGTGATCGGCATCGGCATGAAGTTCGCCAGCAACCTGCGCGAGGGCGGCTACGTTCCGTTCGGTCCGTTCCTGGCCGGCGCCGGCTTGACGGCGATGATCTTCGGCCCGGCGTCGATCCTCCACGCCGTGGGCCTGTAGCCGATGCCCCCACCGTTTCGGCTCGGGTTGACCGGCGGCATCGGCAGCGGCAAGAGCACCGTGGCCGCACTGCTGGCCCGGCGTGGCGCTGCCATCATCGATGCCGACGCCATTTCGCGCCAGGCAACCGCGGCCGGCGGCCCGGCCATGGCTTCGATTGGCGCCGCTTTCGGTGCCGACTTCGTGACTGGCGAGGGCGCGCTCGACCGCGACCGCATGCGCCAGTTGGTCCACACCGACGCCGATGCGCGCCGCCGGCTCGAAGCCATTGTTCATCCCCTGGTGGGACAGGAAACGATGCGCCAGACCGCGCAGGCGATCGAGCAGGGCCACCCCTGCATCGTGTTCGACGTGCCGCTGCTGGTCGAGTCCCCGGTCTGGCGCGCGCGGGTCGATCATGTGCTGGTCGTCGATTGCAGCGCCGAGGTTCAGATCAGCCGGGTCATGGCGCGCAACCAGTTGCCGCGCGCCGATATCGAAAAGATCATCGCTTCGCAGGCCAGCCGCGAGCGCCGGCTCGGCGCCGCGGACAGCGTGCTGTTCAACGAGACGCTGAGCCTGGCCGAACTGGCCGAGGAAGTGCGGCAGCTGGCTTGGCGCTTCGGGCTATCATCCGGGTAGCATCTGCACCAGGCAAAGAATTCAGCGTGATCCTCTACGAATATCCCTTTAACGAGCGCATTCGCACCTACCTGCGACTGGAGAGTCTGTTTGTCCGCCTGAGCGAATTCATCGCGCGCGAACTGGCGCTGGACCACCACTTCGCGCTGGCCACCATTTTCGAGATCATGGACGTGGCGGCGCGCGCCGACCTCAAGTCGGATGTGCTCAAGGACCTGGACCGGCAAAAGCACGCGCTCGACGGCTACCGCGACAACCCGGCCATTGCGCAGGATGTGCTCGACCAGGTGATCAATCAGCTCGACCGGTGTTTCCAGACCCTGAGCAATCAGCCCGGCAAGGCCGGCCAGGCGCTGACCGAGAACGACTGGCTCATGAGCATCCGCAGCCGCATCGGCATTCCCGGCGGCACCTGCGAGTTCGACCTGCCGGCCTACTACGCATGGCAGCACAAGAGCGTGGCGCAACGCCGCGGCGACCTGGCGCGCTGGACCGAGACACTGACGCCGCTGGCCGAATCGGTTCACTTGCTGCTCAAGCTGCTGCGCGACTCCGGAATGCCGCAAAAGGTCATGGCCAGCGCCGGGCAGTTCCAGCAAAACCTGCCGCAGGGGCGCACCTTCCAGCTGCTGCGCCTGGCGCTGGATCCGGCGCTCGACCTGATCCCCGAGATCAGCGGCAACCGGCTGATGGTCTCGATCAGGCTGATGCAAATGCAGGCCGATGAAAGGCTGCATCCGAGCAGCGCCAACGCCACGTTCGAACTGACCCTGTGCTCATGAAGCCGACGCAAGCAAAAGCGCCGCTGTCCGTGCGCGAGGTGATCTGTCCGCAATGCAAGGGCCCGGCGATCTATGCGGCGAGCAACCCGTACCGCCCGTTCTGCAGCGAACGCTGCAAGAACATCGACCTCGGCGCCTGGGCCAATGAAGACTTCCGCATGCCCGACAACACGGCGAACGAGGATCAGCTGACCGACCCCGGCGCGCTGCAATAGGCGGCGGCTTATTCCTGTTCTTGGGCGACCACGCGATGGGTCGCACCCGTGAAGTCCTGCACGACGGCCAGCCACTGCAGCACCGGCACCGTGCCCGGCAACACGGGCGTGACCTGCACCGGCAGGCGCTGCCATGCAAACAGCTGTCCTTCGCGCATCTCCAGTTCACCCTGCCACTCGAACACCTTGCAGAAATTCAGGCGCACCAGCGCATGCGGGTAGTCGACCGTTTCCGTCTTCCACGGTGTTACCGCTTCGATGGTGATGCCGAGCTCTTCGTGCAGCTCGCGCGCCAGCGCCTGCACCACGGTCTCGCCGGGCTCGAGCTTGCCGCCCGGAAACTCCCAGTAGCCGGCATAGACCTTGCCCGGCGGGCGCGAGGTCAGCAGGAAGTCGCCATCGGGCCGGAACAGGACGCCGACCGCCACCTCGACGACGGCGCGCTCGGCACCGCCGGCACGCGGCAGTTCGGCGTCGGCAACGAGGCGCGCCCTGTTCATCCGCCGGCCGCGTGCTGGCCCGCGTAGTCGCGCGCAAACTGGTAAGCGACACGCCCGCTGCGCGAGCCGCGCTCGAGCGCCCAGACCAGCGCCTGCCCCCTCGCTGCGGCAATGGTATCGCCCGCCACGCCGAACGACTGCAGCCATTGCGCCACGATCACCAGGTATTCGTCCTGCGTGAACGGATAAAAGCTGACCCACAGGCCGAAGCGCTCGGACAGCGAGATCTTTTCCTCGACCACCTCGCCCGGGTGGACTTCGCCGTCCTCGGTGTGCGTGTAGCTGAGGTTTTCCTTCATGTACTCGGGCAGCAGATGGCGCCGGTTGCTGGTCGCGTAGATCAGCACGTTGGGCGTTGTGGCGGCAACCGAACCGTCGAGGATGGATTTCAGCGCCTTGTAGCCCGGCTCGCCGTCCTCGAAGCTCAGGTCGTCGCAGAAAACGATGAATTTCTCCGGCCGCTCGGAGACCACATCGACGATGTCGTGCAAGTCGGTCAGGTCGGCCTTGTCCACCTCGATCAGGCGCAGGCCGCGCGCGGCGTATTCGTTCAGGCAGGCCTTGATCAGCGAGGACTTGCCGGTGCCGCGCGCGCCGGTGAGCAGCACGTTGTTGGCCGGCTGGCCGTTGACGAACTGCAGCGTGTTGCGCTGGATCTTTTCCTTCTGCGGCTCGATTTCCTTCAGGTCCGCCAGACGCATGGCGCCGACATGGCGCACCGGCGCGAGCAGCCCCTGCCCCGAGCTGCGCTTGCGGTAGCGGAAGGCAACCGACGCGCTCCAGTCCGGGCTCGCCAAGCCGCGCGGCAGCGCCGCTTCGATGCGCTCCATCAACTGTTCGGCGCGGCGGAAGATATGGTCGAAATCCGGAATCATGATCGGTAGTCGGCGTTGATCGAGACGTAGTCGTGGCTCAAGTCGCAGGTCCAGACCGTGTCCGCGGCATCGCCGCGCCCGAGCGCCACGCGCACCGTGATCTCGCTTTGCTGCATCACACGCTGGCCGTCTTCCTCGCGGTAATCGGGGTGCCGTCCGCCACCGGTGGCGACATGGACGTCGTCGAGGTAGAGGTCGATGCCGGTCTGCTCCAAGTCGGCAATGCCGGCGTAGCCGACGGCCGCCAGGATGCGCCCCAGGTTCGGGTCGCTGGCGAAAAACGCGGTCTTCACGAGCGGTGAATGGGCGATGGCGTAAGCCACCTGGCGGCATTCCGCCTGCGTCTTGCCGCCTTCGACCTGGAGTGTGATGAACTTGGTCGCGCCTTCGCCGTCGCGCACGATGGCCTGCGCCAGCTTCTTCGCAACGCCCAGCATGGCGGCCTTGAGCGCGCGCCCGTTCACAGTGTCGAGGGAATCGATCTCCGCATGGCCGGCCTTGTTGCTGGCGATGACGACGAACGAGTCGTTGGTGGAGGTGTCGCCGTCCACCGTGACGCGGTTGAACGAGCCCTCGGCCAGTTCCTTGGCCAGTTGCTCCAGCACCTCGTAGCTGACGCAGGCATCGGTCGCCATGAAGCCGAGCATGGTCGCCATGTTGGGCCGGATCATGCCCGCGCCCTTGCTGATGCCGGTGATGCTGACCGGCGCGCCGTCGATCGTCAGTTGCGTGCCGAAGGCCTTGGCCACCGTGTCGGTGGTCATGATGGCTTCGGCCGCGCGCAGCCAGTTGTCTTCGCGCGCATCGGCGAGCGCGGCGTCGAGCCCGGCCTCGATGCGCTCCACCGGCAGCGACTCCATGATGACGCCGGTCGAGAACGGAAGGACCGCCGTGGCCGCGATGTCTAGCTTGACCGCCAGCGCGACGCAGGTGCTGATGGCGCGGCGCCGGCCATCGGCACCGGTGCCGGCATTCGCGTTGCCGGTGTTGATCAGCAGGGCGCGGATGTCGTAGGTGCGCGCCAGGTGTTCGCGGCAGATCTGGACCGGCGCCGCACAAAAGCGGTTCTGCGTGAAGACGCCGGCAACCGCCGTGCCCGGATCGAGCAGCACCACGGTCAGGTCCTTGCGGTTGGCCTTGCGCACGCCCGCTTCGGTCACGCCCAGGCGCACGCCCGCAATGGGGAAGAGTTCAGCCGGATTCGGCGTGGACAGGTTCACAGCCATACATACTCTCCATCGAATGCGGACAGTGCCGGCTCACTGCATGCAGCGGCCGCCTGTCGCGCGGGTTCTTACGCCAGCTTGCCGTGGCAGTGCTTGTATTTCTTGCCGCTGCCGCACGGGCAGGACTCGTTGCGGCCGACGCGCGGCACGGTGCCGCCGAAAGCCGCCACGCGCTTGTTGACCGTCTCCTCATCGACGACCGTCTCGACCTCGCCGGTTTCGGTCGGCGCGCTGTAGGTCACGTTGGCGATGCTCTCGCCGCGGTTCTCCATGTCTTCGGCCGCCTGCTCGAGCTGCTCGTTCGACTGGATCTTGACCGTCATGAGCACCTTGGTGACGTCGTTCTTGACGGAGTCGAGCAGCTGCCCGAACAGTTCGAAGGCCTCGCGCTTGTACTCCTGCTTGGGCTGCTTCTGGGCATAGCCGCGCAGATGAATGCCCTGGCGCAGGTAATCGAGCGAACTCAGGTGTTCGCGCCAATGGGTGTCGATGCTCTGCAGCAGCACCATGCGCTCGAACTGGATGAAGTTCTCGCCGCCGACCTGCTCGACCTTGGCTGCAAACGCCTGGTTCGCCTCGATGCGCACGCGCTCGAGCAGGTCCGCGTCGGTGATCGCGCTGGCCGCGCTGACCTCGCCCTGCAGGTCGACCGCGAGCTGCCATTCATTGGACAGCACTTTTTCGAGCGCCACCAGATCCCACTGTTCCTCCACTGACTCCACCGGCACGTACTGGCGCACCAGGTCGTTGAAGCAGCCTTCGCGCAGCGAGGTGATCTGCGCCGTCAGGTCGCTCGCGTCGAGGATCTCGTTGCGCTGCTGGTAGATAACCTTGCGCTGGTCGTTGGAAACGTCGTCGTACTCGAGCAGCTGCTTGCGCATGTCGAAGTTGCGCGCCTCGACCTTGCGCTGCGCGCTCTCGATCGAGCGCGTGACGATGCCGGCCTCGATCGCCTCGCCGTCGGGCATCTTGAGGCGGTCCATGATCGACTTGACGCGGTCGCCGGCAAAGATGCGCATCAGCGAATCGTCCAGGCTCAGGTAGAAGCGAGAGGAGCCGGGATCGCCCTGGCGCCCGGAGCGGCCGCGCAGCTGGTTGTCGATGCGGCGCGACTCATGCCGTTCAGTGGCGATGATGCGCAGGCCGCCCAGCGACTTGACATGCTCGTGGTCCTTGTTCCACTGCTCGCGGATGGCATCGATCTGCTGCTGCTTCTGCTCGGCGCTGAGCGTCTCGTCGGCCTCCACCGCCTCGATCGCCGGGTTCACGTTGCCGCCGAGCACGATGTCGGTGCCGCGGCCGGCCATGTTGGTCGCGATCGTGATCATCTTGGCGCGACCGGCCTGGGCCACGATCTCGGCCTCGCGCGCATGCTGCTTGGCATTGAGCACCTGATGCGGCAGTTTTTCCTTCGTCAGCAGCTCGGCCAGGACTTCGGAGTTCTCGATCGAGGTCGTGCCCACCAGCACCGGCTGGCCGCGCTCGTAGCACTCGCGGATGTCCTTGATAGCGGCTTCGTATTTTTCACGCGTGGTCTTGTAGACGCGGTCCTGCTGGTCTTCGCGCCGGCTCGGGCGGTTCGGCGGCATCACCACGGTCTCGAGGCCGTAGATTTCCTGGAATTCGTAGGCTTCGGTGTCGGCCGTGCCGGTCATGCCGGCGAGCTTGCCGTACAGGCGGAAATAGTTCTGGAAGGTGATCGACGCCATGGTCTGGTTTTCAGCCTGGATCTCAACGCCTTCCTTGGCCTCGACGGCCTGGTGCAGGCCCTCGCTCCAGCGCCGGCCCGTCATCAGGCGTCCCGTGAACTCGTCGACGATCACGATCTCACCGTTCTGCACCACGTAATGCTGGTCGCGGTGGAACAGGTGGTTGGCGCGCAGCGCCGCGTACAGGTGGTGCATCAGCGTGATGTTGGCCGGGTCGTACAAGGACGCGCCCTCCGGGATCAGGCCCAGACCGGCCAGGATGCGCTCGGCGCTCTCGTGGCCCTGCTCGGTCAGGAATACCTGCCGGCTCTTCTCGTCGAGCGTGAAGTCGCCCGGCTTGGTAATGCCTTCGCCGGTGCGCGGGTCTTCTTCGCCTTCCTGGCGCTGCAGAAGCGGCGCCACCTTGTTGATGGCGATGTAGAGATCGGTGTGATCCTCGGCCTGGCCGCTGATGATCAGCGGCGTGCGCGCCTCGTCGATCAGGATCGAATCGACCTCGTCAACGATGGCGTAATTGAGGCCGCGCTGGACCCGGTCGGCCGCCTCGTAGACCATGTTGTCGCGCAGGTAGTCGAAGCCGTACTCGTTGTTCGTGCCGTAGGTGATGTCGGCGCGGTAGGCCGCCTGCTTTTGCTCGCGTTCCATGTTGGGCAGGTTGATGCCGACCGACAGCCCGAGGAAGTTGTAGAGCTTGCCCATCCAGACCGCGTCGCGATTGGCGAGGTAGTCGTTGACCGTCACCACGTGCACGCCCTTGCCGCTCAGGGCGTTGAGGTAGACCGGCATGGTGGCGGTCAAGGTCTTGCCTTCGCCGGTTCCCATTTCAGAAATCTTGCCCTGGTGCAGCGACATTCCGCCGAGCAGCTGAACGTCGAAATGGCGCATCTTCATGACGCGCTTGGAACCCTCGCGAACCACGGCAAATGCTTCCGGCAGCAAGGCGTCGAGCGACTCGCCCTGCGCGATGCGGTTCTTGAACTCCTGCGTCTTGCCGCGCAAGGCTTCGTCCGAAAGCTTCTCGAACTCGGCTTCCAGCGCATTGATGCGCACCACGCCGGCACGGTACTGTTTGAGCAGGCGGTCATTGCGACTGCCGAAGATTTTTGTGAGGATATTGGTAGCCATGAATGCAAGTCGGATCGATCAACCCCCCTGGGCCAACCGAGCAGCGCAATCCTTTGTCAAGTCTGGATGAAATGGGGGCACTGGCACAAAACGCAACCGCGGTAACGGAATACGCCGTGTCTGGAAAACGAAACAGCCAATTTTACCTGTCGGCGGATAATGAAAGCCGAACCGCCCTGCAACACCCGCCGATGAACCGCCGCCACCAACCATTCACCCTGCTGCAGGCCTGTCAGGACGCGCCAAGCCTGGCGCGCCTGACGGAACTCAGCGCCGACTCGGTGGCACGGCTCAAGGCGATCGAACCCCTGATTCCCGCGCCCTTGCGCGCCGCGCTCAAGGCCGGACCGATCGAAGGCCCGGTCTGGTGCCTGCTGGTGGCGAACAACGCCGCCGCCGCCAAGATCCGCCAGCTCTTGCCCTCGCTGCAGGCGCATCTGCGGAGCAAGGGCTGGGAGGTGGACAGCATCCGGCTTAAGGTCCAGATCACAAGTACTCAGGCCCTTCGACCCTGATCACCCAGTCGCCGGGTCGACCCGTGGCGTTTCATTTCAAATTATTCAGATTCGGCTACAGGTCGGGTCTCGCCCCGGCGGGCGACTCACTTTCTCTTGGCGAAGCAAAAGAAAGTTACTGCGCTGTCGGGCGCATATCCCGACCTGGATCAAAAGCAAACATCATCACAACACCGCTTCCAGCCGATGCCGCTTCGGCGGCAGCCCCGCGCGCTTTCGCACCGAAAACCCGAGCTGCTGCAGGCTCTCGCGCACGCCCAGAGCAACGGTGTAGCTGGCCAGCGTGGTGCCGGCGCGGCAATGGTTCGCCATGGCCTGCAGCGTGGCAAACGACCACATGTCCGGATTGAGCGCCGGGCTGAAGCCGTCCAGGTAGACCGCATCGGCCGCGCAATCAATCAGGTTCAGCATCGGCTGCACATCACCGACCGCCAGCGTCAGGCGCACGCGGCCCTCGGCAAACTCGAACTGCTGCACGCCGAGCCGCAAGCCCAGCCAAGCGCGCGCCAGTTCCTGCGCCAGCGCTGGCAGTCGCGCCTGCAGTTGCGCCTCGGCATCGCCCGGCACGCCGGGCGCAAGCACATTGCGCACGATGTCTCCCGCCGCCACGGGATAGGCTTCGACCGATACAAAGTTGAGGCGCTCACAGCGCTGCGCGTCAGCCTCCCACGCGGCCCAGGTCGCCAGAAAATTCAGGCCTAGGCCGAAGCCGGTCTCAAGCACGGTGAATTCATGACGAACGCGCCAGCGAGGCGGCAGACCGCAGGCATTCACAAACACGGTGAGCGCCTGCGCCAGACCGCCCGTGCGCGAGCGGTAGCGGTCATTGAAGCGCGCACTGTGCGGACTGCCATCGTCCAGCCATTGCACGAGTTCGGTCATATCAGCAGCGCCTCTCATTCAACGCCGAGACAGCAGCCCAACAAAAAACCCGCGCTCCGGTGAAGAAGGCGGGTTTTGCAGGAACTTGAAACCATCTCAGACAGTTAAGTGGTGCCGATTATCGGATTCGAACTGATGACCTACCGCTTACAAGGCGGTTGCTCTACCAACTGAGCTAAATCGGCGTGCCCTGAATTTTACCGGACTTGCGCGTGCGTTCCCACTGGCCGGGGCCCGTTATTTCACGCGCGTCAGCGTGGGTCGCGGACTGCTGCTGGGCGGGGTCGGTGGCTCTGGGGCGTCCTTGGGCTTGTGGCCTGAATCCACGCTGGTCAGGCCGGCGGTGGCGGTGCCTGTTGCGCCATCAGCCGGCTCGACCACGGGCGGGAAGGCCATGCCCTGCCCGTTTTCTCGCGCGTAGATGGCCATGACCTGATTGACCGGCACCATGATCTCGCGCGCCGTGCCTGCAAAGCGGGCCTTGAACTCGATGAAATCATTGCCAAGCTTGAGCGCGGTCGTGGCGTCGAAACTGATGTTGAGAACAATCTCGCCGTTCTTGACGTACTCGCGCGGCACCTGCACCCGATCCGTCACCGCGACCGCGACGTAGGGCGTGAACCCGTTGTCCGTGCACCACTCGTACAGGGCGCGGATCAGGTACGGGCGGGTCGAAGTGGCTTCGGGCGATTCAAGCATCGGTCGTCGTTGCGCAGCTTACTTGCGCATCACCTTTTCGGAGGGCGTCAGCGCTTCGATGTAGGCCGGGCGCGAAAAAATGCGCTCGGCGTATTTCAGCAACGGCGCCGCATTCTTGCTCAGGTCGATGCCGTAATAGTCGAGACGCCAGAGCAGCGGGGCAATGGCGACATCGAGCATCGAGAAGCCGTCGCCGAGCATGTACTTGTTCTTCAGGAACACCGGCGCGAGTTGCGTCAGGCGATCGCGAATGTGGGCGCGGGCCTTTTCCAGCACTTTTTCGTTGCTCTTGGCGGCGCGGGACTCCAGCGTCGAAACGTGCACGAAGAGTTCCTTCTCGAAATTGAGCAGGAACAGGCGCACGCGCGCGCGATCGACCGGATCGCCGGGCATCAACTGCGGATGCGGGAAGCGCTCGTCGATGTACTCGTTGATGATGTTCGACTCGTACAGGATCAGGTCGCGCTCGACCAGGATCGGCACCTGGCCGTAAGGGTTCATCACGCTGATGTCTTCGGGCTTGTTGTAGAGATCGACATCGCGGATCTCGAAGTCCATGCCTTTTTCGAACAGGACAAAACGGCAACGGTGGGAAAATGGGCAGGTAGTACCTGAATACAACACCATCATGATGGGGGCTCCTAAAAATTAAAGAGTGGGCTGCGCGACGCAAGCCCACTCTGCGGAACTCAAGCCGCGCCCGCAGGCGCGAAACCGGAGCAGTTTAAAGTCTTACTTGACATCCTTCCAGTAAGCGGCATTGAGCCGCCAAGTGCAGAAAGTCAGCACGCCCAGAAACAGCAGAACCCAGACACCGATGCGCACACGCTTGTTCTGGGCCGGCTCGCCCATCCACTGCAGGTAACCAACCAGGTCGCCAATCGCTTCGTCGTATTGCGTGGCCGTCATGCTGCCCGGTGTCTCCTGCGTCCAGCCCTTGAGCACGTGCACAGCGGCACCGTGTTCCTGGACCTCTTCGAAGACCGGCCGGCGCACGCCCTGCAGTTGCCACAGCACATGCGGCATCGCCACGTTCGGGAACACCAGATTGTTCCAGCCGCTGGGCTTGGTCTCGTCGCGGTAGAAGGTGCGCAGGTAGGTGTACAGATAATCGGCGCCCGTGCCATTGGCGCCGGCGCGCGAGCGCACCAGCACGGTCAGGTCGGGCGGATTGACGCCGAACCAGGCCTTGGCCTGCTGCGGGTCGATCGCGGACTTCATGGTGTCGCCCAACTTGCCGTTGGTCACGAGCAGGTTGTCCTTGACCTGCTCCTGCGTCAGGCCGATGTCCTGCAGGCGATTGAAGCGCATGAAGGCGGCCGAGTGGCAGTTGAGGCAGTAGTTGACAAACAGCTTCGCGCCATTTTGCAGCGCTGCCATGTCGTTGGTCTTGTTGGGCGCCTTGTCCCAGGCCGGTCCGCCGGTGTTGGCCTGCGCACCCAGAGTCAAGCCAAAGGCCAGCGCCAGGCCGACGATGATTTTGTTGGTGAAACCCATGGTTTTCATGATGTGTTGTCCGTTCAATGCGCCGCGAACACGACACGATCGGGCACCGGCTTGGACGTTCCGATACGACTCCACCACGGCATCAGAATGAAGAAGCCGAAGTAGAACAGGGTTCCCAACTGGGCCACGCGCCCGCCGATCGCCGAAGGCGGCTGCGTGCCGAGGTAACCGAGCACCAAGAAGTTGATGACGAAAACCGCGTACAGGTACTTGTGCCAGTCGGGCCGGTAGCGGATCGACTTGACCGCGCTGTTGTCCAGCCAGGGCAGAAAGAACAGGGTCACCACGCCACCGCCCATCGCCACCACACCCCAGAACTTGGCATCAATGGCCAGCATCATGGCCGCCACCGCGAGCGCCCCGATGGCGATCACGCCCTTGAACACCACCGGCATTCTGATCTTCAGCACGGCAACCGCCGCACCGCCCAGCACGCAGGCGATCAGCACGTACATCATCTCGCTGGTGACGGCGCGCAGCAGGGAGTAGAACGGCGTGAAGTACCAGACCGGCGCGATGTGCAGCGGCGTCTGGAACGGGTTGGCCGGAATGAAGTTGTTGTACTCGAGGAAATAGCCGCCCATTTCCGGCGCGAAGAAGATGATCGCGCAGAACACCATCAGGAAGGCGCTGACGGCGAAGATGTCGTGCACCGTGTAGTAAGGATGGAACGGGATGCCGTCGATCGGAATGCCGTCTGCGCCCTTGTTGGCCTTGATCTCGATGCCGTCGGGGTTGAGCGAGCCGACTTCATGCAGCGCAATGATGTGCGCCACGACCAGGCCGACCAGCACCAGCGGCACGGCGATGACGTGGAAGCTGAAGAAGCGGTTCAGCGTGGCGTCGCCCACCACGAAATCTCCGCGGATCAGCAGCGCCAGATCGGGGCCGATGAAGGGAACGGCGGAAAACAGGTTCACGATCACCTGCGCGCCCCAATAGGACATCTGGCCCCAGGGCAGCAGATAGCCCATGAAGGCTTCGGCCATCAGGGCCAGGAAGATCGCGCAGCCGAAGATCCAGACCAGTTCGCGCGGCTTGCGGTAGCTGCCGTACAGGAGGCCGCGGAACATGTGCAGATAAACCACCGCAAAGAAGGCCGACGCGCCGGTGGAGTGCATGTAGCGGATCAGCCAGCCCCAGGGCACGTCGCGCATGATGTACTCGACCGAGCCAAAGGCCAGTGCCGCCTCGGGCTTGTAGTGCATCACGAGGAAGATGCCGGTGACCAGTTGAATCACCAGCACCAGCAGCGAGAGCACGCCGAAGATGTACCAAAAGTTGAAATTCTTGGCGACGTAATACTCGCTCATGTGGTCGCGAAACAGCTTGGACAGCGGGAAACGGTTGTCAACCCAGTTGAGCAACTTGGCGCCGGCGGCGGCGTTCGGGGAAATTTCGTGGAATTCAGCCATGCTAGTGGTCCTCAGGCCTTCTGATCGTCGCCGATGAGCAACTTGGTATCGGAGAGATACATGTGAGCCGGGACCTGAAGATTGTCCGGTGCGGGTTTGTTCTTGAAGACGCGTCCGGCCAGATCGAAGGTGGAGCCGTGGCACGGGCAGAAGAAGCCGCCCTGCCAGTCATCCGGCAACGAGGGCTGCGGGCCGGGCGTGAACTTGTCCGATGGCGAGCAGCCCAAATGGGTGCAAATGCCGACCACCACCAGGTATTCGGGCTTGATCGAACGGCTGGCGTTGCGCGCATAGGCCGGTGCCTGCTCGTCAGGCTTGCGCTCCGACTTGGGATCGGCCACCTGTCCATCGAGCTTGGCCAGGGCGGCGAGCTGTTCCGGCGTGCGGCGCACGATCCAGACCGGCTTGCCGCGCCATTCGACCGTCATCTTTTCGCCCGGCTTGAGCGCGGAAATGTCGGCTTCGACCGGCGCGCCGGCGGCTTTGGCCTTTTCAGAAGGCTGGAAACTGCTGACGAAAGGTACTGCGGCAGCAATGCCGCCAGCAGCACCGACGCAACTGGATGCGATCAGCCAGGTCCGCTTGCTGGTGTCGATCTGGCCGTGGTCGGCAAGTGTCTCAGTCATGGGAATTCTCAATGAAAAACATCGCAACGGGGGGTAAGCTAGGATCGGCGATTGTAGCTGAGGCTCCAGAAATCAGCAGGGCGGCGCCACGCGGCGCTTGCGCAAGCGCCGGCATCTGGTCAATACTTCAACCCTTTTTGTTCGGACAGGAGTTTTCAACATGACAATCGCACAAGAGTTCAAGGAGTTTGCCGTCAAGGGCAATGTGATGGACCTGGCCGTCGGCGTCATCATTGGCGGGGCTTTCGGCAAGATCGTCGAGTCCGTGGTCGGCGACCTGATCATGCCGCTGGTATCGGCCATTGTCGGCAAGATTGATTTCTCCAACCTCTTCATCGTGCTCGGAACACCCCCGGCCGGCAGCGCCATGACGCTCGATGCCTTGAAGAAGGCCGGCATTCCGGTCTTCGCCTACGGCAACTTCATCACGGTGGCGGTCAATTTTGCGATCCTGGCCTTCATCATCTTCATGATGGTCAAGCAGATCAACCGCATGAAGAAGGAAGCCCCGCCCGCACCGGCCGTGCCGGCTGCGCCTGCTGCACCGGCCGAAGACGTGCTGCTGCTGCGCGAGATCCGCGACAGCCTCAAGAAATAGACTGCTGCGCGCAGAGCTGGCGCGCCACGCGGATCGCGGCAATTAGGCTGGCCGCATCGGCCTGGCCGGTGCCGGCAATGTCGAAGGCCGTGCCGTGATCGGGGCTGGTGCGCACCAGCGGCAGGCCCAGCGTCACGTTGACGCCGGTCTCGACACCCAAGTACTTCACCGGGATCAATCCCTGGTCGTGGTACATCGCCAGCACCACGTCGAACTCACCGGGCTGCGTGCCCTTGGCACGCGCCCGCATGAACACGGTGTCCGGCGCAAAAGGGCCGCTCGCCAGCACGCCCCGTGTACACGCGGCCGCAATCGCCGGCACAATGATGTCGATCTCCTCGCGCCCGAACAGACCACCCTCGCCGGCATGAGGGTTGATACCGGCCACCGCAATCTTCGGCGCGCGCCCCAAGATGGCGCTCAAGGACTCGTGCGCGATGACCAGGGTCTGCAGCACCTGATCAAAGGTCACGGCTTCGATCGCGTCGCGCAGCGCGACATGGATGCTGACCAGCACCACGCGCAGTTCGTCATTGGCCAGCATCATGCGCACCGGCATCTGCGAGAGCGGCTTGCCGGTGTGGGCTGCGGCGAGGGACTGCAGCATTTCGGTGTGACCGGGGAAGTCGGCGTACGGCGCACCGGACAGGGCCAGCGCCTCCTTGTGCAAGGGCGCCGTCACGAGCGCCGCAACCTCCCGGCGCAGCGCCGCCTGCGCCGCCCAGACCACGCAGTCGCCAGCGAGCCGGCCGGCCTCGGCGCTCAGCCGCCCGGGCGGCAATGGCTGCGACAGGCGGCCGACCTGCAGCAACGGCAGACAGCGTGGCGGCATGTTCAGCGCCTGGGCCTCTGTGTCGATCAGGGCCACCGGCAACGCGATGCCACCGGCGCCAATCCATTGCGCGGCGCGGCGCAGCGTCGCCAGGTCACCCACCACAAAGCAGCCGCTTGTGAGTTCCGGCGCATCGCGAAAGGCCTTGACGATGATTTCCGGGCCGATCCCGGCGGCGTCTCCCATGGTGATGGCAATTGGTTTATTCATGCTCAGGCCGGGTTCTCGATGTCGATGAATTCGTGCGCCAGTCCGAGTTGCGCCGCCACGTGCGCGGCGACGGCCGGCGCGCCATAGCGCTCGCTGGCGTGGTGGCCGCAGGCCAGGAACGCCACACCGCATTCGCGCGCGTAATGCGCCTGCGGCTCGGAAATTTCACCCGTGATGTAGGCATCGGCGCCGGCGGCGATCGCGGCTTCGAAATAAGCCTGCGCGCCACCGCTGCACCAGGCGATGGTGCGGATCGGGCGCGGCGCCGCTTCGACCAGCGTGACGCTGCGGCCGAGCCGGGCGGCCACATGCTCGCGCAGGGCCTGCGCCGTGCCGAAGGCCAGGCCGGCCTGCGGCTTGCCGAGAAAACCCAGATCCTGCTCGCCAAAGCGCGACTGCCCCTGCAAGCCAAGCTTAAGCCCCAGTTGCGCGTTGTTGCCGAGCTCCGGGTGCGCGTCCAGCGGCAGATGGTAGGCAATGAGGTTGATGTTGTGCGCGAGCAGCAGGGCCAGTCGCTGTTTCATCCAGCCGGTGACACAGCCATCCTGGCCGCGCCAGAACAGACCGTGGTGCACGAAGATCGTGTCCGCCCGCGCAGCGATGGCGGCCTCGATCAGGGCGCGGCTCGCGGTCACGCCGGAAACGATTCTGGAGACGGCCGCGCGACCCTCGACCTGCAGGCCGTTCGGTCCGTAATCACGGAATCGTTCGGGTTGCAGCAGGGCATCGAAGGTCTGCAAAAGCTCGGTGCGATCAATCATGGCGGCGGTGAATGGGGGGACGCGTTCATCAAGGGCGGTATGCCGTGCCCGATTGTCGGCCAATTCCGCGCCGCGGCGCGCAAGCAGACCGGGCGGCGCCTACAATTTGGGCACCGGCTGCTTGGCCGCTGTGTCGATATGGCGTTCGCAATGAAACGTTTCTGGTTGTTGTTCTCGCAAACGGTCACCATCCTGCTGGCGGCCTGTTTCGTCGTCGGCACGCTCAAGCCCGACTGGCTCGCAAACCGGGGCGCGCGCAGCGGCACAGTGGCCTTGCTGGAGGCGCCGGCCGGCAGCAACAGCGGCGGCGCCGCGCCACCCGGCAGTTTCCGTCTGGCGGCGCAGAAGGCATCGGCAGCGGTGGTCAGCATCAACACCAGCAAGGCCGCCAAGAACCGGCCGCGCAGCAACGACCCCTGGTTCAACTTCTTCTTCGGCGAGCAGGGAAACGAGCCGCAGATCGGCCTGGGCAGCGGCGTGATCGTCAGCGCGAGCGGCTACATCCTGACCAACAACCACGTGGTCGAGAACGCCGACGAGATCGAGGTCAGCCTCAACGACAGCCGGCATGCGCGCGCCAAGGTCATCGGCACGGATCCCGATTCCGACCTCGCAGTGCTCAAGATCGAGCTCGACCGGCTGCCCGTCATCGTGCTGGGCAACTCCGATTCGCTGCAGGTGGGCGATCAGGTGCTGGCCATCGGCAACCCGTTCGGCGTCGGCCAGACGGTCACCAGCGGCATCGTCAGCGCGCTCGGGCGCAACCAGCTCGGCATCAACACCTTCGAGAACTTCATCCAGACCGACGCCGCCATCAATCCCGGCAATTCCGGTGGCGCCCTGGTCGACACCAGCGGCAACCTGATGGGCATCAACACCGCCATCTACTCGCGCTCCGGCGGCAGCATGGGCATCGGCTTTGCCATTCCGGTGGCCACGGCCAAGCTCGTGATGGAGGGCATCGTGAAGGACGGCCAGGTCACGCGCGGCTGGATCGGCGTCGAACCGAGCGACCTGTCGCCCGAACTGGCCGAAACCTTCGGCATCAAGGCGGATGCGGGGGTCATCATCACCGGCGTCATGCAGAACGGTCCGGCGGCCAAGGCGGGCATCCGCCCGGGTGATGTCATCGTGCAGGTCGCGGACAAGCCGGTCAACAGCGTGTCCGAACTGCTGTCCGGTGTTGCGGCGCTCAAACCGGGCAAGACGGCGCGCTTTGGCCTGTTGCGCCGCGAGCAGAAGATCGAGCTCGACGTCGTCCCCGGCGTTCGACCCAAACCACGCCAGCCCGCGCAGTAGACCGCTGCGGCGCGCCAAAGGCCTTGAAATACGGGGCTTCGCCCATAATTACCGGTTTGCCGCGCCCGCTGCGCGGCTTGCTGACATCGATTCCATCTGTTAGACCTTAAAACCCAAAATGACCCAACAAACCCTCTCCTTCCAGGCTGAAGTGGCCCAGCTGCTGCACCTGGTCACCCACTCGCTTTACTCCAATAAGGAAATCTTCCTGCGCGAACTGGTCTCCAACGCGTCGGACGCATGCGACAAGCTGCGTTTCGAAGCGCTCGACAACGCCACCCTGTATGAAGACGCGCCGACGCTGGAAGTGCGCGTGTCGTTCGACAAGGACGCCAAGACGCTGACCATTACCGACAACGGCATCGGCATGAGCCAGCAGGAAGCCATCGATCACCTCGGCACCATCGCCAAGAGCGGCACCAAGGACTTCATGTCCAAGCTGACCGGCGACCAAAAGGCCAACGTGTCCGAGCAGGGGCAACTGATCGGCCAGTTCGGCGTCGGTTTCTATTCCGGCTTCATCGTGGCCGACAAGATCACGGTCGAGTCGCGCCGCGCCGGGCTCAAGGCCGAAGAAGGCGTGCGCTGGACCAGCGCCGGCGCCGGCAATTTCGTGGTCGAGACCATCACGCGCGCAGCGCGCGGCACCAGCGTCATCCTGCACCTGCGCGACGACGCCATGGACTATTGCAGCGCCTGGAAGCTCAAGAGCATCATCGCCAAATACTCCGACCACATCAGCCTGCCGATCCTGATGGAAAAGGAAGAATGGAAAGACGGCGAGCTGATCACCCCCGGTGACGAGAATGGCGGGCGCCAGCCCGGCGCCATGGTCAAGACCGGCGAATGGGAAACCGTGAACAAGGCCAACGCCATCTGGGCGCGCGCCAAGAAGGACATCAGCGCCGAGCAGTACACCGAGTTCTACAAGCAGATCAGCCACGACAACGAGGCGCCGCTGGCCTACACGCACAACCGCGTCGAAGGCAGCACCGAGTACACGCAGCTGCTCTACATCCCGGGCAAGGCGCCGTTCGACCTGTGGAACCGCGAGAAATCCGCCGGCGTCAAGCTCTACGTCAAGCGCGTCTTCATCATGGACGACGCCGAGGCGCTGCTGCCGACTTACCTGCGCTTCGTCAAGGGCGTGGTCGACTCGAGCGACCTGCCCCTGAACGTCAGCCGTGAACTGCTGCAGGAAAGCCGCGACGTCAAGGCGATCCGCGAAGGCTGCACCAAGCGCGTGCTGGGCATGCTCGAAGACCTGGCCAAGAACAACCAAGCGCCCGCCGCGACGGAAGGCGTCACCGATGTCGTGAGCGAGGAAGACAAGGCCCAGCATGGCAAGTACGACAAGTTCTACGCCGAATTCGGCGCCGTGCTCAAGGAGGGCCTGGGCGAGGACTTCGCCAACAAGGAGCGCCTGGCCAAGCTGCTGCGCTTTGCCTCCAGCACCACGGACGGCGTGAGCGTGAGCTTCGCCGACTACAAGGCGCGCATGAAGGAAGGCCAGGAAGCGATCTACTACATCACCGCCGACACGCTGGCCGCCGCCAAGAACAGCCCGCAGCTCGAAGTGTTCAAGAAGAAGGGCATCGAGGTCCTGCTCATGACCGACCGCGTCGACGAGTGGGCGCTGAACTACCTGCACGACTTCGACGGCACGCCGCTGCAAAGCGTGGCCAAGGGCGCTGTCGATCTGGGCAAGCTGCAGGATGAGAGCGAAAAGAAGGCGGCCGAGGAAGCCGCCGAGACCTTCAAGCCGCTGCTGGCCAAGCTCAAGGAAGCACTCAAGGACAAGGCCGAGGACGTGCGCGTCACGACCCGCCTGGTCGATTCGCCGGCCTGCCTCGTGGTGCAGGACCACGGCATGAGCACGCAGCTCGCCCGCATGCTCAAGCAGGCCGGCCAGACCGCGCCCGAGGTCAAGCCCGTGCTCGAAGTCAACGCCGAGCACCCGCTCGTGAAGAAGCTCGAAGGCTCGGTCCACTTCAACGACCTGGCCCACATCCTGTTCGACCAGGCGCTGCTGGCCGAAGGCGGCATGCCGGCCGACCCGGCTGCCTACGTCAAGCGCGTCAATGCACTGCTCGTCTAGCCAGAGGATTCCCCGATGAAAACTGTTCTGCGTTGCGCCGCCCTTGCCGCGTCTGTTCTGTGCGTTCCCATGAGCGCGTCATGGGCCGCTGATGCGGTCGCGACCGCCGCCGCCAAGGAAGCCGGCGCCGTCGTCACCGCCAGCGGCCTGGTCTATCGCTCGCTCAAGGATGGCAGCGGCGCCAGCCCGAAGGCCAGCGACAAGGTCAAGGTCCACTACCGCGGCACCTTCCCCGACGGCAAGGAGTTCGACAGCTCGTACAAGCGCAATGAGGCGATCGAATTCCCCCTCAATGGCGTGATCCCGTGCTGGACCGAAGGCGTTCAGCGCATGAAGGTCGGCGGCAAGGCCAAGCTGACCTGCCCGTCTGCAATCGCCTATGGCGAGCGCGGCGCCGGTGGTGTGATTCCGCCGAACGCCACGCTGCTGTTTGAAGTCGAGTTGCTGGCGATCAACGGGAAGTAATCAACGCAAGCCGGGTGTTGTCATTGCGGGCTGCGACCCGCAATCCAGGGCAGCGTCGCATGGATCCCGGGTCAAGCCCGGGATGACAACCGTGGCGCGCGATGTCGAAGGCGAGCTTGCGGTCTGTCAAACTACCAACGGCTCTTCCTGCATCGCTTCCATCTGCTCTTCGAGCATCTGCACTTGGCCCTGCCAATAATCGCTGGAGCCGAACCAGGGGAAGTTGATGGGAAAGGTCGGGTCGCTCCAGCGCCGCGCCAACCAGGCGCTGTAGTGGATCAGGCGCAGCGTGCGCAGCGGCTCGATCAGCGCGAGTTCGCGCCGGTCAAATTCGCGGAACTGCTCGTAGCCGTCGACCAGCGCTCCGAGCTGGCGCGTGCGTTGGCTGCGGTCGCCGCTGAGCAGCATCCAAAGGTCCTGCACTGCCGGGCCCGTGCGCGCGTCATCCAGATCGACAAAATGCGGCCCCGGCCCCAAGCTGGCATGCGACTCCAGCGGCGTCCACAGGATATTGCCGGGGTGGCAATCGCCATGCAGGCGCAGGCGCCGGATCGGTGCGCTGTCCCGGTCCTGCTCGCCTGCAACACCGCTCACGCTCGGGTGGTGGGCGATCAGGTCAAGCGCCTGCTGCGAAGCCTTGGCCCACGCTGACTGGACGTCGAGCGGCACCTGATCATGGGCCAGCAGCCAGTCGCGCGAATCGACACCAAAGCTTTGCAGGTCCAACGCCGGCCGGTGCGCGAAAGGCCGCGCCGCGCCGACCGTGTGAATGCGCGCCAGAAAGCGGCCGATCCACTCCAGCACGTCGGGGTCATCTAGCTCGGGCGCGCGCCCGCCGCGGCTCGGGCTGACGCTGAAGGCAAAGCCGCCGAAATGATGCAGCGTGCCGCCGTTGAGCGTCAGCGGCCCGACCACCGGGATCTCGGCCGCCATCAACTCGGCCGAGAACGCGTGCTCCTCCAGAATCTGCGCCTCGCTCCAGCGATCGGGCCGGTAGAACTTGGCGATCACCGCATCACCCTCCTCCAGATGCAACTGATAGACGCGGTTCTCGTAGGAACTCAGGGCCAGCTGGCGCCCGTCGCCAAACAGCCCAACGCTGGCCAGCGCGTCCATGACCAGATCGGGCGTGAGGGACTCGAACGCGTGCCGCGCCGGTGCAGAGGAAGAATCAATGACCATGCGCGCATTGTCGCGCTTATGTTCAGATATTACTGTTGGCGCGGACTTCTTCAATCGTGGTCATGCCGCTGAGCACCTTGAGGATGCCGTCCTGGCGCAAGGTGCGCATGAACCCGTTCTGCATACCCTCGAACTGCAACTGCTCGGGCCGGCCACCGGTCTGGATCAGATGGCGCAGGCCTGGTGTGACCAGCAGAAGTTCATGCATGCCGAGCCGTCCGTGCAAGCCGGTGTTCTGGCAGTGAGTACATCCGGGCGCGCTGTAGCGCGTCAGGTGTCCGTCATAGCCGAAGCCCGCCAGCCACTCCTCACGCACCACCGCGCGATCCGGTCGCAATGCGTCCGGGTAGGAATGCAGGAAGTCGTCCAGCAATTCGTCGACAAAGGCGTCGTCGGCCACCTCGGATGTTCGGCATTCGGTGCACAGGCGGCGCACCAGGCGCTGCGCCAGCACCGCCAGCAGCGAGTCGGCGAAGTTGAACGGATCCATGCCCATGTCGATCAGCCGGACCACGGTCTCGGGTGCGCTGTTGGTGTGCAGCGTGGACAGCACCATGTGCCCCGTGAGCGAGGCCTCGATGGCAATCTGGGCGGTTTCCTTGTCCCGGATTTCACCGACCATGATGATGTCGGGGTCGGCGCGCAGGAAGGAGCGCAGCGCCTTTGCGAAAGTCCAGTCGATCTTCGGGTTGACCTGCACCTGGCGCAGGTCCGGCTGCGTGATTTCGATCGGGTCCTCGGCCGTCCAGATCTTGCGCTGGGGCGTGTTCAGGTAGCCCAGGACCGAGTGCAGGGTCGTGGTCTTGCCCGAACCGGTCGGACCGACGCACAGGACCATGCCATAGGGCCGGCTGACAGCGGCGCGCAAATGCTTCAGATTGGGGCTCGTCAATCCGATCTTGTCCATCGGAATCGGCTTCGCCGAGGACAGCAGCCGCATCACGACATCTTCCATGCCGCCGTAGGTCGGGATCGTCGCAATGCGCAACTCCAGCCGGTGCCGGCTGGAGAACTTGGCGAATTCGATCTTGCCGTCCTGTGGTTTGCGCCGCTCCGAAATGTCGAGATCGGCCATGATCTTCAGGCGCGCGGTCAGGGCCGCGCGATAGGTGTGCGGCAGCTCCAGGTAATGCGACAGCACGCCGTCCTTGCGGAAGCGGATGCGCGTCTTGACGCGCCCGGGATGGGTTTCAACGTGGATGTCCGAAGCCCCGCGGTTATAGGCCTCGATGATCATGGTGTTGATCAGACGGACCAGCGAGTTGTCGGACTGCTCGATCGGGCGCTCGATCTCCTGCTCCTCTTCCTCGCGCTGTTGCAGTTCCATCGATTGCAGCAACTCGCTCGACGAGGTCTGCTCGATCGGTCCCGCCTCAACCGCCTGCCCGGCTGCGCTGCTCTTGCCGAACTGCAGGCCGAAACGCTCATAGATGTCGGCCAGGGACTGCTCGATCACATCCTCGTCGCCGAGCGTGGCGATGACGCGCGCCTCGACCATGAACTCGAGTTCTTCGAGCATGTCGCGTCGCGTCGGGTCGCCGCTCGCGACCACGAGCAGTTTGTCACGCAGCAACAGCGGCAGCACGCCCAGCCGCTGCGCCGTTGCCAGCGGAACCTTGCGAAGCGCATCGGCCTCGACCGGGAAGCGGGTCACATCGACAACCGGGTAACCCATCTTGCGGGCCAGTGCGGTATTGAGATCGCGCCGTGTCAGGAAGCCCATGTTGACCAGCAACTGACCCAGGGACACCGAACGCTCGGTCTTTTGCCGCTCCAGCGCCTGGTTGAGCTGGACCTCGTTGATATAGCCCAAGCCCACCAGGGCCTCGCCGACCCGTATCATCGGCATCTTCTCCTGCTGCTCGAGTGCCAGCATCAACTGTTCGGTCGAAACAATGGCATTGCTCACCATCTGGTCGCCCAGTTTGCGGCTGCGCAGGGACTCCTGCTCGTCGGCCGCCTGCTCCACCTGCTGCGGCGTGACCGAACGCTGCTCGACCAGCATTTGTCCGATCAGCTCGCCATAGGTCACGCGCTCGTAGGCTTCGCGCGGGATGAAGGTGCGTTCGACACCGCCGCCGCCATCGAAGGGATGAAAGACAAAAAGACCGAAACTGGTTTCGACGTAACCGACGGTCTTGTCCGACACGACACTGCCATCGTGCAGATGCAGGTGGTAATCGACCGTGGGGCGATGGCCGAAGATGTCGGCAAAATCGGTGTCACTGACGCTCTCTTCCGGATAAAGCGGGGCTTTCAGCGTCAGGCGCCGAAACTGCGAGAACTGAACCCGGCCCGGTGCCGTGCGGCTCGGCACGAAGATCATGACGGTCTTGTCGGCCGGCGTCAGCAGCGCCAGCCGGCAACTGCGGACAACCCCCTTGAAGTCCTCGATCTCGCAGGCTTGCGGCTCGGTCCAGGGAACCGCTTCACTGAAAATGGCGAATGGCGGGCTGGGCCAATATAGACCGGTGAACTTGCTAATGGCAGCCGGTGAACCGGCGTCCGCGCCGTTGGTTGACAAGTGGTGCAGGGGATCGGAAGTTGAATCAGACATCGTCGTCTTCTCGTATGGCAGGCAGTGGCTTCAATAGTAACCGTTTGGCCCCGAAATACGAAGATGCCCTTCAAGCATCGGGACTTTTCCTCGTCGCGACCGTGGAGCCAAGCCTCTAAACGCCGGCGCCGCTTTGCGCTACTGTATGTGCCACGGGCACACCCTTGGACGATCCACAGACTGCCCCGGGAGAACGATATGTTTGACTACATCATCATCGGCGCCGGCTCAGCCGGCTGCGTGCTGGCGGCGCGCCTGAGCGAGAACCCCGACATCACGGTAGCGCTGCTTGAGGCCGGCCCGGTCGACAAGAGTGTGCTGATTCATTGCCCGACCGGTTTCGCCCTGATGGCCCAGACCGGCCAGGCCAACTGGAGCCTGGAGACGGTGCCGCAAACCGGTCTGAATGGCCGGCGCGGCTATCAGCCCTGCGGCAAGGTGCTCGGCGGGTCGAGCTCTGTCAACGCCATGATCTACATCCGCGGTCAGAAGGAAGACTACGATCACTGGGCGGCTGAAGGCAACGCCGGCTGGTCCTACGATGACGTGCTGCCCTACTTCAAACGCGCCGAGCACAACGAGCGCGGTGCCGACGCCTTTCATGGCGCAAGCGGCCCGCTCAACGTCATGGACCTGCGCAGCCCGAGCCGCTATGGAGCGCTTTTCATCCAGGCGGCGCAGCAGGCCGGCTTTGCGCACAACCCCGACTTCAATGGCGAGCGCCAAGAAGGCGCCGGCCCCTACCAGGTGACGCACAAGGACGGCGAGCGCTTCAGCGCCGCCAAAGCCTACCTGACCCCGAATCTGGCGCGGCCCAACCTGACCGTGCTGACGCTGGCACAGACTCAACGCATCCTGTTCGAGGGCAAGCGCGCCGTCGGCGTCGAATTCGCGCACGAAGGCCAGATCAAGCAGTTCATGGCCCGGCGCGAGGTCATCCTGTGCGCCGGTGCGCTGCATTCACCCCAGATCCTGATGCTCTCGGGCGTCGGCCCGCTCGCGCACCTGCAGCAGCACGGCATCACGGTGTTGCACGATCTGCCCGGCGTCGGGCAGCAGCTGCACGACCACATCGATGTGCTGCAGGTGGCCAATGCGCCGCAGCTCACCGACCTGTTCGGCCTGTCCCTGCGCGGCATGCTGCGCACCATCCAGGGCGTGTTCGAATGGCGTCGTTCGCGCAGCGGCATGCTGACCAGCAATTTCGCCGAGGCCGGCGCCTTCCTCAAGAGCGCGCCCGATGAGCCGCTGCCGGACCTGCAATTTCACTTCGTCATCGGCAAACTGCACAACCACGGCCGCACGGTGTCCTGGGGCCACGGCTACTCGTGCCACCTGTGCCTGCTGCGCCCGCTCAGCCGCGGCAGCCTGACACTGGCGAGCAAGGACCCGCACGCATCTCCCCTGATCGATCCCAACTTCCTGGGTGATGCGAACGATGTGCAGCGTTTGACACGCGGCTTCAAGCTGATGCGGCGCATCTTGGCGCAGCCGGCGCTGAAGGCACTTGGCGCGCGCGAACTGGCGGCCTCGGCAAGCGCCCAGAGCGACGCGCAGATCGAGCAGTTCATCCGCGACCATGCCGACACCATCTACCACCCTTCAGGCACCTGCCGCATGGGGTCCGGCGCGCTCGACGTGGTCGATGCGCAGTTGCGCGTGCACGGGCTGCAAGGCCTGCGCGTCGTGGATGCGTCCATCATGCCGCGCCTGGTCAGCGGCAACACCAACGCGCCGGTGATCATGATTGCGGAAAAGGCGGCAGACATGATCAAGGCCGCGCAGTGACACCGTGGCACTGGATCCCGGATCAAGTCCGGCATGACAACTTGCGCCAGCACGACAAACTGAGGCTCTACCCTCTAAAGCGCTTGCGCGTCAGTGCCAGCGCAACCCAGAAACCGATCGTCGCGTAGACCAGCAGCACCAACGCATGGCGCAGCGCCTGATCGGGCCACTGGTCCATGAACAGCGGACGCACCAGATCGACAGCATTGGTCAGCGGCAGCCATTGCGAGACCGAGCGCACGATCGGCGGCAGCTGCTCGAGCGGGAAGAAGATGCCGCTCAGGAACATCATGGGCGTGAGAAACAGCGTGAAGTAATAGGTGAAGAAGTCGTAGCCCTTGGCCAGCGCGTTGAAGATCAGCGCCAGGCAGCTGAAGGTGATGCCCACGCCAAGCAGCACGGGCCAGGCCACCAGTAACTTCGGCGAGTAGCTGATGCCCAGCGCGAGCATGACGCCCAGGATCGCCGTCACCGTGAACAGCGACTTGAACGCCGCCCACAGCAATTCGGCCAGCACGATGTCGTCCAGGTTGACCGGCGCGTTCATGATGCCGTCCCAGGTCTTTTGCACATGCATGCGCGAGAACGCCGAGTACAGCGCCTCGAAGCTGGCCGCATTCATCGCGCTCATGCAGATCGAGCCGCTGGCCAGGAACAGGATGTAGGGCACCTTGGCGCCAGCCACCGTGACCTGCCCGACCAGCGCGCCCATGCCGTAGCCGAAGGCCACGAGCCACATCAGCGGCTCGGCGATGTTGCCGACCAGACTCGGGATGGCGAGCTTGCGCCAGACCAGCAGGTTGCGCAGGAACACCGGCCACCAGCGCCATGACAGGTCGGGTGTGCGCCAGACATTGATCCGGTTCGCGTCGCGCGGCGCCGTGCTCATGCGTCCTCCCTGATCTGACGCCCGGTCAGCTTCAAAAACAGATCTTCCAGATTGGCCGGTCGGTGCAGCGTGCGCAGTTGCGGGTAGGCCGCGAGCGCCTGCAGCAGCGGCTTGGCGTCGCGCGTGTAGAAGAAGACCGTCTCGCCGCTGACCTCGACGCGCGCCGACAGCGACTTAAGTTCGGAATCGACCAGTGCCAGGGCACCGTTGCCGTAGACCTCGACCACG
Source organism: uncultured beta proteobacterium (assembly GCA_903828665.1). Taxonomy (GTDB): domain Bacteria; phylum Pseudomonadota; class Gammaproteobacteria; order Burkholderiales; family Burkholderiaceae_C; genus Rhodoferax. The sequence continues at coordinate 90,962 of CAIKMZ010000084.1, forward strand.
TCGGGCTCCAGATGCTGGCTGATCAGGTCGCGCGGCGCGCCCTCCGCTATCTTCTTGCCGTGGTCGAGCACCAAGAGGCGCGTGCACAGTCGCTCGGCCTCATCCATGAAATGCGTCGTCAGCAGGATCGACTTGCCTTCCTGCAGTAGCAGTTGCAGCCGCTCCCACATCAGATGGCGCGCCTGCGGGTCGAGCCCGGTGGTCGGCTCGTCGAGCAGCAGCAGGCGCGGGTTGTTGACGAGCGCGCGCGCCAGGCTCAGGCGGCGCTTCATGCCGCCCGAGAGCTCGCCCGGCTTGGCGTTGGCCTTGCTGGTCAGGCTGGCGAACTCGAGCAGCGCCGGGATGCGTTCACGGATCTGCGCTGACTTCATGCCGAAATAGCGGCCATAGACCAGCAGGTTCTCGGCGCAGGTGAAGTCGGGGTCGAGCGTGTCGAGCTGGCTTACCACGCCGAGCTGCGCCTTGATCGCCAGCGCATCGCGCGGCATCGACAGGTCGAAGGCCGCGATGCTGCCGGTATCGGGCGCGCTCTGCCCCAGGCACATGCGGATGGTGGTGGTCTTGCCGGCGCCGTTGGGACCGATCACGCCCAGGCATTCGCCGGCGGCGATCTGGAACGACAGGTCATCGACCACCGTGCTGTCGCCGTACCGCTTGCTCAGGTGCTCGACCGAAAAGAGGACAGGATTCATGCTGGTTCCATGCGCCTTACTGAAACGCCACTTCGGCAAAGCTGCGCAGCTTGCGGCTGTGCAGCTGATCGACACCCTGCTGGCGCAACAGCTCGATGGCGCGCATGCCGATGCGCAGGTGCTGATCGACGCGCTCGCGGTAGAACTGGTTGGCCATGCCGGGCAGCTTGATCTCGCCGTGCAGCGGCTTGTCGCTCACGCACAGCAGCGTCCCATAGGGCACGCGGAAGCGAAAACCGTTGGCCGCGATGGTGGCGCTTTCCATGTCCAGCGCCACGGCGCGGCTTTGGCTGAAACGGCGCTGCGGGCCGTTGCCGGGCAGCAGTTCCCAGTTGCGGTTGTCGGTGCTGGCCACGGTGCCGGTGCGCATGATGCGCTTGAGCTCCGGGCCCTTGAGCTGCGTCACCTCGGACACCGCCGCTTCGAGCGCCACCTGAATCTCGGCCAGTGCCGGCACCGGCACCCACAGCGGCAACTCTTCATCGAGCACATGGTCTTCGCGCACATAGCCGTGCGCCAGCACGTAGTCGCCCAACTGCTGAGAGTTGCGCAGCCCGGCGCAATGACCGAGCATGATCCAGGCATGCGGTCGCAGAACGGCGATGTGATCGGTGATGGTTTTGGCATTGGCCGGGCCGACGCCGATGTTGACCATGCTGATGCCGCTGCGGTCGGCGCGCATCAGGTGATAGGCCGGCATCTGCGGCAGGCGTGGCGGCATCTTGCCCAGTTCATCGCCCTCCACCGCGGGGCTGCCAACGCGGCGCGTCACCACATTGCCGGGTTCGACAAAGGCGATGTACTCGCTGCGCGGATCGGCCATCGCCTCATGCCCGAGGCGCACGAACTCGTCGATGTAGAACTGGTAATTGGTGAACAGCAGGAAGTTCTGGAAGTGCTCGGGCGCGGTCCCGGTGTAGTGACGCAGGCGGTGCAGCGAGTAGTCGACGCGCGGCGCCGTGAACAGCGAGAGCGGCTGCGCCTCGCCCGGTCGCGGCGCGTAGGTGCCGTTGGCGATGCCGTCGTCCATGGCGGCCAGATCGGGCAGATCGAACACATCGCGCATCAACTGGCGCCGCTGCGCGCTCAAGCTGCCTTCGATGTGGTCGTTCTCGGCAAACGAGAAATGCACGGGAATCGGCTGCGAACTGGTGCCAACTTCGAGTTCGGCGCCGTGGTTCTGCAGCAGCAGGGTGAACTGCTCGAGGTAATAGCCGGCGTACAGGTCCGGGCGCGTCAGCGTGGTCTCGAAGCGGCCGGGGCCCGCCACAAAACCGTAACTCAGGTGCGAGCTGTCCTGTGTACTCAGGCGCGCCACGGTGTCGGTCTGCACGCGCACAAACGGATAGCAGGCGCGCGCATGACCAGGAAGACTCTCGCCAGCGACAAATCGCTGCATCGCCGAGCGCAGGTGCGCGATGCTGTTGTCGTAAATCTCGCGGGCGCGCGCCAAAGCGGCGTCTGCATCGGTGAAGCGCGCCGGGGCTATGAAGGGAGGCAAATAAGGCATGGCGCTATTGTTTCATGCTCCGGAGCACCCGGCTGCCACTGCGCTGACTTTCCACGCGCGAGGGTGGATCCAGCACGCGGCCGACAAGCCAGGAGCCGAAAAGGCCTATGCTTGCCGTTTAAACACCCGGTATCGCACCTGCATCATGTTCATTCTCCTGCAACCTTTCCATGCCTGGCAGCGGGGCACGATCCGCTGCCTGCTTGTGCTGGCCGCGGCGTTGAGCCTGAGCGCCTGCTCGACGGCGCCGCCTGCTGGCGTGACTGTCGTCACGCCGTTCGAGCTCGGCCGCTACGAGGGCAAGTGGTACGAGATCGCGCGTCTGGACCATTCGTTCGAGCGCGGATTGAGCGATGTCAGCGCCAGCTACAAACAGCAGGCCGACGGCAGCGTGCAGGTGATCAACCGCGGCTACGACAGCCAGCGCGGCGAATGGAAGCAGGCCATCGGGCGCGCCCTCTTCATCGGCGACCCGCAGCGCGCATCGCTAAAGGTCTCGTTCTTCGGGCCGTTCTACGGCGGCTACCACGTCGTGGCGATCGACCCGCAATACCGCTGGTCCATGGTCATCGGCCCGGATCGCGACTACCTCTGGATCCTGGCCCGCGACAAGCAGTTGTCACACGAGGTGCGCGCACAACTGCTGGAGCAGGCTCGCAAATTGGATATCGCCGTCGAGCAACTGATCTGGGTTGGGCAGGGTCGCAGCGAAGGATAGGCAGGCGCGTGCTTCAGGTACATTGAAGCTCTGCCTTTGCAACCAGGAGACATTCATGGCGCGCACATCGAGTCCGATCCAGCTTGTTTTGATCATCGCGTCCGGGCTGCCGCTGATCCTGCTGGCGCTGGCCTGCGCCGTGCTGCTCTACTTCGGCATCCCGCGCAACGCGGCGGGCATGGCGGCCAAGGGCGTTTGTTCGGCTGCCTTTGTCGCCGGGCGAGCGCTGCCGCAATTGATGGCGGACGATGTGCTGCCGGCCAGCCCGGTGCTGGGGCTGATCACTATCAGCGTCGATGAAGCGGCCCGCCGCGTCACGGCCCGCTTCGCCGGTCTTTTTGCACGCACCGCCGTGCTGCTGCCGCAGCGCGGCTGCGTGCTCGATGTGGCGCCGCCGAGCGCGCCGGTCACCAGAACCGAAGCGGCCCAGCCGATTGGCGACGCACCCTGGCCGCAGGGTGAAGCGGCCGTGCCGGTCGCGCAATGGGGGCCGGGCGTCGACGCCGCTGGATTGCAGCAGGTGCTGGACCAGGCTTTCATCGGCGCCGGCGACCCGAACGGCGCCAATGCCCGCGGCGTGGCCATCGTCCACAAAGGGCGCCTCCTGGCGCTGCGCGGTGCGAGCGGGTTCGCGTCGGGCACAGCCTTGCATGGCTGGTCGATGAGCAAGACCGTCACCGGCATGCTGCTGCACAAGCTCAGCGTGGACACCCATTTGGCGCTCGACTCACCGGTGGTGGACGCGTTCGCGCCCGCACGCGAGCCGGCGTGGCTGGCCCCCTGGCGCAGCGATGGCCGCAAGGCCATCCGGGTGTCAGACCTGCTCTACATGCGCGACGGCCTGGCCAGCACGGAGGATTACCAGCCCTGGGGCTCGGTGCCGCAGATGCTCTGGGGTCATTCCAATGTGGCGGCGTTCGCGGCGGCCTCACCAGCCGAGGCGACACCCGGCACGCGCTGGCGCTACCTGAGCGCCACGGCCAATCTGCTCTCGGCCGTGGCGCGCGGCCGTTTCAGCAAGGACACGGACTACTGGGCCTACCCGGCCAAGGCCTTGTTCGAGCCCATTGGCGCCCGCAGCGCGGTGCTGGAGACCGACAGCGACGGCAACTGGGTCGGCTCGTCCTACGTCTGGGCCAGCGCCGGCGACTGGGCGCGGCTGGGCCAATTGATGCTCAACGATGGCCGCTGGGGCGAGGTGCAGGTGCTGCCACCGGGCTGGTTGCAGCTTGCGGCCGCGCCTTCAACCATGCAAGGCGAGGGTCTGGGCTACGGCGCCATGAGCTGGCGCATCGGCGACCCGGTCGCCGGCGAATGCAAGGGCTACGGTTTACCGCCTGACACGCTGTCCATGGGCGGGCACTGGGGCCAGATCGTGGCCATGGTGCCATCGCGCCAGGCCGTCATCGTGCGCCTGGGCTGGACCTTCAAGCGCAAGCAGTTCGACAGCTGCGCCTTCGTCGCGCAAGTGCTCAAGACGCTGCCGAAGGAATGATGCGTCGGCGGAACTGCCATACTGCGGGCCTCGTCAAAATATCGGGGCCGCGCTTGACGGGCGCGCCGTCCCGCAAGGTTTAGGAAAGCCAGAATCGATGTTGAAGTTCACCTGCTGCGACGCGGTCCAGCAATTTTTCAGTGGCGGACAGGCGCAGGTTCTGCGCGGCATCACGCGCGGCTACGAGCGCGAATGCCTGCGCGTCGATGCCGCCGGGAACCTGGCCAGAACCAGCCACCCGCTCGCACTGGGCTCCAAGCTGACGCACCCGTGGATAACGACCGACTATTCGGAGGCGCTGCTGGAGTTCATCACGCCGCCGTCCACCGACCCGGAATTTCCGCTACGCTTCCTGCGCGACATTCATCGCTTTGTTGCGCCACAACTCCAGGGCGAGGTGATGTGGGCCAGCTCGATGCCCTGCGTCCTCGGCGTCGACAGCGACATCCCGATCGCCGACTACGGACGTTCGAACGCCGCGCGCTTCAAATACGTGTACCGCGAAGGCCTGAGCCTGCGCTACGGCCGCAAGATGCAGACGATAGCCGGCGCGCATTACAACTGGTCGCTGCCGTCGGACTTCTGGCTGGCGCTGCAGGACTGCTGCCCGGCGCAGGGTCGCGCGGAAGATTACGTCAGCGAGCGCTATTTCGGTCTGATCCGCAACTTCCTGCGCTACGGCTGGCTCGTGCCCTACCTGTTCGGCGCCTCGCCCGCGCTGTGCGAGTCGTTCCTACAGGGTCAGGCCTCCGACCTGCCGGTGCTGGTCCCCGGCACGCGCTACGCGCCATTTGCCACCAGCCTGCGCATGAGCGACCTCGGTTACCACAACCGGGCCCAGGCCAATCTGGTCGTCAGCGTCAATTCGCTGGCCGAGTACACGCAGGCCCTGGAAGCCGCGATCCGCACACCCGATCCGTTCTACACCGAAATCGGTGTGCGCGAAGGCGAGCACTGGAAGCAGCTCAGCGCCAACCTGCTGCAAACCGAGAGCGAGTTCTACGCCGCGATCCGGCCCAAGCGCACGGGCGCCGAGCGCCCCGCCAAGGCGCTGCGCACGCGCGGCGTCGAGTACGTGGAGATGCGCTTGTTCGACCTGAATCCCTTCGTCGACATCGGCATCGCTCCCGAACAATCCTGCTTTGCCGATGTGCTGCTGCTGATGTGCCTGTTCCGCGACAGCCCGCCCATCACGAGCCGCGAGCAGGCCGAGAACGACGAGAACAAGCGACGCGTCGTCAATCACGGCCGCCAGCCTGGTCTTCGCTTGCTGGCGCACAACCGCGAACAGCCGTTCCGGCCGCTGGCGCATGAACTGTTCGACGACATGCAGCCTTTTGCCGAGATGCTCGATGCCGCCTACGGGTGTGACCGCTACACGACGACGATGCGCCAGTTGCGTCAGCGCATCGACCAGCCCGACAGCACGCCCTCTGCCCGGGTGCTCGAGGGCCTGCGCACGCACGGCGGCTTTGCCAGCTACACACTGGCCCAGTCGCAGCAGCACCAGCAGCAATTGCTGGCGCAACCGCTCGACGAGGTCGCCAACGCGAAGTTCCTCGCCAGCGTGCAGGCATCTCTGCAGGAGCAGCAGCGCCTGGAAGCACAAGAGCAAGGGAGCTTCGAAGACTACGTGACGCGCTACTACGCCTGAAAACAACACTGGCCGCGCAGCGTGCCGGCAAAACTTGTCATTGGTCAACCGTTTCCTGCGCTGGATCAAACCGGCCACCGTGTCAGGCGTAAAGTTTTGTCAAGCGCAGAGGCAAAACGGGGGTGTCCCGTAAAATCGCGCCACATATTTGCCCGATATCAAGAATTGAATACCTCCCCGTCCCTTTCATTTGCCAAGCTGGGTTGCAGTCGGGGCGGGCGCCAACTTTTTCAGGGCGTTGACTGCCAACTGGAAGCCGGACGCTGGCTTTACGTGGCTGGCGCCAATGGCGTGGGCAAGACCAGTCTGCTGCGCATGGTGTGCGGACTGGCACCGGTCGAGGCCGGGCAAATCCTCTGGAACGGACAGCCGATCCAGTCGCAACGCGATGCCTACCGCGAAGACCTTTGCTATCTGGGCCACCTCAATGCGCTGCAGGAATCCATGACCGTCAACGAGAACCTGGTCTTCACAGCGGCACTGGGCGGCATCGCGCCGGAGCCGGCGCAGATGCAGTCCGTGCTGGCGCACTTCGGCGTGCGCGGCCGCGGCGAACAGTTGGTGCGCCATCTCTCGCAAGGGCAGAAGCGCCGCGTCGCCTTGTCGCGCCTGGCCTTGAGCCAAGCCCGCTTGTGGGTGCTGGACGAACCTTTTGTTGCGATGGACGAAGCCGGCGTGCGCATGCTCGCCGACCTGATTGCGGCGCATTTGGCCAAGGGCGGACTGACCGTGCTGACCAGCCATCAGCAGGTGCCCATCGGCAATATCGCCCCCCAGATGCTGGAGTTGCGCGCATGAAGAAGCTCGGTTTGACCCGCGTCATGATGGCGCTGATGCGGCGCGAGTTTGCAGTGGCGTTGCGGCAAAAGGGCGAGGTCCTGACGCCGCTGGTGTTCTTCGTTGTCGTCGCCAGCCTGTTTCCGCTCGGAGTCGGTCCTGAATCGGCGCTGCTGCTGCGCATGGCGCCGGGCGTGCTGTGGGTCAGCGCCTTGCTGGCGGCCATGCTGTCGCTGCAACGCCTGTTTGCAACCGACTACATCGACGGCTCGCTCGAGCAGATGGCGCTCTCGAGCACGCCGCTCGGTTTGCTGGTGCTGGCCAAGGCGTTGTCGCACTTCCTGCTCTCGGGCCTGCCGCTGGTGCTGATGGCGCCGGTGCTGGGCCTGCAGTTCGGCCTGGACGGTCGGGCGCTCGGCATATTGATGGTGACACTGCTGCTGGGCACGCCGACACTGAGCCTGATCGGCAGCATCGGGGCGGCGCTGACCTTGGGCGTGCGTGGCGCAGGGGTATTGCTTTCCCTGCTGATATTGCCGTTGTATATTCCGGTCCTGATCTTCGGCGCCGGCGCCGTGGAAGCCGATGCCGCCGGCCTGGGTTTTGGCGGACACCTGTCCTTGCTGGCAGCTTTGCTCGTACTCTCCATCTTTTTTGCGCCTTTGGCGACCACGACAGCCTTGAGGATTTCCCTGGAATGAATACACGCGTGATTCACTGGTTCAAATTCGCCTCGCCGCAGAATTTCTACAACTTGGCCGGTCGCATGTGGCCGTGGTTTGCCACACTGGCCACCCTGCTGGCTGGCGTCGGCTTGTGGATCTCATTCTTCGTCGCGCCGACCGACGCGCAACAGGGCGAGGGCTACCGCATCATCTTCGTCCACGTGCCGGCTTCGCAGATGTCAATGTTCATCTACATCGTGATGGCGGCCTGGGCCGGCTTCGGCCTGGCTTTCAATACACGCCTGTCGGGCATGATGGCCTCGGCGCTGGCGCCGACCGGCGCCCTGTTCGCCTTCCTGTCGCTGGCCACCGGCGCCTTGTGGGGCAAGCCGATGTGGGGCGCCTGGTGGGTCTGGGATGCGCGGCTGACATCCGAGTTGATCCTGCTGTTCCTGTACCTGGGTTTTCTAGCGCTGCAAGCCAGCATCGATGACCCGCGCCGCGCCGACAAGGCCTGCGCCGTGCTGGCGTTGGTGGGCGTGGTCAACGTGCCGATCATCTATTTTTCAGTCAAGTGGTGGAACACGCTGCACCAGGGCGCATCGGTGTCGTTGACGCGCTCACCAACCATGGCTTCGACCATGCTGTGGGGCATGCTGATCATGGTTGTGGCCTGCTGGATGTACGCGATCACGATCGCGCTGCTGCGGGTGCGCACCATCATTCTCGAACGCGAACGTCATACGGAGTGGGTCAAACATGCAGTGGAATAGTGTTTCGGAATTCTTCGCCATGGGCGGTTACGCCTTTTATGTCTGGGGCAGTTTCGGCCTGACGGCTGCGATCGTGGCCGGCGAAGTGCTGCTGCTTCGCGCCCACCGCAAGACCGTATTGCGCAATCTGCGCGCTGAACTTCTCTCGGAAAGCAACCCATGAAACCACGTCACAAACGCGCCGCCATCATCATTGGCGCGCTGGCCGCGCTGGGCATTGCGGCCTACTTTGTCCTCAATGCGTTCCAGAGCAACCTGGTGTTCTTCTTCTCGCCAACGCAGGTCGCTGCGGGTGAGGCGCCGAAGAACCGGACCTTCCGCATCGGCGGTCTGGTCAAGGAAGGTTCGGTCAAGCGCGACAACCTGACCGTCTCCTTTGTCGTGACCGATACCAGCAAGGACGTGCCGACGACCTACACGGGAATCCTGCCGGACCTGTTCAAGGAAGGCAAGGGCGTGGTGGCACAGGGCAAGTTTGACGCTGACGGCAAGTTTGTCGCCACCGAGGTGCTGGCCAAGCACGACGAGAACTACATGCCGCCGGAAGCCAAGGCCGCGCTGGACCAGGCCCAGATCCAGAAGACCATCAAGTCACTCAAGTAGAAATCTTCCGGACGGCTATTCTTTCCTGTCGGAACCTGTATTGGACAAACCATGATTCCTGAAATTGGTCACTTTGCTTTGATTCTGGCGCTCTTCGTGGCGCTGGCCTTGGGAACGCTGGGCGTGATCGGCGGCCAGCAGGGTCGCGCCGACTGGATGGCACTGGCGCGCCCGGGCGCGCAGGCGCTCTGGCTGCTGGCGGTCATCTCCTTTGGCTGCCTGACCTACGCGTTCTTCACGAACGACTTCTCGGTCTCGTACGTCGCGCAGCATTCCAACACCAAGCTGCCCGACATCTACCGCATCGCGGGTGTCTGGGGCGGCCATGAAGGCTCGCTCCTGCTGTGGTTCGTGATGCTGTGCACTTGGATGATGGCGGTGTCACTGTTTTCGCGCCAACTGCCCGACGTCATGGTGTCGCGTGTGCTGGCCGTGCTGGCCCTGGTGGCCGTGGGCTTTCTGCTCTTCATGCTGATCACCTCGAACCCGTTCCTGCGCCTGAGCGAAATTCCGGCCGAAGGACGCGATCTGAATCCGCTGCTGCAGGATCCGGGCCTGGTGTTCCATCCGCCGATGCTGTACATGGGCTACGTCGGCATGGCCGTGCCCTTTGCCTTCTCCATCGCCGCACTGCTCAACGGCCGGCTTGATGCCGCCTGGGCACGCTGGACACGACCCTGGGCTACGGCCGCCTGGATCTGCCTGACCATCGGCATTGCCATGGGTTCGTGGTGGGCGTATTACGAATTGGGATGGGGTGGCTGGTGGTTCTGGGACCCGGTCGAAAACGCCTCCTTCCTGCCCTGGCTGGTCGGCTCGGCGCTGATCCATTCGCTGGCGGTCACGGAGAAGCGCGGACTGTTCCGCAGCTGGACCATCATGCTTTCGATCATCGGCTTTTCGCTGAGCCTGCTCGGCACCTTCCTGGTCCGCTCGGGTGTGCTGACCTCGGTCCACGCCTTTGCCACCGACCCCAAGCGCGGCGTCTTCATCCTGTTGTTCTTGGCCGCCGTGGTCGGCGGCTCGCTGGCGCTGTTTGCCGCGCGCTCCGGCAAGGTGCGCTCGGGTGGCGCGTTCGCGCTGGTCTCGCGTGAGACGTTCCTGCTGATCAACAACGTGCTGCTGACGACCGCCGCTGCCGCCGTGCTGCTGGGCACGCTCTATCCGCTGATCGTGGACGCGCTCAACCTGGGCAAGCTGTCGGTCGGCCCGCCGTATTTCAATGCGGTGTTCGCGCCCATCATGCTGCCGGTATTGTTCTTCATGGTAGTCGGTTCCTTTGCGCGCTGGAAAAACGACAGCGTGGCCGAACTCAGCAAGAAGCTCGGCCCAGTCGCCGCGGTCTCGGTGCTGCTGGGCTGCAGCGCACCGTTCTTGGCCGGACCCTGGTCCTGGCTGGTCGCCCTGTCCCTGTCGCTGGTGTTCTGGATCATTCTGACTTCGCTGCAGCATATCTACCGCCAGCTCAAGAGCACGACGAACTGGAAGGTCATCCCGCTGGCCTACTGGGGCATGCACATGGCGCATATCGGCATTGCCATCTGCGTCGTCGGCATCACCATGGTCAAGGCTTATGAAAATGAAAAAGACGTGCGCATGGCCATTGGCGACACGGTCGAAGTGGCCGGCTACACCTTCCGCCTAACCAACATCAGCGAAGTGCCGGGACCGAACTACACGGCCGATCGCGGCATCGTCGAATTGAGCAAGGACGGCAAGGTGCTGCGCACGCTGGAGCCGGAAAAGCGGACCTACTTCTCGTCCAGCATGCCGATGACGGAGACGGCCATCGACAGCAAGCTCACGCGCGACGTCTACGTGGCGCTCGGTGAGCGGCTGACGGACAGCGCCACGCCAGCCTGGGCCATGCGGGTCTACTACAAACCCTTTGTCACGTGGATCTGGGGCGGGTGCCTGTTGATGGCGCTCGGCGGCGCCCTGGCGGCGCTGGACCGGCGCTACCGTCGAAAGGCCGCGGCCACCGTGCCGACGCATGCGAAAGGTGTAGCCGTATGAAAATGAAGGCAATGATTCCGCTGGGCCTGTTCGCCGTCCTGGTGGTGTTTCTGGCGATCGGCCTGACGCGCGATCCGCGCGAGATTCCCTCGCCCCTGATCGGCAAGCCGGCGCCCCTGTTCACGGCGCCGCGCCTGCAAGTGCCTGACCAGCAGTTCTCCGCCAAGGATATGCTGGGCAAGGTCTGGATCCTCAACACCTGGGCATCCTGGTGCGTCGCCTGCCGCGAGGAACACCCGATCCTGATGGAGTTTGCCAAGACCAAAACCATTCCCGTCATCGGCCTCGATTACAAGGACCAGAATGTGGACGGCCTGAAGTGGTTGGCGCGCAATGGCGACCCGTATGACCTCTCGGTCACCGACCGCGACGGCCGCATCGGCATCGATTTCGGCGTCTACGGCGTGCCCGAGAGCTTTCTGATCGACAAGGCCGGCGTCATCCGCTACAAGCAGATCGGCCCGGTGACCAACGAGGCGCTGCGCGACAAGATACTGCCGCTGATCCAGGAGCTGCAGAAATGAAATACGCCCTGGCACTGATTCTGGTGCTGTACTGCGCCCTGTCGTCGTGGGCCGGCGAAGCGGTCCCGCTGGCCGAAGACCCGGTCGTGGAGCAGCGCATGATCGCCATCTCCGAAGAACTGCGCTGCCTGGTTTGCCAGAATGAATCGCTGGCCGGTTCGCGCGCCGACCTGGCCCAGGACTTGCGCCGCGAATTGCGCACCCTGGTCAAGGCCAACAAGAGCGACGCAGAAATCAAGGAATACCTGGTCAGCCGCTACGGCGATTTCGTGCTCTACAAGCCCCCCTTCAAACCGGTCACCTGGCTGCTCTGGTTCGGCCCCTTCGTGCTGCTGATCGGCGCCGTCGTGGTGCTGGTGCGCACGGTGCGCCGCAACCTGCGTGGCGCGGCACCCGCTGCGCTTGATCCGGACCAGCGCAAAAAAGCGCAATCTCTTCTCAAAGATACGGAAACTCCCTCATGACAGTCTTTATCGCAAGCGCAGTGCTGTTGACACTGCTGGCGCTGGCTTGGCTGGTACGCCCATTGCTGTGGCCTGCCCGCGGCACCGGGATATCGAGCCAGCGCCTCAATGCCTCGATCTACCGCGATCAGCTCGAGACCCTGGACCGGGATCTGGCGCGCGGCGTCATCTCTGCCGCCGACTGTGAAGCCAGCAAGGATGAACTGCAATTGCGTCTGCTTGACGACACGGAAGAGCCGGCCCTGGTGCAATCGGGCAACCAGCACAGCTTCTGGACCTCACGCCGCACGGCCGTTGTGATCGCACTGCTGTTGCCACTGGGCGCTGGCGGCATGTACTGGTGGCTGGGTACGCCGGATGCGATCGACCCGGTGGCCGCGCACAAGGCCGCAGAAGACCAGGTTTCGCAAATGATCGACAAGCTGGCGGCACGTCTCAAAGAAAAGCCCGATGACCCCAAAGGCTGGGCCATGCTGGCGCGCTCGTACAAGGTGATGGGACGCTTCCCCGAAGCGGAGCAGGCTTTCCTTAAGGCCGGCGACTTGATCAACACCGAACCCGACCTGCTGGTCGACTACGCTGATTTGCTCGCCGTGCGCGCCAACAACAACATCGAAGGCAAGCCGCTGGAGCTGGTCACCAAGGCGCTGGCCTTGAACCCGCAGCATCCGATGGGACTGATGATGTCGGGCGTTGCCGCCTATCGCCGCTCCGACTTCAAGCTGGCCGTGGCGCAGTGGGAGAAGCTGCTGGCCGTGCTGGACCCCGGCTCGCCGGATGCGCAGCAGGTGGAAGCCGATATTGCCGACGCGCGTGCCAAGGCCGGCCTGCCGGCGGGCGCAGCCAAAATACCCGCAGCCGGCGCCGATGCGGGCAAACTGCCGCCGGTCGATGCGGCGGCCGCGGCGGGCATGACCCCGGAGAAGATCAACCAGATGGTCGAAGGTCTGGCTGCGCGCCTGAAGGCCAATCCGGATGACCTGGCTGGCTGGGTCCGCCTGGCACGTGTCTACAAGACGCAGGGGCGCATGGCCGAAGCAGAAGCGGCCTTTGAAAAGGCCGGCAAGATGGTCGACAAAGACCCCGACCTGCTGACCCAGTACGCCGACCTGCTGGCGACACGCAGCGGCACGATCGAAGGCAAGCCGCTCGCGCTGGTCAACAAGGCGCTGGCATTGAATCCGAAGCACCCGATTGCACTGATGCTGGCCGCCTCGGCTGCGTACAAGCGCGCCGACTATGCGCAGGCCATCTCGCATTGGGAGAAAGTGCTGACCGTTCTGCCGCCCGGCTCGCCGGACGCGAAGCAGGTGGAAGCCGAAATCGCCGATGCCCGCAGCAAGACCGGGCTGGGCCTGCTCGGCAAATCGAAACCTTAGTCGGTCGCCCCCACGCTCCTCGCTTCGCGTAACTCGCTGCCCCCCAAGGGGGCGCAAACGGTCTTTGGGACGGCCCGGCGGCGGGTTCAGCCCCGGCTCAGTTCGCTGAGCTGGCGGCCGAAGGCCTCGACCTGCTGCCAGTCGGTGAATTCAACCACCGCGGTCGGGTCGGTCGGACCCTTGGTCATGAGCATGATGAAGCGGATCATGGTGCGGTCGACAAAGCCGTAGCGCGGATAGTCAAGCTTGCCGGCAAAGACACCGAGCAACTTCGGCTTCCACGTGATCTGGCGCAGGAACTTGATCAGGTAGGGATTGGTCTCGGGCCGGTTCTTCTCCGGCTTGCGCGCCACGATGTTGACCGTGAAAAACGCGTTCGCCTTGCTCTCCAGCAGGGCCTGATGGCGTGAAATGAATTGCCCTACCTGCGGCTGGTGCTTGCCATAGCGGATGCTGGCGCCGATGACCAGCGTGTCGAAAGACGGCAAGTCCAGCGCATCGGCCTGCGCCAGCGCCACCACGGTTGCCGCATGCCCCTGCTGTTCAATGACCTGCTTGAGCCGCTCGCAAATGCGTGGCGTGTGGCCGTCCGTGGTCGAGTAGGCGATCAGGATGCGGCTCATCGGCCGTTCCCGCCAGCCGACTCGTCGTCAAGATCGAGCGCCTTGTACTTGCTGGCCAGCAGACGCTGCGTGGCATCGGGCACCTGGGCGTAATGCGAGAAGCTGATGCTGTAGGAGCCCTGCCCTGCGGTGAGCGACTTCAGGCGACCCTGGTAGTCATCGAGCTCGGCCAGCGGAATCAGCGCGCTGATGGCCACGCTGCCGGCAGCGCGCGGCTGGGTGCCGGTGACCTGGCCGCGCTTGCTGGCCAGATCGCCGGTAAGGTCGCCGATGCTGTACTCGGGCGCCAGCACCTCGATGTTGACCAGCGGTTCGAGCACGATCGGGTGCGCGTTGCGCACCCCGTCAATGGTTGCCTTGCGTCCGGCCGAGGTAAAGGCAATGTCCTTGCCATCGACGGCATGGGTTTTGCCGTCATGCACCGTGACGCGGATGTCATGCACGGGGTAGCCCGCCACCACGCCTTCGGCCAGCGCCTGACGCACGCCTTTTTCGACCGCCGCCATGAAGACGCCGGGGATAACGCCGCCCTTGACGACGTCGACGAATTCAAAGCCGGCACCGCCCTCCAGCGGCTCGACGCGCAGCATGACCTCGCCGAACTGACCGGCGCCGCCGCTTTGCTTCTTGTGCCGGCAGTGGCCCTCGGCCAGGGCGGTGATGGTTTCGCGGTAGGCGATTTGCGGCGCACTGGTATCGAGCTCGAGCTTGTACTGCTGCTGCATGCGCGCGAGCTTGGCACGCAGGTGCATTTCACCGAGGCCGCGGATCACGGTCTCGTTGGTACCGGGATGGCGCTCGACCTTGAAGCAAGGGTCTTCGAGTTCGAGCTTGTGCAGGATCTCGAACAGGCGCTGCTCATCGCCCTTGCGCCGCGTCTGCACCGCCAGGCCCTGCATCGGCTGCGGAAAGCTCAACGGTTTGAGATGGATATGGTCTTCATCGTGCGAGTCGTGCAGCACGCAATCGAACTCAATGTCATCGACCTTGGCCACGGCGCCAAGTTCGCCCGGTACCAAAGCCGGCACTTCGATGTAGTCCTTGCCCTGCAAGCGGTACAGGTGCGCAACCTTGAAGGGACGTTTGCCGGAGCCGACAAACAGTTGCGCGTCGCGCCGGATCGTGCCCTGGTGCACGCGAAAGACACCGAGCTTGCCGATGAAGGGATCGATCACCACCTTGAAAACATGGGCCAGCACGTGCAGCGCGTCGTCCGGATCGGCCTGGAACGGCTGCGCCTGCGCAAGCGGCTCGCCGCGATAGAACGGCGGCGCATTGCCCTCGGTCGGGTTCGGCGCCAGCCGCGCCAGCGCGTCGAGAAGTTGCGGGATACCGGCGCCGGTCCTGGCCGAGACAAACAGAATCGGGACCAGGTGCCCGGCGCGCAGGGCGCGCTCGAACGGTGCGTGCAATTCTTCCAGCGTCGGGTCGGCGCCTGTTTCGAGGTAATTGGCCATCAGGCTGTCGTCTTCCTCGACGATCTGATCGATCAGAGCGCGATGCGCCGCGGCAATCGAGGCGAAGTCGCTCTCGCCGTCCTCGTGGCCCAGCAGTTCGACCACATCCTGCCCATTGTGGGTCGGCAAGTCCAGCAGCAGGCACTGTTTGCCAAAGCGCTCGCGGATCTCGTTGACGAGCGCCGGCAGATCCACGTTGTCGGCGTCGATCTTGTTGATAAGCACCATGCGGCACAGACCGCGCTCGCCGGCCAGCGTGAACATGCGCTCGGTCGCCAGTTCAATGCCGGTCTGCGCGTTAACCACCACCAGCGCGGTATCGACCGCCGCCAGCGCGCCCATCGACTGGCCGGAAAAATCCGGGTAGCCGGGGGTATCGATCAACTGGATCTGGGCGCCGTCCCAACTGAAGCTGACCAGCGACGACTGCAGTGAATGGCCCATCTCCTTTTCGATCGGATCGAAGTCGCAGACCGTGTTGCCTTTTTCTACGGAGCCGCGGTTCTTGATGGCACCGCTGGCGGCCAAGAGGCTCTCGGCCAGGGTGGTCTTGCCGGCGGCGCCGTGGCCAACCAGGGCAACGGCGCGAATGGGGGTGCTGAGTTTGTGGCTCATGGAATTCCCTTGTGGTGTGCAGCGGCGTCATGCCGTGCAGCTATCTTACCCTCAGCAACAGCCCCGAACCCGGGGTCCGGAGGTGCCAGAATGGATGACTCAGCGACTGCGACCGGCCCTGTATTTGCCGCTGCCGGCACCGATCACGCCATCGGCCTGCGCGAGCCGGGCCATGGCCTTGGCGGCGTGGGCATGCGTGATGGCCAGACCCAGTGCATCGGCGGCGTCGGGACCGGGCAGGCCCGGCAGCGCCAGCAAGCGGCGCACCATCTCCTGCACCTGCGTCTTGTCGGCGCGGCCGTAGCCGACCACCGCCTGTTTCATTTGCAGCGCGGTGTATTCGGCCACCGGCAGGTCGGCATGAACCAGGGCCGTGACGCAGGCGCCGCGCGCCTGCCCCAGCAGCAGCGTGGACTGCGGGTTGACATTGACAAACACGATCTCGACCGAAGCGGCATCGCACTGGTAGCGCTGCGCCACTTCGCTGACGCCGTCGAACAGCACCTTGAGGCGCGCCGGCAACTGGCCTTTTTCCAGATGCAGTGTGCTGATGGTGCCGCTGGCAACATAGGCGAGGTCGCTGCCTTCGACGTCGATCACGCCAAAGCCGGTGGTTCGCAGGCCGGGGTCAATGCCAAGAATTCGCACGGGCTAGAGTCCGAAGTACCAGCGAACCGAGTGGAAGAAGACCGGTGCGGCAAAGCACAGCGCGTCGACCCGGTCCAGCAGGCCGCTGGCGCCGGTGACTGCCGTTCCCTGACCGCGCCAGATCGGGATCCCGCGATCACGCTTGAGGGCTTTCATCACCAGATGCCCGAACGAGCCGGCGCTGCAGGCGATGAAGGCCATGGCAAAGGCCTGGCCCGGAACAAATGGCGTGATGCCGGCGAGCAAGCCGCCGAGCACACTGCCCACCGTCACGCCGATCCACCAACTCGGCCAGTTAAAGCTCTGGCTGATATCGGGTGCCGCCGGCGCGCGACGCAGCCTGCGCGAGGCCAGATGCTGCGCCACCGTGCTGGTCTGCACCACCAGCACCAGGAAAAAAATCAGGAATGCATTCTTCTTGTTGTAGTGCGGAAAGTCGAGCAGCAGCAGCGCCGGCACATGGCTCATGCCGTAGATGCAGACCATGATGCCCCACTGCAGCTTGGCATTGCGTTCCAGAAAGCGCTGCGGGTCGTTGGCCAGCGCGCTGACCAGTGGAATGGCCAGGAACACATAGACCGGAATGAACACCGAGAACAGGTTGAAGCGCTCGTAGCCGACCAGCGTGTACTGGATCGGCAGCACGACAAAAAAAGCCAGCACCAGGCTGCGGTGATCGCCGCGGCGCGTCGGCGACAGTGTCATGAATTCACGCAGCGCAAAGAAAGACACCAAGCCGAACAAGGCCAGCGCAACCCAGTCGCCGGTCAGCCAGCCGACCCAGAACACCAACATCACGAGCCAGCTGGTCTTGAGCAGGCCTTCCAGATTGTTCAACTCGTTGCGCTGCCGCTCGGCGCGCTGGCTGTCGCCAAATTCACGCATCGACAGCAGCACCGCAGCCACACTGAGCAGCAGCAAGAGTCCGAACACCAGCGTGAACAAGGCCCCGACCTGCTGGTTGGCATTGAGCTGCTTGAGTAGTTGATACATGGTGTTCAGACGTCCCGCAGGGCAATCACGGCATTGCGGGCACGTTCCAGAAAAGCGCGCCGTTCCTCGCCCTCCTGCAAATGGATCGGCGCGCCGAAGGTGACCGAGCACAGCACCGGCACCGGCACGACCTCGCCCTTGGGCATGACACGCTGCACGTTGTCGATCCACGCCGGCACCAACTCGATGGCCGGAAACCGGCTGGCCAGGTTGTAGAGGCCGGCCTTGAAAGGCTGCGGCTGCTCCGCGTTGCCGCGCGTGCCCTCGGGAAACAGGATAATCGAATCGCCATGCTCAAGCGCCTCGAACAGCGGCTCCAGCGGATCCTCCTCGGCACTGCGGTCGCGCGCGACATAGATGACGTTGAATACGGCGGTCGTGATCCACTGCCGGAACGGCGTCTTGGTCCAGTAGTCGCGCGCCGCAATGGCGCGCGTCATGTTGCGCAGTTCCTTGGGCAGCGCAGCCCAGATCATGACGAGGTCGGCATGGCTCTGGTGGTTGGCGAAATAGATCCGCTGCTCGGCCTTGGGCGGGCAGCCGTACCAGCGTGCCTGCGATCCGGTCAGTATCCGGATCAAGCCCAGCAGGAAGTAACTCATCAACTTGGCGCGCATGGCAGCGATGATACCGAGAGAAACAATGCAATCGTTGCCGGCACTCAGGGCAATTCTGCGCTGCCCAGGCGACCCGCGATGTGCTGCGCGCGCTCGGCGAGGTAGCTCGAGTTGGGCAGTTTCTCGAAATACTTGGGGCGCGGCAACATCACGGCCAGGCGCGCCGCCTCATACGCGCTCAAGGTCGAGGCCGGTTTGCGGAAGTAGTGCTGCGCCGCCGCCTCGGCGCCAAAAACGCCTTCGCCCCACTCGACGCTGTTCAGATAGATTTCAAGGATGCGCTGCTTGTCGAGCAAGGTCTCCAGCAACAAGGTCAGCACAAACTCCTGGCCCTTGCGCAAAAGCGTGCGCTCCCCCGACAGAAAAAGGTTCTTGGCCAGTTGCTGCGTGATGGTCGAGCCGCCGACCACCGTGGGTGCGCGCGGCACCGGCTTGCTGCTGATGGCTGCCGCCCTTGGCCGGCGCCCTGCCTGCATTCGGGCGGCCTCGGCCTCGGCGCGCGCATTCTTCTGCCACGCCTTCTCCAGGGCATCCCAGTCGACGCCATCATGGTTGCTGAAACCGTCGTCTTCGCTGGCGATGACCGCCTGCTTGAGCTTGTCCGAAATCTGCGCGTACGGCACCCAGCGCTGGCGCCACGGCAGGCGCCCCTTTTCACGCTCGAGACGCCAGGCCTCGGAGCGCTGGAAAGCCGTCGACTGCGGGTCGATGCGCGTCATCAATGCAATGCGCACGACAAAGAACAACTGCAGCGCCAACAGCGCGACGGCCAGCAGACCGAGCCAGCGCAGCAAGGGCTTCACAGACTGTCGTTGCGGACTTGATCCGCACGCCATGGCAGTCGAAACAATTTCGTCATGAAGCCTCCTGCACGAGCTGGCGCAACTCATCGAGCACCTGCTGTTCGGGCGGCAGCACCCCGCGCCAGATCCGGAACGCCTCGGCCGCCTGCCCCACCAGCATGCCAAGGCCGTCGCGCGCATGGGCGCCATGTTCGGCGGCCCAGGTCAGGAAGCCCTGCGCTGGCGCGCCGTACATCATGTCGTAGGCCAAGGCTCCGCGCTTGAGCGTGCTGCCTGCCACCGGCACGCCTGCCTCGTTCAGGCTGGCACTGGTGGCGTTGATGAGCAGATCGAAATTGCCTTGCAAATCCTGCAGGCTGCGGCCCAGCAATTCCACATCCATCTGCGCAGCCAGGTCGCGATGGCGCGTCACCAGTTCACTGGCGCGCGCCAGCGTGCGGTTGGCCAGCGTGATGCGCGCCGGGTGTTCTTGCAGCAGCGGGCCCAGGACGCCGGCAGCGGCGCCGCCGGCCCCGATCAGCAGCACTTCGCGGCCGCGCAAATCGAATCCGGCATTGCGCTGCAGATCCATCACCAGACCGGCACCATCGGTGTTGTCGCCCAGGATGAGCCCGCCCTCAAAGCTCAGGACATTGGCCGCGCCCGCAAGTGCTGCGCGCGCGCTCACGCGGTCGGCCATTGCGGCGGCGTCAAACTTGAACGGCACCGTGATATTGCAGCCGCGCCCTCCTTCGGCCGCGAAGGCGTGCACCGACGATGCAAAACCATCCAGCGGGACCAGGCGCTTGCCATACTGCATGACCTGACCCGTGAGGTCGGCAAAACGCGCGTGAATCCAGGGCGAGCGGCTGTGCGCCACCGGGTTCCCCATCACGCAATAGCGATCAATTGCCATGTCTTTCTATTTCGCCGTGAGCCGGGTTTCCAGCGTTTCGTCGCGCGTGAACTTGAAGCGCGAAACCACCCAGATTTGATCGGCCTGGCGCCGCATCGCCAGGTTGAAGCGGCCAAAGGGCGCAGCGCTGCGAACAATCGCTTCAGCGCGACGATCCAGCGCGCGGTTGCCCGAACTCTCCACAATTTCGATCTGATGAATCCGGCCATCCAGATCGACCGTCACACCCATGGTCAGTTCCCCGTACAGTTTCTTGCCGCCAAGTTCGGGGAAGTTGTCGGTCCCCTTTTCTTCAATGCGCCGGCGCAGGTGATCGTAATACACGGCGTAGACCTCTTCGCGCGTGGCCGGACCGATGTAGCGTTTGCGCGGGTGCTTGTTTTCCTGATTGATGCGCCGCTCGATCTCGGCCAGCAGTTTGCTCAATTGACGGCGCCGCTCCTCGCGCTGTGCCTGGTCCGCCGCTTCGCTGGGTTGACGCAGATCCGGCGCGGGCAACGCGGCCAACTGGGCCTTGACCTGTGCCAGCAACAGATTCTGCCGCTCCTGCAACTGCTGCAACTGCAACTGCGTCTGCGCCTCGGTGTCGTCGCCGGTCTCCGACAACAGCGCCGGCGGCAACGGGCTGCTGGCACGACCACTCTCGGCATCCCCACCACCGGCCATCGCGGCCTGCGCGATGGCTTGCGCCTTGAGCGGTCGCTCGCCGGTATGGGCATTGACCAGAATCACTTCGAGCGGCGTGTCTTCAAAGACGCGGTTGAAGGCCTGCGGATCGACAAAGCGCACCGTCAATAAGACCACGTGCACCGCGATTGAAGCGCCCAGCGCAAGTTGCAGAGTGCTGAAGGACCGCAGCTTCACGGGGCGGGTGGATCAGTGACCGGGGCAGCGGCCTCGCTGTCGGTCTCAAGCAGGTCGACCGCAATCGCGATCGGCCCGGCCACGGCGCCTTCGTCGTCTTCATCGCCAGCGGCTTCCGCTGCGACATCCCCGGCCGCAGACGGGATGTCCAGACGTGCAACAACGGTGCCGCTCACATCCAGCGTCACCTCATCAATGTCACCGAGTCGCACGCGCACATGCGCGCCGCGCGGCATGCCGCCAGCGCCTGCCACCGGCAGTACCAGCGGCAGGTCGTCGGCCCGAACCATGTTTTCCTTGAACACGGTGGCCTCGATCTCTACGATGCCGTTTTGCTGCAGGTACTTGAGCGTCCAGAAGCGCTCCATCGCGCCTTGGTAAGCGTTGTAACCCGAGTAGGCAGCGTCGAAACTGGAAATGATGGCGTACAGTTCGGCATCCTTGGGTTTGAACGGTGCGGCGAGCGCCGCCGTCTTGCCGTGGCGCGCGCAGGCAATGATCTGCCACTGGTTCACCAGATCGGTGTAACGACGCAGCGGTGAGGTGCTCCAGGCATAGCTCGGAACGCCGATGCCGGCATGCGGCAGGGCCTTGGTGCCCATGCGCACCTTGACTCCCGGCAGCAAAGAGGCCTGGCTGCGGTAAATGCCCGGAACACCGAGTTCCGCCAGCCAGCTACCCCAGGTGCTGTTGGCCAGGATCATGGCCTCGGACACGATCAGGTCGAGCGGCGCGCCGCGCTGGCGGATGCTGATCTGCACGGTCTCCGTGCCCTGCGGCTCGCGGCCATCGTTGCCGACGAGCCTGAAGTTGTAATCGGGGCGGTTGAAGGTTTCGGGCTTGCCGCGCATCACTTCCCGCCCGGCCTTCAAGTGCCGGGCCAGCCGAAACAAGAATGACAGTTGCGGGCGTTTGTGCTGCAAAGCCTGCGGGTCGGCCTGATGCGAGAACGCAGGGTCTTCCAGCCACTCGACGGTGACAATGGTGTCAAGCTGGTCATGGCGAAGGTTGGCGCCAATGAGCACCCGATCCAGCCGGGTCTCGCTCGACCTGATCTCCAGCGTAGCCTCATCGAGCGTCACATAAAGCGACACGGCCGGACACTCGCGCCCCTCCTGCAAGGTGTAGCTCTGCACCACGTCATCGGGCAGCATGGTGACCTTGTAGCCCGGCATGTAGACCGTGGACAGGCGCTGGCGCCCGACCTGGTCAACCGCACTGCCCGGCGCAATCGCCAGGCCCGGCGCTGCAATGTGAATCCCGACGCAGACCGTGCCGGATCCCAGGCCCTGCACCGAGAGCGCGTCGTCAATTTCGGTGGTGGCCGAGTCGTCGATCGAGAAAGCGCGCGCGCTCGACAGCGGTAGTTCGTCCCGGATCGCCGGCGCATCGAGCTTGGCAAAGCCCGTTCCCTTGGGAAAGTTCTCCAGCAGGAAACGACGCCAGTGAAACTGATAGGGCGAATCGATGGCCCCGGCCTTGATCAGCAACTCCAGCGGCCCCAGGTGGGTGGCGCGCGAGGCTTCGACCACAGCCTTGTACTCTGGCGCGTTCTTGTCGGGCTTGAACAGGATCTTGTAGAGTTGGTCGCGCACGGCCTGCGGGCATTGGCCCTGGCTCAGTTCGTGAACCCACTGCTCGGTCTGCAGCGCAATCTGCTTCTTCTTTTCGATCGCTGCCAGCGCCTGGGCGATGATGTCGGCCGGTGCCTTGCGAAAACGCCCCTTGCCGGCACGGCGAAAGTAATGCGGCGCCTCGAACAGGCGCAGCAGCGTGCCTGCCTGCTGCTCCAACGTCGCCTTGTCGTTGAAATACTCGCGCGCCAATTCGGCAAAGCCGAACTCGTCCTCGGGCGAAAACTCCCAAGCCAGTTCAAGCTCGATGCTTTGACTGATGGTGTGGGCATCACGCAGCAATTGCGCTGGCGCCGGTTTTTCAAACTTCAAGAGGAAGTTGGCAGCCTTGACCTTGACCCGCTTGCCGCTGTCAAGCTCGACCTGTGCCGAGGTTTCCGCTTCCGACAGCACGCGGCCGGCCATGAATTTTCCGGCTTCTTCAAACAATAAGAACATGAGGCACATTGTCCCAGCAAAAACGCAAGGGGCCCCGTTGCCGATCGCTGAGTTTCCGCAAGGGCCAACAAAACTTCAATGCGCCGCACAACAAATTTGTCCAGCGGCCCGTTTCGCCAAGTTATTGATTTTGCTTGAGTTTTTCTTCGGCGCCGGTTTTAGGTGCCTGAAAAATTTGTACATGACCCGCCGGACAGACGCGCCGGTTTCTGCCGTCCGACCCGGTCAACACCTGCAAGTCTTTGATTTCATTTG
>CAIKMZ010000085.1 GCA_903828665.1 uncultured beta proteobacterium
GCATGAAATACAACCCGTTGATTTTATTGAATATTTCTCTGAACTCAGCGGGTTTCTTGTTTTTTGCCTCTGTATTGCCTCTTGTTTGACGTGGGTTAGTGACCTTTAATGTCACCTAGATATCGTTAGAGCGACGTATACCTTCTTCCCTTCCCGGTCGCGTCGCCTCTAACCTGGGTCACCCGAAAAAATTGAAACTTTTGGGGACTAATTGCACCTGCTTCGGATAAATCATTTTGAACTGCTGGCACTTGGCTTTTCCTATTTTTCTGTCTGGCCAAACTTCTTAGCAACCGCGTCCAGCTGAACCACCGCAACAAGTGAATCCTCAGAGCAGACGGCTCTCATGGGAACAAGCGACTCTCTGATCTTTTCAACAGCAAACAATATATTCAAGCGCGCGGACTCGCCCTCTTCCGCCGATTCCTTTATATCATCCACAGCCACTTGAGCTGCACGCTTGCCAGATGCGGGTATGTCATACTTTCTCCATGCGTTTGAATTTCCCATCCCGAGCGCTGCGTCAGCGTTGCTTCAGTCTGGAGGACAGTGTGAACAAAGCCCTTGGTATCCTGGTCATCGGCGGCCTTGTTGTTGGAAGTGCTGTAGCCCAGGTCTCACCTGCGGGCAACGAAAAACTCGTCGCCGCCGCAAAGGCCGAGGGCAAGGTTGTCGTCTACTCGATCACCTCGCGCATCTCCGGTGCCGCCAAGACTTTCGAGGCGAAGTATGGAATCAAAGTCGAGGCTTCGAACCTCAAGGACGGGGAGCTTATCGAGAAGGTGAGCAAAGAAGTGGGCGGCGGTATCGTCGGTGCAGACTTCGTGATTTCCCAGGATTCTGGCCGCGTTTACGGCCAGCTCCTCAACACGGGCTACCTCGTCAATTACGTGCCTGACGCGATGAAAAACGTCATACCCAAGGAGTACCAGAACCCGCTCGTTTTCCAGTACATCAACAAGGTCTTCATCTTCAACAGTTCGAAGGTCAAGACCCCCGTCATCAAAAATGTATGGGAAGTGACCGAGCCCAAGTGGAAGGGTCTCGTCCAGTTCAAGGATCCCAAGCTCGAGGGGGTCAACGCCAATTTCCTCACCATGATCACCTCGCCGGTGTGGGCCGCCAAGCTCGACAAGGCCTACAGTGATCTCTACGGCAAGAAGCTCAAACTGACCGCGCCGAACGCCGGCTACGAGTGGATCAAGATGTTCTTCCGCAACGGTCTCATTCTGGGCAACAGCGACACGACGATCAGCGAGAACATCGGCGTCAAGGGTCAGCCCGCCACGACCATGGGGCTCTTTGTCTATTCGAAGACTCGCTTTGACGCCAAAAAGAATCTGGCCCTCATGCCCATGCCCGACGTCCAGCCCTTCGCCGGCTTCCTCTATCCGGCCTTCATCCACATCACGAAGAACGCCAGCCACCCCAATGCCGCCAAGCTTTTCATTGAGTACCTCCTTTCAAAGGAGGGGTTCGCTCCCTGGGCCGTGGATGTCGGCTCCTACTCCTCCAACCCGACCATCCCTGTCGACCCGGATGACAAACCGATGGCCTGGTGGGCACCCAGGCTCGTTCGTGAGGATCCGAAGTTTATTTTTGAAAACCGGGCCGAGGTGGAAGAATTCATTAACAATGTTTCCTACTGACGGGATCCCCCTACCGCAGCGCTGCAATGCCCTCGCTTCGGGGTGACAGGGCAAAACCGCAACCGCCATCCCGACGCAATAATCCGCTATGAAACTGGGCAATCGAGCTGCGTCCTTCATCAGGAAGCCGCACAACCTCATACTTGTCCTCCTCGCGGTCTCACTTTTTTTTCTAACCCTCGTTCCCCTCATCTCACTGGCTTGGGACACTTTCCTGGTTCACCCCTCGGAGGTTATGACGGTCAAGGGCACTCAGCCAGGCGACTACACCCTCTTCCACTGGAAAAAGGTATTCCTGTCGGGACTGACAAGCCAGAATCTCTTCTGGACCCCCTTGTGGAACACAGTGCTGACCGCACTGGCCAGTTGCCTCATCGCCATTCTTCTCGGCGGCGTCCTCGCCTGGCTCGTGACGAGGAGTGACCTGCGATGGAAGTCCTTCATCTCGGTGGTCTTCATCTTCCCCTACGTCCTTCCCTCCTGGACCCTGGCCATGGCCTGGATCAATTTCTTCAAGAACCGCCTGGTCGGTGGCGCAACCGGACTCTTTACAGCGCTCACAGGCATTGAGACTCCCGACTGGTTCGCCTACGGCTTTTTCCCGATCGTGATCGTGCAGGGCCTGCACTACGCGCCCTTCGCCTACATCCTCATTGGGGGCATCCTGCGCAATATGGACGCCAATCTTGAGGAAGCGGCGACCCTGCTCAAGGCGAGCCGTTTCAGAATACTCAGGCGCGTCACCCTGCCAATCGTGACGCCCTCAGTCCTCTCCACTTTCCTGCTCGTATTCTCAAGCTGCATGAGCTCTTTTGCCGTGCCGGCATTCCTTGGGACGCCGGTGAGGTTCCAGGTCCTCACGACCCAACTCTACCGGACCCTCAACGGACTCAATCCCGGCTACGGTTACATCATTGCCCTCGTCATGATCCTGATGGGCACGATCATTCTGGCCGCCAATCAGTGGTTCGTCGGAACGCGCAAGTCCTTTACGACGGTGACCGGCAAGAGTTCGAACATATCCTTGGTCAAGCTGCGCTTGTTCAGGACCCCCGTATCCCTCGTCATCGTGATCTTCCTCGCTCTGGTGTCGATCCTTCCTCTCCTTAGCTTTGCCCTCGAGTCCTTCATCATGGCCCCTGGCGATTACTCAGTGACGAACTTGACCACCGTCTTTTGGGTCGGATCCGGAAGCGTTGACATCGGTGGCGGCGAGCCGGGCATCCTGCTCAACAAGTACATCTGGATCGGCCTCTGGAACAGCATCAGGCTCTCGCTGGTGGTCGCCCTGGTGGCGGGCACGGTTGGTGGTCTGGCGGGTTACGCAATCGTGCGGGGGCGGGGCACGGCCTTGACCTCTTTTGTGAGCAACCTGGCCTTCTTTCCCTACCTGATGCCCTCCATGGCCTTTGGCGCGATCTACCTCTCATTGTTTTCTAAGCCTGTCCTATTCCTGCCACCGCTTTATGGCACCTTCGCCCTCCTGGTCATGGTAGGCGCCGTAAAGTACTTGCCCTTTGCCTCACGCGCAGGAACCAACGCCATGCTCCAGCTCTCGGGGGAGATCGAGGAGGCCGGCGTTATGCTGGGCATTCCCTGGTGGAAACGCATGGTCCGCATCATCTTCCCCATCCAGAAGGCAAGTTTTCTTTCCGGGTACATGCTGCCCTTCATCTCCTGCATGCGGGAGCTCGCCCTCTTCGTGATCCTCATCGTCCCCGCCAACCGCGTCCTGACCACCATGCTCTTCCAATACAACGAGAAGGGCTGGAACCAGTACGCCAATGCGATAAACCTCCTCATCGTACTGGTCGTCCTGGGGTTCAACTGGGCTCTCAACAAGGCCACCGGGGCTTCGCTGGACAAAGGCATCGGAGGCTGATATGCCATCAATAACCCTGCGGGTCGTCACCAAGCGCTTCGGCAAATTCGTCGCCGTAGACCAGGTGGACCTGGACATCCAGGACGGCGCCTTTGTCACACTCCTCGGACCATCGGGCTGCGGAAAGACGACGACGTTGCGGATGATCGCGGGCCTTGAGAGTCCGGACGAAGGCGAGATCATCATCGACGGGAAGACCGTCTTTTCCTCGGAGAGAGGAATTGACGTCCCACCGGACAAGCGGGACGTCGGCTTCCTCTTCCAGAACTACGCTCTATGGCCACACATGACGGTGGAGAAGAACATCTCCTTTGGGATCGAGAACCTCAAATGGGACAGTGCGCGCATCAAGGCACGTGTCGCCGAACTCCTCGCAACCCTCAAGATCGAGCAGTTCAGCAAGCGCTATCCAAGCGAACTCTCCGGTGGACAGCAGCAACGGGTGGCCATCGCCCGGACCCTGGCAACCGCGCCTCGTGTCCTCTTAATGGATGAGCCCCTGTCGAACCTGGATGCCAAACTCAGGACGGAGATGCGGACCGAACTCAAGCGCCTCCATGTCGAAACAGGTTCGACCTTTGTTTACGTGACCCACGACCAGCTCGAGGCCATGACCCTCTCAACGCGCACCTGCCTCATGAAAGAGGGTCGCGTCCAGCAGTACGCGCCGCCGCTCGAAATCTACAACGAACCGGCCAATATCTTTGTCGCCGATTTTGTGGGTAATCCCACGATGAATTTCATCGCTGGTACCGTGCGCAGCGTCGACCTCGACTCGATCAAGATCGAGGCCGCCGCAATGAGCCTCAGCTTCACGCCTGGCTCGGGAAGCGTGACGTTAGGCGAGGACCAGACGGTCGTGCTCGGCGTGCGGCCGGAGTACCTCAGAATAGGAACCGGGGGCGCGATTGGCGCCATGGTCTATTCCACCCTCCCGTCCGGGATGGAGACCATAGTCAAGATCAAGGTCGGAGAGCAATTTCTCACCTCGGTTGTTTTCGGTGCCATTGATTTCCTGGTCAATGAAGCCGTGTCATTCGACTTCATAGGAAACCGCTGCGTCCTGTTCGATGCCGAGTCGGGACGGCGTCTTGCCAGCGGAAACCTGGAGACCTGATCTGATTGGGTTCAGGCATGCATCATGCAACCCTTAAGGTCCCCTGATGTGGCACATGACTTTCCCTGTCAGCGGGAAAATCCACCTGAGACGCGTTCGTGCAAGACCATGCCTACCGCGAAGAAACCGTTTTCCACCATCCACACAAGTCCTGGCACTCCCCACCGAAGCCCTTGTTTCCCAGTGAAACCGGGGCTTTTCTTGTCTTGACGGCTCGACGCCGCCGTCACGCTGGCGGCACTGACCCGGGCCAAATTCAACTACGATTGTCCGCACGCCAGCTCGTACGGGTGGCGATGTGCGCGATGATGGATGAGGAGACAACCGAGATGGAAAAAAACATTCAATCCGACGTGCTGGTGATCGGCGGCGGCCTGGCCGGCATTGTGACGGCCGTCGAGTGCCTGCGCGCGGGCAAGCGCGTGACCCTGGTAGACCGCGACGCGCCCGAGCGCCTGGGCGGGCTCGCGCTGTGGGCCTTTGGCGGCATGGCCCTGGTCGATACCCCGGTGCAGCGGCGCATGAAGCTCAAGGACTCGCCGGAAATCGCCCTGCGGGACTGGCTGCGCTTTGGCGAACTCGGACCGGACGATGTGCTGCCGCGGCAGTGGGCATCCTATTACGTGGAGCACTCACGCGAACAGGTGTACGACTGGCTTGTCGCGAGTGGCCTCTCGTTCATGCCGGCGGTCAATTGGGTCGAGCGCGGCATGCAGGGCAATGGCAACACCTTGCCGCGCTACCACGTGGTGTGGGGCACGTCGCAGCGGCTTACAAAGCGCATGATCGAGCTGATGCACCAGGCAAACGTCGGCAGTCGCCTGACGCTGCTGCACCAGCATGAAGTGGTGGCGCTGGAGTCGACCGGCGGCGTCGTATCGGGCGCCCATGCCGTCAACCATGCGAACGGCCAGACCGTGCAGCTGGCCGCCGACGTGGTGGTGCTGGCCATGGGGGGCATTAACGGCAGCCTGCAAGAAACCCGCGCCAACTGGATCAAGAGCCGCCCCATGCCCGCCACCATGCTCAATGGTGCGCACCCGTACGCAAGCGGCAAGCTGCACCACCTGGTCGCCGGCCTGGGCGGCCGGATCACCCATGCCGGCGAGATGTGGAACTACGCGGCCGGCGTGCCGCACCCGAAGCCCCATTTCGACGGCCACGGCCTGTCCCTCATCCCTTGCAAGTCGGCGCTCTGGCTGGACCACACCGGCCGGCGCATCGGGCCGGAACCGCTGGTGGTCGGCTTTGACACCCACACACTGTGCCAGCGCGTCGCGGCCCAGGAGAAGCCCTATGTCTGGCACCTGCTGAACTGGCGCATCGCGATCAAGGAGATGGCCTTGTCGGGGGCCGAGCACAACCTGCGCATCCGCGACCATCAGATGCTGATGTTCCTGAAGGAAACGCTGCTGGGCAACCATCGCCTGGTCCGGCAGATGGTGTCCGAAAGCCGCCACTTCCTGGTGGACGACACGCTGAGCGGGCTGGCCGCCAAGATGAATGCCCTGGCCGGCACCGACGACGTTCGCGCCGAGGTGTTGCAGCAGACGGCCGATGCGTTCGACGCGAACTTCGTGCTCGGGGACAAACTGCACAACGACGAGCAGATCCGCCGCATCGAGCACGCGCGCCACTGGGGTCCGGACAAGATGCGCACCTGCAAGCCGGCGCCGCTGCAGCTGCGCGGGGCCCGCCCGTTCATGGCGATCCAGACGCAGCTCATCACGCGCAAGAGTCTGGGCGGGCTGCAGACCGACCTGCAAAGCCGCGTGCTCGACGCCAACGGCCAGCCTATGGCGGGCTTGTATTGCGTGGGCGAAGCCGCGGGCTTTGGCGGCGGCGGCGCGTCGGGCAAGCGCTCGCTCGAGGGCACCTTTCTGCCCGGCTGCATTCTGACGGCGCGCGCTGCGGCGCGGTCGATCACCCAACAAAAACTCTGAGGAGACCATCATGTCCAATGGCGCAACCGCCCTGATCCAGACCCTGGTCAATGCCGGCATCACCACCTGTTTCACCAACCCGGGCACCTCTGAGATGCACTTCGTGGCCGCGCTCGACTCCTCGTCCGAAATGCGGGCCGTGCTCACGCTGTTCGAAGGCGTGGCCACCGGCGCGGCGGACGGCTATGCGCGCATGGCCGACAAGCCCGCTGCCACGCTGCTGCACCTGGGTTGCGGCATGGGCAACGGCCTGGCCAACCTGCACAACGCGCGCAAGGGCAAGGTGCAGATCCTGAACATCGTGGGGGACCACGCCACCTACCACACGCAGTACGACTCGCAGCTGCAGTCGGACATCGAAACGGTGGCACGCAATGTGTCGCCATGGGTGCGCACCTCCGGCAGCACCGAGGCGCTGTGCACCGATGCGGCCGAGGCGATTGCAGCCTGCATGGGCCCGCCCGGTCAGGTTGCCACGCTCATCCTGCCGGCCGATGTGTCGTGGGGCGAGGGTGGTGTGCCCGCGCCCGCGCCCACTTTGGTGTCGCCGAGCGCGGCCGCCGACGCCACCGTGGCGGCCATTGCCAGCGCGCTGCAGAGCGGGGGCAAGTCGGCCATCCTGCTGGGCGGCCGCGCGCTGCGCGCACCGGCGCTGATGGCTATGGCACGCATTGCGGCCAAGACCGGCGCCAAGCTGTTCGCCGAAACCTTCCCCACCCGTCTGGAGCGCGGCGCCGGCCTGCCGCCGGTCGAGCGCCTGGCCTACCTGGCCGAGCTCGCTTCGGTGCAGATGAACGGCCTGAAGCACCTCATTCTGGTCGACGTCAAGGCACCGGTTGCGTTCTTTGCCTATCCGGGCAAGAAGAGCTATCTGGTGCCCGACGGCTGCGAGCTGCTCGAACTGGCAAGCATCAGGCAGGACGTCCTGGGAAGCCTGGACAAACTCTGCCGGGCCGTGGGCGCGGAACAGGCAACGCCGGCACTGCAGGCGCTCAAACGCCCGGGCCTGCCGCGTGGCAAGTTCACTGCCGACAAGGTGTGCAAGGCGATCGGGCAGATGATGCCGGAGAACGCCATCATCGTGGACGAGGCGATCACCTCGGGGCTCATGCTGTCGATGTACACGGCGGGCGCGCCGCGCCACGACGTGCTGACGATCACCGGAGGCGCCATCGGCCAGGGTCTGCCCGGCGCAGTCGGCGCTGCGATTGCCTGCCCGAAGCGCAAGGTGATTGCGCTCGAGGGCGACGGGTCGTCCATGTACACGATCCAGGCGCTGTGGACCATGGCGCGCGAGAAGCTCGATGTCGTCACCATCATCTTCAACAACCGCTCGTATGCCGTCCTCAACATCGAGCTGCAGCGGGTGGGCGCTGGCAACGTGGGCGACAAGGCCAAGGCGCAGCTCGACCTGCGCACGCCGCCGCTTGACTTTGTCCGCCTCGGCGAGGGCATGGGCGTGTCGTCGCGTCGCGCCACCACGACCGCGGAATTCGTGACCGCCCTGGAGCACGCGCTGCGCACGCCGGGCCCGCACCTGATCGAGGCCATCGTGCCGCCGACGCTGGCCGGACTGAAGCTGCGCGTGCTGCCGCACATCCTGCAATCGTTGGCCAATCTGCCGCAGCCGATCGCGCAGACCCTCAAACGCAAGATTGCGCCATGATCGCGCCGACAACGCACCACCAGCCTGGAAAGCGATGGGGTGGACGAGCGCCGCAACGCGCAATCGAAATCTGAAGCGAGGAACGCAATATGGGACAGCCCCTGGACCTTCTTCCAGCCACCGCGCTGGACTACCGCATGCGGGCGCAGCAGCGCTTGCCGCGCTTCCTGTTCGACTACATCGACGGCGGCGCCAACGACGAGCTGACCCTGGCGGCCAACGTCGCGGACTTCGGCAAGATACGCCTCAAGCAGCGCGTGCTGCGCGATGTCTCCCGCATCGACACCTCGTCCACGCTGGCGGCCAAGCCGGTCAGCATGCCGGTGGTGCTGGCGCCGATCGGACTGGCGGGCATGATGGCACGCCGCGCCGAAGCGCAGGCGGTGCGCGTCGCCAATGCAGCCGGGCTTCCCTTCACCTTGTCGACGGTGGGCATCTGCTCGCTGGCCGAGGTGCAAGCGGCGGCGGGCAAGCCGTTCTGGTTTCAGCTCTACATGATCCGGGACCGGATCGCGGTCAAGTCGCTGCTGGAACGCGCGCTTGCGGCCGGTTGCGCGACCCTGGTCTTCACCGTCGATCTGCCGGTTGCCGGGATGCGCCACCGCGACACGCGCAACGGCATGCTGACCGGTTCATTGCGCGGCAAGCTGGGCAAGGTGCGCCAACTCGCGGCACGGCCGGGCTGGATCGCGGATGTCGCGCTTGGCGGCAAACCCCACACCTTCGGCAGCCTGGCGGGCCTGGTGCCCAACGCCTCCGATCTCAATTCGTTCAAGGCCTGGATCGATGCGCAGTTTGACCCCTCGGTGACCTGGACCGACATTGAGTGGCTGCGCGCGAACTGGCCCGGCAAGCTGTTGCTCAAAGGCATTCTGGAAGTCGATGATGCGCTGGCTGCCGCCGCCGTTGGCGTGGATGGCGTGATCGTTTCCAACCACGGCGGTCGCCAACTCGACAGCGTGGCATCGACGATCTCGAAGCTGCCCGCGATCGCGAGCGCCGTGGGCGAGCGGCTCGAGGTCTACATGGATGGCGGCGTGCGCAGCGGTGTGGACGTCTTCAAGGCGATCGCGCTGGGCGCGCGCGGCGTGCTCATCGGCCGGCCCTGGATCTGGGCCATGGCGGGCGCTGGCGCAAGCGGGCTGCAGGACCTGCTGGCCACGTTCAAGCGTGAATTGGAAGTCGCCATGTCCCTGACCGGTGTGTCCCGGGTCAGCGATATTCGGCAGGACTTGATCGATTCGTGACGCAGACGCCTGCATGCCTCCCGAACGACAGACTGAGCAAGAACGAAGGAGTGCGATGAAACGCTGTCCCTGGTGCGAGGGTTTTGACCTGTACCGCGAGTACCACGACACCGAGTGGGGTGTGCCGCTGAAGGACGACCGCGCGCTGTTCGAACTGCTGATCCTGGAAGGCGCGCAGGCCGGCCTGTCGTGGTCGACGATCCTGAAGAAGCGCGAAAGCTACCGCCTCGCCTTCGATCAATTTTCGGCTGAGGCGATCGCTGGCTATGACGACTACAAGGTGGCTGAACTGCTGGCCAATCCCGGCATCGTGCGCAACCGCCTGAAGGTCGCCGCAACCATCGGCAACGCCAAGGCCTGCCTGGCGCTGCAGGCGCGCGGGCAGACCTTGGGTGACTTTCTGTGGCGCTTCGTCGATGGCAAGCCGATTCAGAACCAGCGCCGTGCAATAACTGAAATTCCGGCGCGAACCCCGGAGTCCGACGCGATGAGCAAGGCGCTGCGTCAGGCCGGCTTCAAGTTTGTGGGCTCCACGATCTGCTACGCCCTGATGCAGGCCTGCGGCATGGTGAACGACCACCTTGTCACCTGCCACCGACATTCACAGGTGATGCGCCTGGGCGCGTGAGGGCCGCCGAGAACGACCGGCGGGACTGCGCTGTGCTTGCCGCGCCGGGCATCTTCACGGCCGTGAATCGCGGTCAGCCAGCGTCGTTTTGCGGCAGGGAGTAAAATTGAGGGGCAGTTACAGGATGCTTGCCTGTGCGGCGCCAGTTGTTCGACACGGTCTGCCGCACCTTGATCCCCGCCTGTGCACCCTCTTGGCCGATCGCTTCAGCCATCCAGGCCACCCAATCTCACTAGCGATCGGTTCTGTCAACAGAACCATCAGTCTCCCGCTTTGCGCGTTTGCTTTTGAACGCATGAGCATTTTTTGAAAGGCCCCAAAATGGGCAAGAAACTTTACGTCGGCAACCTCTCCTACTCGGTGAACGACGACTCCCTGCAACAATACTTTTCCGAGTTTGGCTCGATCACATCGGTCAAGGTCATGATGGACCGCGACAGCGGCCGCTCCAAGGGCTTCGGCTTCGTGGAAATGTCGAATGACGCGGAAGCCCAGGCGGCGATCGCCGGCCTGAACGGCAAGGTGATCGACGGTCGTGGCATGGTCGTCAACGAAGCCCGCCCGATGGAACCGCGCACCGGTGGCGGCGGCGGTGGTGGTTATGGCGGCGGTCGCAACAGCTACTGAAGCCTGCACTGCAGTGAAAAACCGGCCTGTTGGCCGGTTTTTTTTTCGCCCGCCGAGACTGGACGGTTTCCCGGGCCAGTCATTCATGGGGCCCCATGTGAATCTGCCGAGGCTGCGGCTCCGGGGCAGCAGCAGAAGTCCTCCGAGAAGGACGTCCAATTTCGGGATTGGCGTGTTTTGACCTTTGAATCAACAGAATGGCAGCCGGCGCGATACAGTCATGCCGACATCCGAATCCGCGGGAGGAGAATCATGGGCAAAGTATTCGTCAATATTGGACTCAGCCTCGATGGCTACATGGCGCCGGAAGGAATGACCATGGAGAATCCGGGGTACAAGAACTGGGGCGCCAAGTGGGGCCGGCTGATGGCCTGGCTCATCAATCAACAGCACTTCCGCGAGAACCACAACTTCGGACCAGGGGGAGAGACCGGCCCGGTCAATGACCTGGTTCGCAGCACCACCGAGCGCATCGGCGCCAACATCATGGGCAAGCGAATGTTCGACCAAGGCGAGCGCGCCTGGCCCGCGGATGCGCCGTTTCACACGCCGGTCTGCGTCCTGACCAACGAGAAACGCGAACCCTGGGTGCGCCCCGGCGGGACGACCTTTTACTTCATCAATGACGGCCCGCTGCATGCCCTGGAGCAGGCGCGTGAATCGGCAGGCAGTCGTGACATTCGTATCGCGGGTGGCGCGGATGTTATCCAGCAGTACCTGAACCTGTGTGCCATTGATGAACTGGAAATCGCCTTGGCCCCAGTGTTGTTCGGCGGCGGACGGCGTCTCTTCGAGAACCTGCGCGAGCCCGCTCCGCAGTTTCGCATCGACAAGGTTCTGGCTGGTCCGGCCGCCACACACTTGCGCTATGTGCGTCAGTGAGGGCGGCCGAACCCGGCTCGCAGTCGTCCGGATTGACCGCCAGGCTCCAGTTCTTGCGTCCGGCAGACCGACTGCGGCAGTGGAGTTGCGAATTCATTCAAAGGGACTTCCGGACTCGACCAAATGTGGTCGCTCAGTGTGGGTGCTCCATCGCGGCCGTAGGGTCTGGCACGGTTTCCGGATAGTTCACTTTGGATGGTGCTGTATTCCATTCGTCGCAGGATTTGGCGTGTGCAGCGTTGACGGGCGCACGCAAACGGGTCCTCGCGGGTTCGCTTTGGAATTGCAGGCGCTCAAAGGCGCTGTAGCACAGGAATCGCTTGTTCGTCGCCCGGCCGATGGCGCAAAGGCCCAGACGCTGAGCCAGTTCCAGCCCCATCTCGGTGATGCCGCTGCGTGAAACTGTGATCGCAATCCCCATCTGGGCCGCCTTGATGACCATTTCGCTGGTCAAGCGACCCGTGGTGTAGATGACTTTGTCAGCACCGCCAACGCCGTTCATCGACATCCATCCGGCGATACTGTCGATGGCATTGTGGCGGCCCACATCCTCGATGAAGACCAGCATTTCATCACCACTGAACAGTGCGCAGCCGTGGACCGAGCCGGCTCGGCGGTAAAGGCTTTCCTGGCCACGGATCGTGTTGAGGATGCCGTAGAGTTGTGACTGCTGCAGGCTGGTGCTCGGGAGTTCGATGCGCTCGAACTCGTCCATCAAACCGCCAAAGACGCTGCCTTGCCCGCATCCTGTTGTCACCACGCGTCTGGCGGTGCGTTGCTCGATCTGATTGATGCCCTTGTGCGTCTTGACAGCCGCTGCGCCAAGTTCCCAATCTACGGCAATTGACTCGACATCGGCAGCGCAATTGATCAGACGCTGATTGCGCAGGAACCCCAAAACCAGCAGTTCCGGACACCCACCCAGTGTCATGAGGGTGAGCAATTCGCGCTTGTCGACGCAGACGGTGAGCGCGCGTTCGCAGGGAATTGTGCTGGGAACTCGTTCTCCCCATTCGTTGCGAACCAGTGTTTCGCGCGTTAGCGGTGCCCGGGCCCGGCTGAGACGGGGCAATTCAAGCGGCAGGGACATCGGAGGGGCTGGGCACGGGCAGGACAGGGCAGCGACTTGGCATTGCCAGGCACGCCAGGCCCGTTGTGCCTGTTATTTCTTGGGCGCGGCGGGCTTGCTTGACGCAGGCGCCGGGGCCAACGCCGCCACCTTTGCGGCTACCGGCGCTGAAGCCGCTCCTGCGGGAGCATAGACAAACGCGCCGGGATCGACACAGTTCGAAGCCGGCGCGCCTTTGTTGCCTTTGACTGTCGGCTTGGAAGCGGCCGGCTTGGTGCGCGCGACAACCCGGTCCTGCGCCTTGCAAAGCTGATAGGCCTCCAACTTGCCGGCATGCGCCGCTTTGGCGGCGGCCTCGGCGGCCTGGGCTTTGGCCGCATCGTCTGGAGCCGGGAGTTTGGCCCATGCGGGCGTTATCAGCGCGAGCGCTGTAATCCAGATGGATAGCAATTTCATGTTGGCCTTTGCGTGGTTTCAGACTTGAACGGCGGACGGCGCCGAGCCTGCCGGGCTGGTCACGCTGCGTTGGGCAGGCAATTTGCCCGATTGCACATCCGCATACCAGAGTGCGTGATGCTCCCTGGCCCAGGATTCATCCACGTAGCCGGTCCGCATGCCTTCGTAGGCGCCTTTGGTACCCGCCGTCCCCATGTAGATGTGCCCCAGGAACATGCAAAGCATCGCAATGTTGGATGCTGCGTGCACCATGTGCGCCACCTGCATGCTGGCGCGCTCGTAAATCAATCCTGGTATCAGCTTGTCCATGAACAGTCCTGATGCCACAACAATCAGGCCCAGCAAAAAGACGCCACCCCAAAAGGTGATCTTTTCACCGGCATTGAAACGCCCGGACTCGATTTCCTGACCCGACAATATGCCGCCAGCCTTGAGCAACCAGTTCAGGTCATCCTTGGATGGAAGGTTGTCTCCGACAAAGGTCACGATCACGACCAGCAGGGAAACAGCGAAGACCGGACCGGAAAAATTGTGCACATTTTTCATGAGGTAGGCCAGCCAACCAAACAAGGTAGTGCCGATAACCGGCAACAAGAAGAACTTCCCAAAAGCCATCACCACACCGGAAATTGCCAAGGTACAGAACGCGACCGCATTCGCCCAGTGCGCGGAACGCTCCATGTAGGTGAAGCGTTCGATCAGGCGGCCGGTCGGTTCATCCTTGACCTTCATGGGGCCGATGCGCCAATGGAACAGGGCGATCGCGCCGATCACAATCAGCAGCAGCGCGCCGCCATAGGGAATGATCCATTTGTTGCGCACTTCGCGCCAAGCCTCGCCGGCGTTGGTCAGGCGGGATCCCGGATAGCGCACGGAGGGTTGGACCAGATTACCGGCCTCGGGCGCCTGGCTGCGCGGCAGACTGCTGGTACCGGTTATGCCGCTGCCGACCTGACGCCACATCGGCGCGTTATTGCCCGGCTGCACCTTGGCGCGCTCGCCGTTACTCTGTTGCGCGTACTTCGGGTCCGCGCTGGCATCAGGTTTGAGATCGAGGATGTTGGCGCTTTGCGTCGCCCCCGCCGCGGCCGAAGAGGCCGCTGCCGGCCGGGAAGCCCCCTGCGTCTGCGCCGCAGCCAGTCCGCAGAGCCCAAATGCGAGCGTCAGGATTGTGAATAGTGAGCGCAGCATGATGTGCCTCCTATTTCATTTTGGAATAGTCGTTCTGACTATTCTGTTGGCGTGCTTTCAGCTGCTGTTCCCAGGCAGTCTTGTCGCCCGCCTTCCAGCCGGGCGCCATGAACCCGGTGCCCGTGCCGGTGTACGCCGGCGTATCCGAATTCGGCAATCCAATGGTTTGCGGCTTCTCGCCACAGGCCGCAAGAAGCAACATCAGGCTGGCAAGCAGGGCTGCACGTTTCATGATTTGGCTCCTGTGTCGGGCGCGCGGCCCGCTTTCGTCGAGCCATAGGCAGTGCCCCAGCCCCAGACCTCGGCGCCTTTGCCGCGCTGCACCACGCGGTTGCGCAAAATGTCAGCCACCACGTCACCATCGCCCGCGAGCAAAGCTTTGGTGGAGCACATCTCGGCGCAAGCGGGCAGTTTGCCCTCGGCCAGGCGATTGCGGCCGTACTTTTCAAATTCAGCCTGGCTGCCGTTGGCTTCGGGGCCACCGGCGCAGAAGGTGCACTTGTCCATCTTGCCGCGCACACCGAACGTGCCTTGCGAGGGAAACTGCGGCGCGCCAAATGGGCAGGCATAAGCGCAATAACCGCAGCCGATGCAGACATCCTTGTCGTGCAGCACGACGCCTTCGTCGGTGCGGTAGAAGCAGTTGACCGGGCATACCGCCATGCACGGCGCATCGCTGCAGTGCATGCAGGCGACCGAGATTGATTTTTCTCCGGGGACGCCATCGTTGAGCGTCACGACACGGCGCCGGTTGACGCCCCATGGCACTTCGTTTTCGTTCTTGCAGGCGGTGACGCAGCCGTTGCATTCGATGCAGCGCTCGGCGTCACAGATGAATTTCATTCTTGCCATGATTGATCCTTATGCCCGCTCGACGTTGCAAATCGTCGTCTTGGTTTCCTGCATCATGGTCACGCTGTCGTAGCCATAGGTGGTGCCGGTATTGATGGCCTCACCCCGCACCACCGGGTGTGCGCCGTCCGGGTAATAGGCCAGCATGTCGGCGCCCTGCCAGCGCCCGGAAAAGTGGAAGGGCATGAAGACTGTGTCCGGACCGACGCGCTCGGTCACCATGGCCTGCACATTGAGTCGCGCACCGGTTGGTGTGCTGACCCAGGCCCGTTCACCATTGCGGATGCCCTTGTCTGCCGCCACCTTGGGGTTGATCTCGATGAACATCTCCTGCTGCAGTTCGGCCAGCCAGGGGTTGGAGCGGGTTTCCTCGCCGCCGCCTTCGTATTCGGTCAAGCGCCCGGAGGTCATGATGAAGGGAAACTTCTCATGCACCTTGTCGGCAATATTTTTCTGCTGAACGGTTTTGAAAAGCGTAGGCAGGCGCCAGAACGATTTCTTGTCGTCGTGCGTGGGGTACTTGGCGACCAGGTCGGGGCGGATGCCGTACAACGGTTCGCGATGCTGCGGAATGGGGTCGGGGAAATTCCACACCACGGCGCGCGCCTTGGCATTGCCAAACGGATGGCAGCCGTGCACCTTCATGACAACGCGCTGAATGCCGCCTGACAGATCGGTCTTCCAGTTCTTGCCGTCTGCTGCCGTTTTCTCTGCCTCGGTCAGGTCATCCCACCAGCCCAGTTTCTTGAGCAGCACATGGTCAAATTCCGGGTAGCCGGTCGTGATGTCGGCGCCCAGCGAATGCGAGCCATCTTCGGAAAGCAGACTCTTGCCGTCGCGCTCCACACCAAAATTGGCGCGGAAGTTGCCACCACCGTCCATCACATGTTTGGACGTGTCGTACAAGTTGGGCGAGCCCGGGTGTTTGAGTTCAGCCGTGCCGTAGCAAGGCCAGGGCAGACCGAAATAATCACCGCTCAGGTCGTATCCGGTTTCCTTGTCCTTGCCGCTCTTGCATCTGAGCGTCTTGACGTCGAACAGATGCATGTTGCGCATATGGGCTTTGAGCCGCTCGGGGCTCTGGCCGGTGTAGCCGATGGTCCAGAGCCCTTTGTTCATTTCGCGCAGAATGTCCTCGGTCACGGGTTCATCGAGGCCCTTGACCTTTTGCATCTTGTAGTTCTTGGACAGTTCCTTGCCAAAGCCCAGACGGTCGGCAAACTGCTGCATGATCATGTGGTCGCTGCGGCTC
The DNA here is from genome assembly GCA_903828665.1 of uncultured beta proteobacterium. Lineage (GTDB taxonomy): Bacteria > Pseudomonadota > Gammaproteobacteria > Burkholderiales > Burkholderiaceae_C > Rhodoferax. Next base: position 16,462 of record CAIKMZ010000085.1, read on the forward strand.
TCCCACAAGGGCTCAATGACCTTCTCGCGCCATTGCAGGGACCGGTTCGATGCCGTGACGGAGCCGCTGGTCTCAAACTGGGTTGCTGCCGGCAGCAGGTAGACAGACCGGTTCGGGTTGGCATCTTCGGGCTTGCCGGGCATGGCCGCCATGGCTGCGGTGGCCGAGGGATAAGGATCGACCACGACCAGCAGGTCAAGCTTGTCCATGGCGCGCTTCATCTCCAGGCCGCGCGTCTGCGAGTTCGGCGCGTGGCCCCAATAGAAGACACCCCGCAAATTGGAATCCTGGTCGATCAATTCGTTCTTTTCCAGGACGCCGTCAATCCAGCGCGACACCGTGATGCCGGGCTTGCTCATCATGGCCGGCGAAGCGAACTGCTTCTTGATCCACTCGAAATCGACGCCCCAGACCTTGGCGAAATGTTTCCAGGACCCTTCGACGATGCCGTAATAGCCGGGCAATGAATCCGGATTGGGGCCGACGTCCGTGGCGCCCTGCACATTGTCATGACCCCGAAAGATGTTGGTGCCGCCGCCCGACTTGCCAACATTGCCCAAAGCCAGTTGCAGAATGCACGATGCGCGCACCATGGCATTGCCAATCGTGTGCTGAGTTTGGCCCATGCACCAGACCAGCGTGCTGGGCCGGTTTTGCGACATCAGGGTCGCCACCTTGAGCACCTGCTCCTCTTTCACGCCGCAGGCTTCTTCAACCTTGTCGGGAGTCCATTTGGCCAGCACATCCTCCCTGACCTTGTCCATGCCAAAGACCCGATCATTGATGTACTTCTTGTCTTCCCATCCGTTCTTGAAGACGTGGTACAGAATCCCGAACAGGAAGGGAATGTCAGAGCCGGAACGGATGCGCACGTACTCGTCGGCCTTGGCTGCAGTCCGGGTGAAACGGGGGTCGACCACAATCATCTTGGTCCCGGTTTCCTTGGCGTGCAGCATGTGCAACATGCTGACCGGGTGCGCTTCAGCGGCGTTGGAGCCGATGTACATGGCGCACTTGCTGTTTTGCATGTCGTTATAGGAATTGGTCATGGCACCATAGCCCCAGGTGTTGGCAACACCGGCAACCGTGGTCGAGTGGCAAATCCGCGCCTGGTGGTCGCAGTTGTTGCTGCCCCAGAAGCTGACGAACTTGCGCATCAGGTAAGCCTGCTCGTTGTTGTGCTTTGACGAGCCGATCCAGTAGATCGAGTCGGGGCCGCTGGCCTTGCGCAGTTCGAGCAGTTTGGCGCTGATTTCAGTCAGGGCGGTGTCCCAGCTGATGCGTTCGTACTTGCCATTGACCAGTTTCATCGGGTAGCGCAGGCGGTACTCGCCATGCCCATGCTCACGCAGCGCCGCTCCTTTGGCGCAGTGTGCACCCAGGTTCAAGGGCGAGTCGAACACCGGCTCCTGGCGCACCCAGACACCGTTTTCGACCACGGCATCAACCGCGCAACCAACCGAGCAATGGGTGCATACCGTGCGTTTGACCTCGACCTTGCCATTGCCAATCAGGCCGCCATCCGTGGCGGCAGACGCCTTCTTCACCAGTGTCAGCTGACTGGCTGCCAGGCCGACGCCGACGCCCAGCCCGGAACGCTGCAGGAAGGCGCGCCTGTCCATCGTCGGCAATGCATTCGAGAGGCCGCGCGACAGGCGCTGAACAAACTTCGGCGACCCCATCGCATGTCCGGCGCTGGCACGGCCGGTCTGGATTTTTTTCGTGAGCAGCATGGCAAGCTCTCCGTGAAAAGTGAAAGGGGGACAGGGTGGCGGCAACGCCCGGACGGGCTAGATCCGCGTCGTTTTGTAGTAGCGCTGGACGTGCTCGGAAAGCACATAGCCGCCCCCTCTTTCGGGACGCGGCTGCTGTTCCGCTTGCTTCACCGCGGTCTCGGGAATGCTCTTGAAATCGACCAGGGCGACTGTCGCAGCGCCCGTGGCGACGGCCCCTACAAAGAAGCTTCGGCGTGAGGCCTTGAGTGGCGTATCTAGCATGGCGTGTCTCCGGTGGCGACGGCCGTATCTATGAACAACCGTTCATATGCTGCAGTCTACGTGATCCCACTGCGCACCACAATGGAAATAACGACACAATCAGGCCAAGCGAGGGAAAACGATAGGCCCGCGCTGTTGGCGGGCCCGAGTGTGTTCAGTCCAGCATGTCAAAGCCTTGCGCCTCAACGCTGAGAAAGGCCTGGGTGAACGCAGCCAGCGCGCGGTAGAACTGCGCCGCCGGGTGCTGCGCAAGGGCATCGCACAGGCGCGGCGCCCACGGTTGCAGATGGCGCGCAAAAAACAGCTGCTGCTGCGCCAGATTGGCCACTTGCACGTCGTCGCCGGCGATCAAGTACCGCATCACCTCGCACAGGTAAGCCAGGTGGTCCTCGGTTTCCGACATCGCTTCTTTGCGCTCCAGGCCCAGGGCCGCTAGGTCACTTCGCAATGCGGCCAGCGGCTTTTCATTGAGAAAGCCGCTCAGGTAGTAGGAACCGAAAAGATAGACCTCCGGCTTGCCGACGCCGCCGAACAGGGTCCCGTATTCCTGCGCAATGGCTTCGCATTCGAACTGCCGCGCAGCGGCCACCAAAGCGCGCCAGGGCTCTTCGAGGAAGCCGCCAGCCATCGGCGCATCGGTTACAGCCGCGCGCAACTGCTTGCACAGCTCAGGATCAGGGGGCGCGTAATAGAGGCTGGCGAGCAGCCCGTAGATTTCGGCGCGTGCTGTCTCCTCATCGAGATTCGATAAAGTCAAAAGAGCTTGGTTCAGCACAGGCATTGTTCCTAACGAATATCGTCGATTCTGACCTCGGTCTCGGACGAGTAGATATCGATCACACGGCAATCGGCGCACATTTTGAGGCGATCGGCTGCCGGGCCCTGGAACATGGCATGCCCCGCCAATTTGCCGAGCATCGATTCAATCGCCTTGAGCGTACCAAAAGGCTTGCTGCAGCGGATGCAGACATAGGGCTGCATTTCATTGATCACGACTGCCTGCGTTCTCTGGGGGGAAAGATTGAACCGGGGTGACAGTGCCAGCGCCTTTTCCGGGCAGGTCGTCACGCACAGGCCGCACTGCACGCAGTTCCTCTCAATGAAGCGGAGCTGCGGCGTTTGCGAATTGTCTTGCAAGGCAGCGGCCGGGCAGGCATTGACGCAACTCAGGCACAGGGTGCAGCGCTGCTGGTCGATGCGCAAAGCGCCCAATGGCGAGCCCCGATCAGGCAGGGCAATGCTGTCGGGGCGCGTCGTTGCCTGCGCAACCAGGTGCTCGAGCGCCAGTTCGATGTTGACGCGCTTGTCCGCCTGCACGGCAAAACTCGCCGCGTGGCCCACCGTCTGGGCGGGCGCCGCCTGCAATTGCGCATCCAGCGCGGCCAGATCCCGCGCATCCCGGGCGCGCAGGATGCGCAAATGCTCACCTTGATAACCGAGATCTGTGAGGATGGACTGTGCGACGTCGATCTGCGCCTGCAGCGCCGCCACGTACTGCGGCGCTTCCTCTCCCGTCATCAGAATCCAGACCTGGGACGCCCCGTACGCCAGCGCCGTGAGCCACAGCTCGATCCCGGTGGATGCGGTATGCCACAGCGCCATCGGCAGCACACGCGCGGGCACACCGTGGACGGCCTTGTCGAGCTGCGCCGCACGCCCCAGATCATCGATCAATCGGGTGCCGGCGTGCTGGCTGTGCAACAACAGCGCGGCAGCTTTGCCACCGGCCCTGGTGAAGGTGCTCAGCATGGTCTTGATTCTCACGCCCTGTTCGTTGACTCTCGGATAAGCAAAGCTCAGCGCGCCGCTCGGGCACACGCTGCTGCAGGCACCGCAGCCTACGCACAAATGCGGATTGACCTTGATCCCCTGGCGGTCAGGCTCGCTGCTGATGGCGCTGGCCGAGCAGACGTCGATACAGGCGCTGCAGCCAATCTTGTTGTTGCGACTGTGGGCGCACAGTTTTTGCTTGTAGGCAAAGAACCTGGGCTTTTCGAATTCGCCCACCATGGACTGAAGTTCAAGAGCGGCCGCGACCAGGTCGACGCGCTGGCCCGCTGCCACAGCGGTTGGTCCATGGGCTTCAAAGGCCTGCGGCCCGACAAAAAAATACCCTTGCGGCAGGGTCTGCTGGCCAAAGGCCGGCGTTGCGCGCAGATCCAGCACGAGGTCAAACGCGGCGCTCTGCTTGACCGTCTTGCGGTCAAAGTCAATTGCTGCGGCAGGCCCGCAGGCCGTGACGCAA